>VAXP01000143.1:24380-35676 GCA_005884125.1 Actinomycetota bacterium | reverse complement strand
TGGTGAGCTGGGAGGCGGCCACCGTGCCCAGGTGGCCGGCGGTGTTCAGGTTGCCGAAGGCGACCCAGTAGAAGGCCTCGCCGTTGGGAGCGGCGAACCCGGCCGCCCCAGGGGGCAGGCCGGGGACCTGGAAGCACACCGCCGTGGCCACCAGGCAGGGCTGCAGGCGCAGGCCGGTGGAGTCGGAGTACCACTGCGGGATGACGGTGTTGCCGGCGCCGAAGGCGGCCGTCGGCCCCACCGCGGTAACCGCGTGGGCGGACGGAGCTGACATCAGAGGCAGGGCCACCGCCGCCACAGCCGCGCCCACGGTTCCGGCCAGGATGCGCCGAATGCGGCCTGGGCGAGTGGCGGTCCGCGCTGCTTTTGAGAGAACTCTCATTATGGGGGAACCTCCGGGATTCCTGTGCGATTCACAGAGCGAGGCATGGTCGCGACGCAAGCTTCGAGAAACGTTGCGAGCCCGGGCCGCCTCCCGCGGGTTCGGTAGCGTCGGTCACATTCCGCCCCTTCCCCGCTCACTCCTCCCCCTCACCGCGTCGATCGCAGGCGACGGACGCCTGTCCCTGGGCGGCGTCGATGTGCTCGATCTGGCCGAAGAGCACGGGACACCTCTGTTCGTCTACGACGAGGACCACATCCGGGCCCGATGTCGCGAGGCGGTTGGGGCATGGGGTGGGGACGTCGCCTATGCCTCCAAGGCCTTCCTGTGTCGCGCCATGGCCGCGCTCGCCCACGAGGAGGGCATGTGCATCGATGTGAGCACGGGGGGCGAGCTGCACGTGGCCATGGCCGCGGGTGTCCCCGCCCACCGGCTGGTGCTGCACGGCAACAACAAGTCCCAGGCCGAGCTGGCCACGGCGATCGAGGCTGGAGTGGGCCGGATCGTGATCGACTCCTTCGACGAGATCGACCGCCTGGAGCGATTGTGCGGGGAGGCGCCCTGCCCGACGACCGGCTCCGCGGCCAGATCCGCCCGCCAGCCCGTGCTGGTTCGGGTCACACCGGGCGTCGTCGCCCATACCCATGAGTACGTGATGACCGGTCAGGCCGACTCCAAGTTCGGGTTCGGCCTGGCCTCAGGCGCAGCCGCTGAGGCCTTGGAGCGGGTCCGCCGCCTGCCCGGCCTCGAGCTGGTGGGGATCCACGCTCACATCGGCAGCCAGGTGTTCGTGACCACTTCCTTCGTCAAGGAGGTCGAGGCGCTCGCCCCCTTCGTCCTGGCCGCGGGCCTGCCCGAGCTCAATGTGGGGGGCGGCCTCGGCGTCGCCTATGTGGAGGGGGAGGGGGCGCCGTCCATCGCCGAGTGGGCCGCCGCGGTCCGGGCCGCGTGCGAGGAGAACGGCATAGCGGAGCGCGTCCGCCTGACGGCCGAGCCGGGTCGGGCGATCGTCGCCACCGCCGCGGTCACCTTGTACCGGGTGGGCACGATCAAGCAGCTGCCGGGCATACGGACCTACGTCTCGGTCGACGGTGGGATGAGCGACAACCCCCGCCCCGTGCTGTACGGGAGCGGCTACGAGGCCTTCCTTCCCCGCGCCACGTTGGCCGAGCGGGCCCGGGTCGTCACCGTGGTGGGCAAGCACTGCGAGTCGGGCGACGTGATCGTGCGCGACGCCCACGTGCCCGAGGACCTGACCGTCGGGGATGTCCTGGCCACACCCGTCACCGGTGCCTACGGCCATTCCATGGCATCGACCTACAACAAGTCTCCTCGACCGGCCGTGTTGTTCGTCAGCGACGGCCGAGCCCGCGTCGTGGTCAGGCGAGAGACCTTTCAAGATCTGCTCCTGCTCGACCAGTGAGCACTACCGTGGGACGGGTGGGGAACGCACCGGTGAGAGTCGGTGTCCTGGGGTGCGGCAACGTGGGAGCCGCCCTGGTCGAGCTGATCACCCGGGACGCGGACGTCATCGCTTCCAGGACCGGCGTGAGGCTCGAGGTGGGCCGCGTAGCCGTGCGCAACGTGGCCAAGGAACGGGCCGTCCAGCTGCCCGAAGGGACCCTCACCCACGACGCCGAGGCCGTCGTGTCCGACCCCGGCATCGAGGTCGTGGTCGAGGTCATCGGTGGGATCGAGCCGGCCCGCATGCTCATTCTCCAGGCCCTCAAGGCGGGCAAGCCCGTGGTGACGGCCAACAAGGAGCTTCTGGCCAACGTCGGGGGCGAGCTGTTCGAGGCGGCTGCCGCGGCCGGGTTGGACCTCCTCTACGAGGCCTCGGTGGCGGGCGGCATCCCCCTTATTCGCCCCCTGAGGGAGTCGCTCGCCGGTGAGCGCATCCGTCGGGTGATGGGGATCGTGAACGGCACGACCAACTACATCCTGACCCGCATGAGCGAGGAGGGCGCCAGCTATACAGAAGCCCTGGCCGAGGCCCAGAGCCTCGGCTACGCGGAGCGGGATCCGACCGCGGACGTCGAGGGATTCGACGCCGGGGCCAAGGCCGCCATCCTCGCGACCATCGCCTTCGGCCGCCACGTGGTGGCGGGCGACGTCTACCGCGAGGGCATCGCCGGGGTGACGGCGGTGGACATCGCCTTCGCCTCGAGGCTCGGCTACGTGGTGAAGCTGCTGGCCGTGGCCGAGCTGGTCGACGACCGCGTGGCTGTCCGGGTGCACCCGGCCATGATCCCGAGCACCCATCCCCTGGCCGCCGTGCGCGACTCGTTCAATGCCGTTTTCATCGAGGGCGAGGCCGTGGGCGAGCTCATGCTGTACGGCCGGGGTGCGGGGGGGATGCCGACGGCCAGCGCCGTTCTGGGTGACCTCATCGATGCGGCCCACAACCTGAGGGCCGGAGGGGCGGGGCGGTCGGTGGCGCTGTCCCGGGCCCGGGTCTGCCCCATCGACGAGCTCAGCTCGCAGTACTACCTGAGCATTGAGGTGCTCGACCAGCCCGGCGTTCTGGCGGCCATAGGCACGGTGTTCGCCGACCACGGCGTGTCGATCCGCTCCATGGAGCAGGTCGGCATGGGCGAGGAGGCCCAGCTCATCTTCATCACCCACACCGCCCGGGAGCGGGACGTGCAGACCAGCCTTCACGAGCTGCGTCACCTCGACGTGGTCGAGCGGGTGGGGACGGTCCTGCGGGTGATCGGGCCGGAGTAGGCCGGCGTGCCCGGCCCGGCCTGGCGAGGCGTGATCGAGGAGTACCGCAGCTTCCTCCCCGTCGGCCCTGCGACGCCGGTGGTGAGCTTGCAGGAGGGAGGCACGCCGCTGCTCGAGGCGCCCCGTCTGTCGGAGCGGGTGGGCGCCCGCGTCTGGCTCAAGCTCGAGGGCGCCAACCCCACGGGCTCGTTCAAGGACCGGGGCATGACCGTCGCCATATCCAAGGCCGTCGAGTCGGGGGCCAAGGCGGTGGTGTGCGCGTCGACAGGCAACACCTCGGCCTCGGCCGCGGCCTACGCGGCGCGGGCGGGGATCACCTGCGCCGTCCTCATCCCGGAGGGGCACATCGCCCTGGGCAAGCTGGCCCAGGCCCTGATCCACGGGGCCAAGGTCCTCCAGGTCCGGGGGAACTTCGACGAGGCCCTGGCCATCGTGCGCGAGCTCGGTCAACGGGCCCCTGTGACGGTGGTCAACTCCATCAACCCCGACAGGATCGAGGGGCAGAAGACGGCGGCCTTCGAGATATGCGACGCCCTGGGCGACGCCCCCGAGCTGCACGTCGTGCCCGTGGGCAACGCCGGCAACATCACCGCTTACTGGAAGGGCTACTGCGAGTACCGAGCGGCGGGGAGGTCGAGCCGCCTGCCCCGCATGCTCGGGTTCCAGGCCGCGGGGGCGGCGCCCATCGTCGCCGGCCATCCCATCGAGAGCCCGGAGACGGTCGCCACCGCCATTCGCATCGGCAACCCCGCGTCCTGGTACGGCGCCACCGCGGCCGCCACGGAGTCGGGCGGGGCCATCCAGGCCGTCACCGACGAGGAGATCCTGGCCGCCTACCGATTTGTCGCAACCGCCGAGTCGGTCTTCTGCGAGCCGGCCTCGGCCGCGTCGGTGGCCGGCCTCATCAAGCTGGGAGCCCCGGAGAACGCCACCGTGGTGTGTGTGCTCACTGGCCACGGCCTCAAGGACCCAGACGTCGCCATCAGCCAGATCCCGGTGCCCAGGCCCGTCGACGCCGACTACGGGGCCATCCGGGCCGAGTTGGGGGTGTAGAGCAGGGGCGACCCCCGGGCCGGGGCCAGGGCGGGCCCGGACCCCGGCATCGGACCCTGCGCCGTCGTTGGTTGCCGCTTCGAGTTTCGACGGACTACCATGTAGAGGACATCGCTTGTCGCATCGGGCGCAGGCTCCTCAACCGGAGGACCGTCCGGCTGCTGGCGACAGGGGGGGCGTTACCGAGTCCGGTTCACGCCTCACAGCGTACTGGCCTGGCCGACTCCCCTGAACCCATCTCCGGGCGAGTGGTCGCTTCTCGTCCCTCAGTCACGTGGCGCCTGCTCTCCACCCCGTAGACCGCGTGCGCGGGTCTCGGGGCGGTCAGCGACGGCGCTGGGCGCGCCGGATGGACGGATGAACGATCTCCCGAGCCATCGACGAGCCAAACCCGACCACGAAGCAAGTGAGGTGCACGATGAGCGGTGAGCAGCAGCTCGAGCGCTCCGTACTGGAGAACAAGGAGCGCGACGAGCTTCACGCCATCGCCGACGCCATGGGGCTCAAGCCTGGGGCTCGGACGAAGAAGGCAGACCTCGTCGACAACATCCTTCGGGCTACGGGCGTTGACGTAGGCGACCCGGAATCCAACGGGTCGGGCCCGTCGGGCGAGGCCGCAGCCAAGCCCCGCCGGGGCCGGACCACTCGGGCGCGAGCGTCGGAACCGGCCGGGACCGAGGTCACGACCCAGCCCGACGGGGACGGGACGGGTCCGCCGGCCAAGGCAGAGGGCACGGATGACTCCGGTGCCACCGCCGCGGGCTCCGACGACCCTTCCCGCGCCCGGGCCGGAACCGACAGCACCGAAGCCGAATCCAAGCCGGCCACCGACGCGGTGCGCTCGGGCCCAGCCGGCGGCGGATCCTCGGCGCCACCCGGGCAACGGGGCGGCGGGGAGGACCGGGCTCGCAACGGCGAGCGCTCCGATCGGGGGCCCAGAAGCTACGAGGGGGCCTCGGGCGAGGCCGGGAACCGCCGGGGACGCCGGCGTCGGGGCCGGGACCGGGACCGGGACCGGAGCGAGCGCGACCTGCAGGGCCAGGGACAGGACGTCCAGTTCCAGGGCGAGCCCGTGGCCGTGCAGGGCTTCCTCGACCTCCGTGACGAGGGCTTCGGGTTCCTGCGGACCAGCGGCTTCCTTCCCAGCCCCCGAGACATCTACGTGTCCATCAGCCAGGTGCGGCGCTTCGCCCTGCGCAAGGGCGACTACGTGGAGGGAGCCAGCAGGCCGGCCAGCAGCAACGAGAAGTACCCGGCCCTCCTGCGCATCGACAACGTGAGCGGGCTGACCCCCGACGAGGCCAGGCAGCGCCCCCGCTTCGAGGACCTCACCCCGCTGTTCCCCGACTCGAAGATGCGCCTCGAGGTCCCGGGCGACGCGGCCAACGTGACCGCCCGCATCGTGGACCTGGTGGCACCCATCGGCAAGGGCCAGAGGGGGATGATCGTCTCGCCTCCCAAGGCAGGCAAGACGACCGTGCTCAAGCAGATCGCCCACTCGATGGAGGCCAACAACCCCGAGGTGCACCTCATGGTCCTGCTCGTGGACGAGCGGCCGGAGGAGGCGACCGACTGGCGCCGCTCGGTGAAGGGAGAGGTCATCGCCTCCACCTTCGACCGGCCCTCCGACGAGCACACCATGGTGGCCGAGCTGGCCATCGAGCGGGCCAGGCGTCTGGTCGAGGTGGGCAAGGACGTGGTGATCATCCTGGACGGCATCACCCGCCTGGCCCGGGCCTACAACCTGGCCCAGCCGGCCACCGGACGAATCATGTCCGGAGGCGTGGACTCCGGCGCCCTGTACCCGCCCAAGAAGTTCTTCGGGTCGGCCAGGAATATAGAGGAGGGTGGTTCGTTGACCATCCTCGCCACCGCCCTGGTGGAGACCGGCTCAAGGATGGACGAGGTCATCTTCGAGGAGTTCAAGGGCACCGGCAACATGGAGCTGCGGCTCGACCGCCGTCTGGCCGAGCGCCGCATCTACCCCGCGCTCGACGTGAACGCCAGCTCGACCCGTCACGAGGAGCTGCTGTTCGACCGATCCCAGCTCCAGCAGGTGTGGAAGCTGCGCCGGGTCCTCAACGCCCTCGGGAGCGAGGGCAACGCCGCCGCCGGCCTGGAGCTGCTGATGGACAAGATCAAGTCGACCAAGAGCAACGACGAGTTCCTGGCGGAGATCGCCAAGACACCCGTCCCCGTGTAGAGGCTCCGGAGCCAGGAGGCAGACGTGAAACCCGAGATCCATCCCCACTACGTGGAGGCGAGCGTGCGCTGCTCGTGCGGCAACACCTTCACGACCCGCTCGACCAAGGCGGACCTCCACGTCGAGCTGTGCAACGAGTGCCACCCCTTCTACACGGGCAAGCAGAAGCTGGTGGACACGGGCGGACGGGTCGAGCGCTTCGAGCGCCGCTACGGCGCCCGCGGGGCCAAGCGCAAGGCGAGGTAGCCGGGGCGCCGAGCTCCCGACCGGCCATGGGCCCGGTCCAGCCCAGCGACGGCGCCCGCCGCCAGGCTCTCCTCGACGCCAAGCTGCGGGCCCTGGTGGGCCAGGCCTGGGGTAAAGACGCGGGCGAAGGCGCCAGCAGCGGCTCCTTCCCCGGGGGTGCGACCCTCCGCTCGGGCCGGCGGGGATGGATCCGCCTGGGCCGGGCGGGCCGGCGTGGAAGACCTCCACCTCCTCGTGTCGCGCGCCTCGGGCGACGTGGCCCGGCGGGCCGTCGAGTTCGCCGTTCCCCCGTCGGTCTGGGACGCGGGGGGACGGCCCGTGCGCCCGGCATCGCCCATCCCCGTCCCGCCCGAGGCCGCGGTGCCGGCCGCGGCCCTGGCCCTGCTCGACGTGCTCAGCGCCGCCGGGGCCGAGCCCGTGGCCGAGCACGGCGTGCTGGCCGGCGAGGTGCTGGGGCTGGAGGTGGCCCGCGTGGCGGTGAAGGGTCCCGAGGCCTGGCTGGAGGTGGGCGTGGGCAAGCACGATCGCGAAGCCCAGCGCCTGGTCCACGGGGACCGCTCCCCGCTCGAGTCCCTGGCCGCGGCGGTGGCCGAGGTGCGACGGCTCCGGGTGGTGGGCGCGGCCAGCCACCCCGCCAACCTGCTCAGCCCGGAGCGCTGGCTCAGGGCCGCGGTGCTCGCTGACCCGGCACTGGCCGGCGCCCGGCGCCTGGCACCCGTCTCCTCGACCGTGGTCAGGGCAGACCTGCGCAGCCGGGCCCCCGCTCCGGCGTGGGGCGTCGACGAGGACGGCGATGCGGTGGTGGTCGTGTGCTCGACGGGCATCGACCCCGACCTCGTCCCCCTGGCCGCCGACGTGCGGGCGGCGGCCCGGGCCGGGGCCCTGGCGCCCGCGCCCTGGACCGAGCACCCCTGGGGCCGGGCCGGTCCGGCCCGGCTCGTGCTCCTGGTGCCTGCGGGCGACGACCACGCCGTCACCCGGGCCCTGGCCGCCGCCCTGGCCCAGCCCGCCGTGCTGCGCACCGTTCCCGCCGGCTGGCGGGGCATGGGGCGGGAGCGGCCGGAACCGTCGCTACCCTGACTACCAGTGCTGGACCGTCCGGTCCTCGACCGCCTCGCCGAGCTGGCCCGGGAGCACGAGGATGTCATCGCCAGCCTGGGCGACCCCCGCGTGCTCTCCGACCAGCGCGCCCTACGCGCCGCCTCCAAGCGCCACAAGGACCTCGAGCTCATCGTGGGCGCCTACCACGAGTACGAGCGGGCGGCCGAGGACCTGGGCGCGGCCAGGGAGATGCTCCACGACGCCTCGGCCGACGACCGCGAGATGCTACGGGCCGAGATCGACGACGCCGAGGCGGCCATGGCCAGGCTGGCCGACGAGCTGAGGGTGCTGCTGCTGCCCCGCGACCCCAACGACGACAAGAACGTGATCGTGGAGATCAGGGGCGCCGAGGGGGGCGAGGAGGCCAACCTCTTCGCCAAGGACCTGTTCGAGATGTACTCCCGCTACGCCGAGCGCATGGGCTGGAAGCTCGAGGTCCTGGGGTCCGACCCCTCTCCCATGGGCGGCTTCAACGAGGTGACCTTCCTGGTCAAGGGGGAAGGCGTCTGGAGCCGCATGAAGCACGAGGGCGGACCGCACCGGGTCCAGCGGGTCCCCGCCACCGAGTCCCAGGGTCGCATCCATACGTCCTCGGCCACCGTGACCGTTCTCCCCGAGGCCGCGGAGATCGAGGTCGACCTGGACGACAAGGACCTGAAGGTCGACGTCTACCGCTCGACGGGCCCGGGGGGCCAGTCGGTGAACACGACGGACTCGGCCGTGCGCATCACCCACCTGCCCACCGGGATCGTGGTGGCCATGCAGGACGAGAAGAGCCAGATCCAGAACCGGGCCAAGGCCCTCCAGGTGCTGCGGGCCCGCCTCCTCAAGGCGGAGCAGGACCGTCAGTCGGCCGAGCTGTCCCAGCAGCGCCGCAGCCAGGTGGGGGGAGGCGGGCGGTCGGAGAAGATCCGGACCTACAACTTCAAGGAGAACCGGGTCACCGACCACCGCATCAACCTGACCCTGTACAAGCTGGACAAGGTGCTGATGGGGGAGCTGGACGAGCTGAACGACGCCCTGGTGGCGGCGGAGCGGTCCCGCCAGCTCTTGGGGGCGAGCTGAGCACGGTCACCTGGCGCGTGCTCCTGGCCCGCGCCTCAGGTCGAATCGGTTCGGAGTCCGACGCCCGCCGCATGGTGGAGCGGGCGGCCGGCGCCGACGGGTCCGAGCTCTTCTCGGTGCTCGACGAGCCGGCCCCCGCCGTTGCCGTAGCGCACCTGGAAGCCATGGTGGAGCGGCGCAGGGCGGGCGAGCCCCTTCAGTACGTGGTGGGCCGGTGGGGCTTCCGTTCCCTCGATCTGCTGGTCGACCCCAGGGTCCTCATCCCCAGGCCCGAGACCGAGCAGGTGGTCGAGGTGGCCCTGGGCGAGGTGGCCCGCCTCCGGGCCCACCAACCGGGGCCGGCCGTGACCGCGGCCGACCTGGGGACGGGTTCGGGGGCCATCGCCCTGTCCCTGGCGGCCGAGGCGCCCGGGATCCAGGTGTGGGCCACCGACCTGTCGGAGGAGGCGCTGGCGGTGGCCAGGGCCAACCTGGCCGGGCTGGGGGGATGGGCCGCCACCCGCGTCACGCTGGCCGCCGGCTCCTGGTTCGATGCGCTCCCCGGCCGCCTTCGGGGAGGCATCGACCTGATCGTGGCCAACCCCCCTTACGTGTCCGAGGGCGAGGTGCCCGCCCTGCCCCCGGAAGTGGCCTGCTGGGAGCCCCGGGGGGCGCTGGTGGCCGGGCCCACCGGGCTGGAGGCCGTCGCCGCCATCCTCAAAGGCGCGCCGGCCTGGCTGGGGGAGCCGGGGACGGCCGTGATCGAGGTCGCACCCCACCAGGCCGACGCCGCCGCCGCCCGGGCCCGGTCGGAGGGCTTCGGGGAGGTGGAGGTGCGCCCCGACCTGGCCCGCCGCCTGCGAGTCCTGGTGGCGAGAAGGTGAGGGGGCCCAGGGTGATATCCGCGCTGGGGGATCCGCCACCCGCCGAGGCGGTGGAGGAGGCGGCCCGGGCCCTGAAGGCGGGCCGGCTCGTGGCCCTCCCCACCGACACGGTGTACGGGCTGGCCGCCGACCCCTTCCACACGGGAGCCAGCGACCGCATCTACGCGGCCAAGCGCCGGCCCCGCCGGGTCGACCTGCCCGTGCTGGTGGCCGACCGCGAGCAGGCCCTGTCCCTGGTGATCGGGTTGACCGAGGTGGCCGACCGCCTCATGGACCGGTTCTGGCCCGGCGCCCTCACCCTGGTCCTGCCCCGCCGCCCCGACGTCCAGGCCGACCTGGGCGCCGACGAGGCGACCGTGGGCCTGCGCTGCCCCGATCACGGCGTGCCCCGGGAGGTGTGTCGGCGGGCCGGCCCCCTGGCCACCACCAGCGCCAACCTCCACGGCCAGGCTCCCCTCACCACCGCGGCCGAGGTGGCCCTGACCTTCGGCGACGCCGTGGGTCTCGTCCTCGACGCCGGCCCCTGTGTGGGGACGCCCTCCACCGTGGTCGACTGCACCGGGCTCGAGCCCCGCCTGCTGCGCGACGGCCGCATCCCCTGGGCCGACGTGGTGGCCGCGGCCCGGGGCTAGGGCCTCAGGCCGCCTCCAGCCCACCTCCGGGGCGCACGGTCACGTCGCGTCCCACCCATTCCGCGGTCGTCATCTCCGCCAGCACATCGCCGTCGTGCACGTTGGCCCAGCAGCGGCGGCCGTCGGGGAGCAGGCAGGCGACGATGCCGAGCACGGGTGAGCCGTCGCGCTCGTGCATCACCGTGTAGGCCTCGACGGCGGCGGGGCCGTCGTGCTCGGCCACCGGCTCCCGGCCGGGAAGGCGGTCGACCTCGTCCTGGACCGACCGCCAGCGGAACTCGCCGGCGGGCGGGGCCGTGCTGTACAGGGCCACGCTGTGCTTGGTCATGTACCAGCCCAGCGCCGTTACCAGGCCCCGCGATCCGGGATCGGCCCTCAGCACCTGGGCCATGGCGGCGATGGAGTGGGTGACGTAGTTGTTGCCCGGTCCTCCCGCGAACGTGAGCCCGCCGGTGACCGTGAGGGGGCGGTCGGCCTCGTGCAGGTCCAGGCCCAGCTCAGCTGCGCCCACCTGCACGGCCGAAGGGAAGCACGAGTAGAGGTCGACGTGGGCGATGTCGGCCACGGTGGTGCCCGACATCTCGAACACGGCCCGACCGCAGGCGCCCAGGGCGGGGGAGGAGCGCAGATCGGCGCGCTCGGAGACGAACCAGTGGTCGTGGCCGTCGGCGCCCGCGTGCACGAACACCCAGCGCTCCTCGGGCACCCCCGCCGACCTGGCGGCCTCGACCGAGCACACGATCAGGGCGGCGGCCTGGTCGGTCTGGATGTTGGCGTTCATGAGCTTCAGGTACGGGAACCCGATCATCCTGTTGTCGGCCGAGGCGGTGCGGATCTCCTCGGGGGTGCGGGCCACGGGCGACCAGGCCGCCGGGTTGTGCGAGGCCACCTCGGAGAAGCGGGACCACAGGCGGGAGATCTTCTCCTGGTGCTGGCCCACCGACTCCGCGGCGGCCGCCCTGATGGCGTTCTCGAACACGGGGTAGACCTGGGTGGGCATGAGCAGGGAGCGGGCCATCTCCTG
>VAXP01000143.1:23762-24243 GCA_005884125.1 Actinomycetota bacterium | reverse complement strand
GCACGACGTCCAGCTCTCCCCGGGCGATGGCCGCGGCCGCGTCGTTCATCAGCATCTGGGGGCTGTTGCCCCCGGCCGTGGACCGCAGCCGCTGCCTGGGGTCGGCGCCCACGCCCTCGGCCACCAGGCCGGGTGTGTCGCGGTAGCGCCATGACAGAGTGTCGACGACGCGCACCGAGTCGGCGGCCCGCAGCAGGCGGTCGCCCGCCCCCGAATCCTGGCCCGCCAGGCGCAGGGCCTCGACCATCATGGTCGCCGGTTCGGGGAGCTCGGTCAGCTCGTCGCCCGCCTCGGGGTGGCGCACGCTCTGGGCCACGCCCACGACCACCGGGGCGCGGGGATCGACCCGTGCGCTCACGAGGCGGGCGGGTGGACCGGCGTCACGGCCTGGAGACTAGGGGCCGGCCCGCTGTCGGAGGCGTGCCCGGTTGACCTCTCACCGTCGGCTCCGTCGAACCGCTCGGTAGAATCGCCCGATCGT
>VAXP01000143.1:0-23715 GCA_005884125.1 Actinomycetota bacterium | reverse complement strand
GGCGTGACCGTGCGGGTCGCCATCGGGTCCGACCACGCCGGCTACCGGCTCAAGGAGCACTTCGTCGTCACCCTGAAGGACCTGGGCCACGAGGTGGAGGACCTGGGGACCCACAGCGAGGAACCGGTCGACTACCCCCCGATCTGCTTCGCCGTGGGGGCCGTGGTGGTCCGAGGGGGGGCGGAGAGGGGCATAGTGCTGGGGGGCAGCGGCCAGGGCGAGCAGATCGCGGCCAACAAGGTGAAGGGTGTGAGGGCGGCCCTCTGCAACGACCTCTACACCGCCCGCCTGTCCCGCCAGCACAACGATGCCAACGTGCTGGCCATGGGCGGTCGTATCGTTGCCTTCGAGCTGGCCGACGAGATCCTGCAGCTGTGGCTGACGACCTCGTTCCTGGGCGGGCGACACAGCAGCCGGATCGAGCAGATCCTGGAGCAGGAGCGACGGGCATGACGTGGAGCCGACGAGAAGGCGACTGGCGCGACGAGGACCCCGAGCTGTTCGCCATCATCGACCGGGAGCTGGAACGCCAGAACACGACCATCCAGCTCATCGCCTCGGAGAACTTCACCTCGCCCGCGGTGCTGGCCGCCACCGGCTCGGTCCTGACCAACAAGTACTCGGAGGGCTATCCGGGCAAGCGCTACTACGGCGGCAACTACGTCATCGACGAGGTCGAGAACCTGGCCCGGGAGCGGGCCAAGGCCCTCTTCGGCGCCGAGCACGCCAACGTGCAGCCCCACGCCGGGGCCAACGCCAACCTGGCCGTGTACCTGGGGCTGCTGGAGCCCGGGGACACGGTGCTGGGCATGCGCCTGGATCAGGGCGGCCACCTCACCCACGGCTCGCCCGTGAACGCCAGCGGCCGCCTCTACCGCTTCGTCTCCTACGGGGTCACCGACAGCGACGAGCGCATCGACTTCGACCAGGTGAGGGATGTGGCCCGGCGCGAGCGGCCCAAGATGATCGTGGCCGGGGCCACGGCTTATCCCCGCCTCATAGACCCCGAGCCCTTCCGGGCCATCGCCGACGAGATCGGCGCCCTCTTCGTGTTCGACGCCGCCCACATCGCCGGGCTCGTCGCCGGCGGCGTCCACCCCGACCCGGTCCCCCACTCCGACGTGGTCACCCTCACCACCCACAAGACCCTCCGGGGTCCCCGGGGTGGTTGCATCCTGTCCACGGCGGGGTGCGCCGCGGCCATCGACAAAGCCGTCTTCCCCGGGTTGCAGGGAGGGCCCCTGGAGCACGTGATCGCGGCCAAGGCCGTCGCCTTCCGGGAGGCGGGCCAGCCCTCCTTCCGGGACTACGCGGCCCAAATAGTGAGCAACGCCAGGGCCCTGGCCGGGGCTCTGGCCGAGGAGGGCTTCCGCCTGGTGTCGGGAGGCACCGACAACCACCTCATCCTCATCGACCTGCGCACCTTCGACGCCGAGCTCACCGGGAAGCAGGCCCAGGAGACCCTCGACCGGGCCGGCATCACCCTGAACAAGAACCAGATACCCAACGACCCACGTTCGCCCTTCGTCTGCAGCGGGCTGCGCCTGGGCACAGCCGCGGTCACGACCGCGGGGATGAAGGAGCAGGACATGGGGGCCATCGCCTCGCTCATGGGCCGGGCCCTGGGGGCGGGCGGCGGCGGGGGAGGGGGCGACGCCCGCGACCTGACGGCCATCCGCGAGGAGGTGGCCGTGCTGTGCTCGAAGTTCACTCCGTACTCGGACCTCTGAGCCGATGCTCGCCTACGGGGTGGTGCTCGCCGTCGCCGCCCTGTCCACCTACCTGCTGACCTTCGCGGTCAGGCGGGGCGCCATCCGGGTCGGCGCCGTGGTGCTTCCCGACGAGCGGCGGGTGCACGAGGCGCCCATGCCCACCGCGGGCGGGCTGGCCATGTTCGCGGGCTTCCTGCTGGCCATGGGGGTGGCCTCCCAGGTGGGCCAGTTCAGGCCCGTGTTCGACGGATCCTCCGAGCCCCTGGGTGTGGTGCTGGGCGCGGGGGTCATATTCGCCGTGGGCCTGGCCGACGACCTCAAGGAGGTGTCGGCCCCGGCCAAGCTGGCCGGGCAGGTCCTGGCCGCCAGCATCCTCTACTTCCTGGGCGTCACCATGTTCTACTTCCGCGTCCCCTTCGCGGACTTCATCGTCCTGTCCCCCGACCTGGTGCCCCTGCTCACGGTGCTCTGGGTGGCAGGCATGGCCAACGCCGTGAACCTCATCGACGGCCTCGACGGTCTGGCCGCCGGGATCGTGGCCATCGCCGCCGGCGCCTTCTTCGTCTACGGCAACCGGCTGGGCAACGTCGGGCTCCTGAGCGCGGGCAACGTGGGCCCTCTGCTGGCGATCATCACCTGCGGGGTGTGCCTCGGGTTCCTTCCCCACAACTTCCACCGCCGGGGGGGCCTGGGCCGGCCCTCGGGGGCTCGCATCATGATGGGCGACGCCGGGGCCATGCTCCTGGGACTGCTCATGGCCGCTTCCACCATGGTCGTGGGGGGCCGGACCGCGGACCAGTTCAGCGGGCAGACCTACTTCTTCTTCGCCCCGCTGTTCATACCGTTCTTCATCCTGGGCGTGCCCATGCTCGACACCGCCTTCGCCCTGGTGCGCCGGGCGGCCCGGCGCCGGCGGGTCTCGGAGGCGGACAAGGACCACCTCCACCACCGGCTCATGCGCCTGGGCCACGGGCACCGGCGGGCGGTGGTGATCCTGTGGCTGTGGACCGCCATCCTCTCGGGGCTGGTCCTGTTCCCCACCTTCGCCAACACCGGCAACGCCGTGATCCCCTTCGCCATGGCCGGGCTGGGGGTGGCCCTCTACACCTACTTCCACCCCGGCGTGCGCCGGCGCCACGCCACCCCCGAGACCCTGGCCGAGGTCATCGCCCTGGACGGGCTCGACGCGTCGGGCCGGCGGGCTTCCTCGCCGGGGCGTTCCTGAGGACCCGGACGGGGCCGCGCAGCCCGCTCGCAGTGGGGCCACGAGCCGATATGGTCGCGTTCGTCGCCCTCGTCCCCCTCCTCGCCGGCATCTTCTATGCAGCCGAAAAAACGGATTTGCCTCCCCCAAAGATTTCATCGTAGATTGCGCGATGTTTCACAAGCTCGATCGGGAGCCCGGGCCCGACCGCCTGGTCCTCGACGAAGGCAGGGATCGCCGTGGACAACCTCCGCGAGAAGCGTGAGCTCTACAACGGCTTCGGCAACGCCCTGAGCCGAGCCTTCGAGCTCGTCGTCACCCCCCTCATCTTCGGCCTCGGCGGCCACCTCCTCGACGGTGCCCTGGGCACGGGGCCGGCGTTCACCATCGTCCTGGTCGTCGTCTGCCTGGCCGGCATGTTCGCCCGCTTCTGGTACGCCTACGACGCCGAGATGCGGGCCCACGACCGGGCCGCGCCGTGGGGCCGAGGAGCGGGCAGCTCGTGACCCTCGCCAGCGGGCTCCCCCCGGCCGAGCCGGCCGCGGCGCTGGCCGACCGCCCCCTGGAGCGGGAGATCGCCACCGACGCCCTGCGCCGGGGGGTCCTGGTCGCACCGGTGCTGATCGGGGCGGCGGCCGCAGCCTGGGGCGGCAAGGGAGCCGTGTCGGCCGCCTTCGGCGTCGGCCTGGCCTTCGCCAACCTGGCTCTGTCCGGCGCCCTGCTGTCCCGGGCCGCCCGCATCTCGCCCGCGGCCCTGGGCGGGGCCGCCGTGGGCGGCTACGTCCTGCGTCTGGGCCTGCTCACGGCCGTGCTCTTCGGGGTGGAGGGCCAGCCCTGGCTGGCCATGGTCCCCCTGGCCCTGACCCTGGCCGTCACCCACCTGGGCCTGCTCGTGCTGGAGGCCCGCCACGTGTCCGCTTCACTCGCCTTCCCGGCCATGAGGCCGGCCAAGAGGGGGTTCTGAGCCGTGACGCTCGCCTTGGAGTTCCCGCCCCTCAGCAGGCTCGTCGAGTGGAAGACGCTCTTCTTCTCGGGGCCGTTGGCGGTGAACAAGGTCGTGCTCATCATGTGGATGGCCGCCGTGGGCACCTTCGTCTTCTTCTGGATGGCCGGCAGGCGGGGCAGCCTCGTGCCCACCGGGGTGCAGAACGCGGCCGAGTCGGTCATGGACTTCATACACAACGGCGTGATCCTGCAGACCATGGGCACCGAGGGGCTGTTCTGGGCTCCCTTCCTCACCACGGTGTTCTGCTTCATCCTGCTGGGCAACATCTTCGAGATCGTCCCCCTCGTGCAGATGCCGGCCAACGCCCGCATGGCCATCCCCTTCTTCCTGGCCCTGGTCGTGTTCGTCAGCTACAACACCGTCGGCATCCGCAAGCACGGGCCCTGGGGCTACCTCAAGTCGATCATGTTCCCGCCCGGTGTCCCGGTGGCGGTGCGGCCCCTGTTCGCCCTGATCGCCTTCGTGTCCGACATCTTCGTCCGCCCCTTCGCCCTGGCCGTCCGGCTCTTCGCCAACATGCTGGCCGGGCACCTGCTGCTGGCGACCTTCGCCATCCTGACCGGCGCCCTGTTCCGGGCGACCATCGTCGGCGCGGCCGTCCCCGGGGCACTCCTCGTCGCCCTCACCGGCTTCGAGGTGCTGGTGTCGGTCCTGCAGGCGTTCATCTTCACCATGCTGACCGCCGTGTTCATCGGCCTGGCCCAACAAACCGAGCACTAACCCGACCCCTAGGAGACAAACCGTGTTGCACGTTCTGGCAGCCCAGAACCCAGGAGAGCTTCAGGCAGGCCTCAAGACCGTGGGCGCAGGGATCGTCTACGGCGGCGCGGCCATCGGCCCGGGCATCGGCATCGGCCTGGTGGTGGGCAACGCCATCACGGCCATGGCCCGCCAGCCCGAGGCCGCGGGCATGGTGCGCACGACGATGTTCCTGGGCATCGCCTTCACCGAGGCTCTGGCCCTCTTCGGCTTCGTTCTCACTTTCCTGCTCAAGTAGGGGGAGGCAATGCGCGCCAAGGTCTTCATAGCCGGGGGGGCGCTGGCGGGCGTCGTGCTCGTCGGCGACCCCGGGGTGGCCCTCGCGGACAAGCCCACCGAGGTCAGCAAGTGCGTCGAGAACGCCGTCAAGACGGGCCAGCAGGCCGACACGTGCGTGAAGGCGCCCAACCCCATCCTGCCCGCGGCCAACGAGCTGGTGTGGGGAACGCTGTCGTTCGTGATCCTGTTCTACCTGCTGGTGCGCTTCGCCTTCCCGCCGGTGAAGAAGATGATGGAGGAGCGGACCAACCGCATCCGCAGGGACCTCGACGAAGGCGAGAGGGTGCGCAGCGAGGCCGAGGCCATCCTGGCCGACTACCAGCGCCAGCTGGCCGACGCCAGGGGTGAGGCCAACCGGGTCATCGAGGAGTCGCGCCAGACAGCCGAGCGTCTGCGCGCCGACCTCGTCCAGAGGGCCGAGGCCGAGGTGGCCGAGCTCCGCCGCCGATCCGAGGAGGACATCCGGGCCGCCCAGCAGCAGGCCCTGGCCGACCTGCAGGCCTCGGTGAAGGGGCTGGTGATCGAGCTGGCCGAGAAGGTGGTCGAGCGCAACCTCGACCGTGAGACCAACATGGCCCTCATAGAGGGCTACATCTCCCAGGTGGGGTCGGGGCGGACGTGACCGACCGGGTCGACGCCTACGCGGCCGCCCTCTTCGAGGTGGCCAAGGCGGAGGGGTCGCTGGAGACCGTCGAGGAGGAGCTCTTCCGGGTGGCCCGCACCCTCGAGGCCAACGACGAGCTCAGGACGACGCTGTCCGACCAGGCCATCCCCATCGAGCGCCGCCAGCGCATAGTGGAGGAGCTCCTCGGGCCCCGGGCCTCGCCCGTCACCACCGCCCTGGTGTCCTTCGTGGTCGGCGCCGGGCGGTCCCGCGACCTCCCGGCCATCATCGACACCCTGGTCCGCAGGGCGGCCGAGGAGCGGGCCGAGGCCGTGGCCGAGGTGCGCTCGGCCATACCCCTGACCGACGACCAGCGCCAGCGCCTGGCCGAGGCGCTGAGCAAGGCCACGGGCAAGCGGGTGTCGGTCAAGGTCGTGGTCGACCCCGGCGTGCTGGGTGGCATCGTGGCCCAGGTGGGCGACACCGTCATCGACGGCACCGTGAGACACCGTCTCGAGGTCCTGAAGGAGTCGCTGTAGTGACCGAGATCGCGTTCAACCTCGATTCCAGTGCGATCGCCGAGGCCATCCGCCGGGGGCTCGAGGGCTTCACTCCCGCCCTGGCCGCCCAGCAGGTGGGCCGCATCACCGAGGTGGGCGACGGCATCGCCCGGGTCGCCGGCCTACCCAGCGCGGCCGTGAACGAGCTGCTCGAGTTCGAAGGGGGCACGCTGGGCCTGGCCCTGAACCTGGACGAGGAGTCGATTGGCGCGGTCATCCTGGGCGAGGCCACCCACATCGAGGAGGGACAGACGGTGCGGGCCACGGGCCGCATCCTCTCCGTCCCGGTGGGCGACGCCGTGCTCGGTAGGGTCGTCAACGCCCTGGGGCAGCCCATCGACGGCCGGGGCCCCATACCCGCCGGCGCCACCCGGCGCATGGAGGTCCAGGCCCCCGGGATCATCGGCCGCCAGAAGGTGCACGAGCCCCTGCAGACCGGGATCAAGGCCATCGACTCCATGACGCCGGTGGGGCGGGGCCAGCGCGAGCTGATCATCGGCGACCGCAAGACGGGCAAGACGACCATCGCCGTGGACACCATCATCAACCAGCGCGGCCTGGGCGTGAAGTGCATCTATGTGGCCGTGGGCCAGAAGGGCTCGACGGTGGCCCAGACGGTGGCGACGCTCGAGGAGTTCGGCGCCATGGAGTACACCGTCGTGGTGAGCGCGCCGGCGTCGGACCCCGCCCCCTTCAAGTACCTGGCCCCCTATGCAGGCTGCGCCATGGGTCAGCACTGGATGGAGCACGCCGAGCACGCCCTCATCGTCTACGACGACCTCTCCAAGCAGGCCGAGGCCTACCGCCAGCTCTCACTCCTGCTGCGCCGTCCCCCGGGCCGGGAGGCCTACCCGGGCGACGTGTTCTACCTGCACAGCCGGCTCCTGGAGCGCGCAGCCAAGCTCAGCGACGAGCTGGGCGCGGGATCGCTCACAGCCCTCCCCGTGATCGAGACCAAGGCCGGCGACGTCTCCGCCTACATCCCCACCAACGTCATCTCCATCACCGACGGCCAGATCTACCTCCAGGCCGACCTGTTCAACGCCGGGGTGAGGCCGGCGGTGGACGTGGGCATCTCGGTGTCCAGGGTGGGGGGCAACGCCCAGATCAAGGCCATGAAGACGGTGGCGGGCACGCTCAAGATCGACCTGGCCCAGTTCCGGGAGCTGGAGGCCTTCGCCACCTTCGGATCGGAGCTGGACAAGGTGTCCCAGGCCCAGCTCGATCGGGGCTACCGGCTGACCGAGCTGCTCAAGCAGTCCCTCAACTCCCCCGTGCCCGTGGAGGAGCAGGTGATCGCCATCTTCGCCGGTACCGGTGGCTACCTGGACGACATACCCGTGGCCCACGTCCGCCGCTTCGAGCGGGAGCTCATCGAGTACATGCGCACCCGCCACGCCGACGTTCTCGAGACCATCCGCACCAAGGGGGCCCTCCCCGATGAGGACGCTCTGAAGTCCGCGGTCGACGGCTTCAAGGCCGCCTTCCACGTGGGCGAGGAGCGACCCGCGGACGCGGCGGCCCGGAGCCAGGGGTAGCGGCTCGTGGCGGGCGGCAAGGAGCGCATCCTGCGGAGGCGGATCCGCTCCATCCAGTCGACCAAGAAGATCACCCGGGCCATGGAGCTCATCGCCGCCAGCCGCATCGTGCGGGCCCAGCAGCGGGTGGCCGCGGCCCGCCCCTACAGCGAGCAGATCACCGAGGTCATCCGCAGCCTGGCCGCCAGCGGCGCCCAGCTCAACCACCCCCTGCTCGGCGCCGAGCGGGAGGTGCGCAAGGTGGGCTTCGTCATCATCGCCGCCGACCGGGGTCTGTGCGGCGCCTACAACTCCTCGGTCATCCGGGCCGGTGAGCGGGCCCTCCAGGCCGAGGTGGCCCGGGGCCGCGACTACTCCCTGGTCCTGGTGGGGCGCAAGGCCGTGTCCTACTTCCGCTACCGGCGCTACCGCATCGACGCCGCCTTCGAGGGAATGAGCGACCAGCCCACCTACGAGGACGCCCGCCAGGTGGCGGCCGCCGTCATCGAGCCCTTCGAGACGGGCGACATCGACCAGGTGCAGCTGGTGTACACCCAGTTCCTCTCGGCCGGGACCCAGAGGGTGCAGGTCCGCCGGCTCATGCCCCTCGACACGGGCGCCGTGGCCGAGGCCACCGGCGAGCTGCGGGCCGACTACGAGTACGAGCCCGACCCCACCGAGATCCTGGTCAAGCTGCTGCCCAGGTACGTGGAGGCCCGACTGTTCGCAGCCATGCTCGACGCGGCCGCCTCCGAGCACGCCGCCCGCCAGCGGGCCATGAAGTCGGCCACCGACAACGCCGAGGACCTCATCGTCCGCCTCACCCGGGTGATGAACCGGGCCCGGCAGGACGCCATCACCACCGAGATCATGGAGATCGTGGGCGGCGCCGAGGCGCTGCGGCACACGAGGCAGTCCGGGGCCGAGGTCCTGTCCTCCCTGGAGGGCGCAGGGAAGTGACCCGTCACCAAGCGAGAGTGGGAGCGTCATGAGCACCGTCGTCGAGACCGCACCCGGAGGAGCGGGAGAGGCCCACAAGGAGGGACGGGTCGTGGCCATCGCCGGGCCCGTCGTGGACGTCGAGTTCCCCCCCGACGACCTCCCCGAGATCAACACCGCCATCCGGTTCGACGTCGAGCTCGAGGGCGAGACGATCACCATCACCGCCGAGGTGGCCCAGCAGATCGGCGACTCGCGGGTCCGGGCCATCTGCCTCAAGCCCACCGACGGCCTGCGCCGGGGGACCAGGGTCCACAACACGGGCCGGGGCATCACCATGCCCGTGGGCCAGGGGGTCCTGGGCCACGTGTTCAACGTCATAGGCGAGCCCCTGGACGTCGACCGGGTGGATGACATCCAGGACCGTTGGGAGATCCATCGCGACCCGCCCGACTTCGCCAGCCTCGAGCCCCGCAGGCAGATGTTCGAGACCGGGATCAAGGTCGTCGACCTGCTCGAGCCCTACGTGCAGGGCGGCAAGATCGGCCTGTTCGGGGGGGCTGGGGTGGGCAAGACCATCATCATCATGGAGATGATCCGCCGGGTGGCCGAGCAGCACGGCGGCGTGTCGGTCTTCGGCGGGGTCGGGGAGCGCACCCGCGAGGGCAACGACCTGTGGATCGAGATGCAGGAGTCGGGGGTCATCTCCAAGGCCGTGCTCGTCTACGGCCAGATGGACGAGCCGCCCGGGGTCCGCCTCCGGGTCGGCCTGTCGGCCCTGACCGTGGCCGAGTACTTCCGGGACGTGCAGCACCAGGACGTGCTTCTCTTCATCGACAACATCTTCCGCTTCGTGCAGGCGGGCTCGGAGGTGTCCACCCTGCTGGGCCGCATGCCTTCGGCCGTGGGCTACCAGCCCACCCTGGCCGACGAGATGGGGGAGCTGCAGGAGCGCATCACCTCCACCCGGGGGCGCTCGATCACGTCGCTGCAGGCCGTCTACGTGCCCGCCGACGACTACACCGACCCGGCCCCCTTCACCACCTTCACCCACCTGGACGCCACGACCGAGCTGTCCCGCGACATCGCTGCGCTGGGCATCTACCCGGCCGTCGACCCCTTGGCCTCGTCGAGCAACATCCTGGCCCCCGAGGTGGTGGGCGAGCACCACTACGAGGTGGCCCAGAGGGTCAAGCAGGTGCTCCAGCGCTACAAGGAGCTCCAGGACATCATCGCCATCCTCGGCCTGGACGAGCTCTCGGAGGAGGACAAGGTCACCGTGGGCCGGGCCCGCAAGATCCAGAAGTTCCTCTCCCAGCCCTTCTTCGTGGGCGAGGTCTTCACCGGCGTGCCCGGGATCTACGTGCCCGTGGCCGAGACGGTGGAGTCCTTCAGGGCCCTGGTCGAAGGCGAGCTCGACGACGCGCCCGAGCAGGCCTTCTTCAACGTGGGCAACGCCGACTCGGTGCTGGCCAAGGCCAAGCAGCTCGGGCAGGAGTAGGGCGCCGGTGGCCCTGCAGGTCGAGCTGGTGAGCCCCGAGCGCATCCTCTACTCGGGCGAGGCGGACATGGTGGTGTGCCGTACCGAGGGCGGAGGCGAGATCGCCTTCCTCACCGGCCACGCCCCCTTCCTGGGGGCCCTCACCATCGCCCAGGTGAAGGTCGTGCTCCCCGAGGGCCGGGGCCAGCCCCAGCTGGCCGCGGTGCACGGCGGGTTCGTCGAGGTCCGCGACAACCGCGTCATCATCCTCTCCGACGTAGCCGAGCTGGCGGCCGAGATCGACGTGGAGCGGGCCCGGCGGTCCCTGGCCGAAGCCGAGCGCCAGATCACGACCGTGCACGACGTCGAGGTCGAGGCCCGCCTGCGGCGGGCCCACGTGCGCCTGGAGGTGGCCGGCGGCCTATCCCCCGTGGGGGGCGGCGGCGCCCACTGAGCTCCCGGCGCTCCGGCCCGGCCGGCCCAGCGGCCAAGCTGGCGCCGTGCCCCGAGCGCGCCTGGGCGTCGCCATACTGCTGCCCGCGCCGGCGGCGGGGGAGGTGGACGGCCTGCGCCGGGGCGTGGGCGACCCCTCCCTGGGGCGGATACCGGCCCACCTCACCCTGGTCCCACCCGTCAACGTGCGTGAGGAGCAGCTGGGAGACGCCCTGGCCGTCCTGAGAGGGGCGGCCGCCGCCGCCCGTCCCTTCACCGTCGGCCTCGGGCCCCCGGCCACCTTCCTCCCCGACAACCCCGTGCTCTACCTGGCCGTCCCCGTGGGCGCGGCCCGGGTGCGGGCCCTGAGGGACGCCGTGTTCCGCCCTCCGCTCGAGCGGGCACTGACCTGGCCCTTCGTCGCCCACGTGACCCTGGCCGACGGCATCGAGCCCGATCGTCTCTACGCCGCGCTCACCGCCCTCGACGACTACCGGGCCGACGTGGCCGTGCAAGCGGTACACCTCCTCCGCGAGGGCCCCGGTCGGGTGTGGACGCCGATGGCCGAGGCCCGCCTGGGCCAGGTGGCCGTCGTGGGCCGGGGCGGGCTGCCCCTGGAACTGGCGGTGACGGCCGGGCCCGACCCCGAGGCCGCCGTCTTCGTGCAGCGCCAGCGCGCCGGCGCCGCCGGGGCCGACCCCGAGGGCGGACGGGGGGAGGACGTGGCGATCACCGCCCGCCGGCAGGGCGAGGTGGTCGGCGTGGCCCGGGGCGTGGCCAGGGGGGGACGGGCCCACCTGTCCGAGCTGGTGGTGGCCGAGGCGCTGAGGGGCCAGGGCATCGGCGCCCACCTTCTGGCCGCATTCGAGTCCTGGGCCGCCCAGCGAGGGGTGGCCCGGCTCTCGGCCCGGGCCCCAGCCGGAAGCGCGGCCGAGGCCCTCTACCGGGGGCGGGGTTGGGTCGAGGAGGCGCGCCTGGCCCGCTGGCTGGCGGGGCAGGAGTTCGTGCAGCTCCGCCGTGACCTCGCCCCGCCAACGCTGGAGGATCCCGGTGCGGACCAGGCCCCGGCGACGACGGCCGACCCCAGGCCCTGAGGAGTCGTCAGGGGGGCCCGGCGGCGCCCGTCAGGCCGGGATCAGCCGAACTCGATGGCGGAGAACTCCTGCAGCTTCTCGAGCCGGTGTCGGGCCTCGATGCGGCGCACGGTGCCCGACTTGGAGCGCATCACGAGCGACTGCGTCGTCGCCCCTCGTCCGTCGAAGTGCACCCCGCGCAGCAGCTCGCCGTCGGTCACCCCGGTGGCCGCGAAGAAGCAGTTGTCGCTCTTGATGAGATCGTCGATGCCGAGCACCGCGTCGATGTCGTAGCCCGCCGACACGGCGACGCCGCGCTCCTCGTCGTTGCGGGGCCAGAGGCGAGTCTGCATCTCGCCCCCCATGCACTTGAGGGCGGCGGCGGTGATGACGCCCTCGGGCGAGCCACCCACGCCCAGGAGGATGTCCGCGCCCGACTCGGGCCACGCCGTGGAGATGCCGCCGGCGGTGTCGCCGTGCGGTATCAGGCGGATGCGGGCGCCGGCGGCGCGTACCTCGGCAATCAGGTCCGCGTGCCTGTCGCGGTCGAGTATCACCGCGGTGATGTCCCGCACCGAGAGGGCCTTGGCCTTGGCCACGGCCTCGAGATTCTCCGTGGGCGACCGGTTGATGTCGACGGCCCCGGCCGCCTCCGGTCCCACCGCGATCTTGTCCATGTACACGCAGGGCCCGGGATCGAACATGGTGCCCCGCTCGCTGACCGCGATCACCGCCAGGGCGTTTCCCCAGCCCGCGGCGGTCAGCGCCGTCCCCTCGAGGGGGTCGACGGCGATGTCGGTCATGGGTGGCGTGCCGTCGCCGATGCGCTCGCCGTTGAAGAGCATGGGCGCCTCGTCCTTCTCGCCCTCGCCGATCACGACGACGCCGTCCATGGCCACCGTCTGCAGCACGATGCGCATGGCGTCGACCGCGGCCCGGTCGGCCCCCTCCTTGTCGCCCCTCCCCATCCACCGCGAGGCCGCCATGGCTGCGGCCTCGGTGACCCGGACGAGGTCCAGGGCCAGGTTTCGGTCGGGAGCCTGCCGTCCGGCGCTCATGGCCGGACCCTAGCGAACCACCCGCGGTCCCGCCGTCGTACCCTGGGGCCATGGCGCGTCGCGAGGAATGGGAGCAGGCCTATGGCGCGTCGCCCCGGCGCGACGCCGACTTCGAGACGATGTCCGGCCTCCCCGTCGAGGCCGTGTACGGAGCCGAGGAGGACGAGTTCCCCGGGCAGTTCCCCTACACCCGGGGCCCGTACGCCTCCATGTACCGCTCCAAGCTGTGGACCATGCGGCTCTTCGCCGGCTTCGGCACGGCGGAGGACACCAACGCCCGTTTCCGGGAGATCCTCCGCTCAGGTGGAGACGGCCTCTCCACCGCCTTCGACCTCCCCACCCTGATGGGCTGCGATTCCGACGACCCCCACTCCGCGGGCGAGGTGGGCAAGTGCGGGGTGGCGGTCGACACCCTGGCCGACATGGAGGACCTCTACGCGGGCATAGATCTGGGCGCGGTGACCACGTCCATGACCATCAACTCTCCCGCCGTCATCCTGCTGGCCATGTACGTGGCCGTGGCCGAGGCCCAAGGGGTTGAGCGGGCCCGACTGGGGGGGACGATCCAGAACGACATCCTCAAGGAGTACCAGGCCCAGAAGGAGTTCATCTTCCCGCCCCGTCCCAGCATGAGGATCGTCACCGACATGGTGCGCTTCTGCACCGCGGAGATGCCCCGCTGGCACCCGATCTCCATATCCGGCTACCACATCCGCGAGGCGGGCTCGACCGCGGCTCAGGAGCTGGCCTTCACACTGGCCAACGGCTTCGCCTACGTGGAAGCGGCGCTGGCGTCGGGTCTGGCCGTCGACGACTTCGCGCCCCGACTCAGCTTCTTCTTCAACGCCCACATCGACTTCTTCGAGGAGATAGGCAAGTACCGCGCCGCCCGGCGCATATGGGCCCGCTGGATGCGCGACCGCTATCACGCCGGCAACGCCCGCTCGCTCCAGCTCCGGTTCCACACCCAGACGGCGGGGGTGTCGCTCACGGCCCAGCAGCCCGAGGTCAACATCGTGCGCACGGCCATCGAGGCCCTGGCCGGGGTGCTGGGCGGCACCCAGTCCCTGCACACCAACTCGATGGACGAGGTGCTGGCCCTGCCATCGGAGAAGGCGGCCCGCATCGCCCTCAGGACCCAGCAGGTGATCGCCCACGAGACCGGTGTGCCCCACGTGGCCGACCCCCTGGGAGGCTCGCACTACGTCGAGTGGATGACCGACGAGCTCGAGCGCCAGGCCGAGGCGGTCTTCGCCCGTCTCGACCAGATGGGCGACGGATCGATGCTGGAGGGTGTGTACGCCGGCATAGAGACGGGGTGGTTCCAGCAGGAGATCGCCGAAGCCGCCTACCAGCTGGAGAGGAAGGTCGGGTCCGGACGGCGCGTGGTCGTGGGCGTCAACCGCTTCACCGAGGCCGACGACGAGCCCTTGCCCATCCTGAGCATCGGGCCCGAGGTGGAGGAGCGCCAGCTCAAGCGGCTCGACACCGTGCGCCGGTCCCGCAGCGAGGAGGCGGTCGAGTCGGCCCTCGCCCGCGTGGCCCGGGACGCGGGTGACCCCACGGTCAACCTCGTACCCGCCATGCTGGAGGCGGTGGGCGCCTATGCCTCGCTGGGCGAGGTCGTGGGTGCCCTGGAGGCCGTGTTCGGCAGATGGCGGGAGGACCCGGTCATATGAGGAAGCTAGCGACGCTCGTCGCCGTGGTGGCCGTGGCCACCACCGCCTGCGGGGGGGGAGGCGGCCAGAGCCCGGCCTCGGCCCGAGTCGAGATCACCCGCAATTGGGAGGCGCTGTTCTCCCAGGCCAGCACGGTGGAGACCAAGGTGACGGACCTGCAGAACGGTGTCCGCCACCGGCCCACGATCGAGACCCTGGTCAACTCCCCGCTCACCAAGGGGACGGAGGCCAAGGTGCGCGAGGTCATCCTCACCTCGGGGGCCAAGCCGCCCAGCGCGGTCGTGCGCTACGACATCCTCGTCAGCGGCAAGCCGGTGACGGCCAACCCCTTCTCGGGCACGGCCCTGCGCCTCAACGGCCGCTGGGTCATGGCCGAGGCCACCTTGTGCGGGCTGGTCTCGCTGGCGGGCGCGCCCCCGGCCGACTGTCAGCCGGCCAAGAAGTAGCCGCTCAGCACACCCCGAGCACCCACTCCCCGACGGCCTCGGCCACCTCCGCGTCCCGGCCCCGCAGGCCGTGGTCGCCGCCCTCGATCCACACGTGGGTGACGGGGCCGGGGATGGCCGCCACCGCCTCCTCCAGCTCCTCGGGACGGGCGAAGGCGTCCCTGGTGCCCGACACGAACAGGCAGGGCAGGCCCAGGCCGGGGAAGTGCTCGACCCGGAGCCGCTCGGGGCGCCCGGGGGGGTGGAGCGGGTAGCTGACGAGGACGGCGGCGCGGGCGGGCAGGCCCTCGGCCACCGCCACCGAGCACACCCGTCCCCCCAGCGACCTGCCTCCGACCACGACCGAGCCCGGGGCCACCCCGGCTTCCGAGGCCAGCTCGGCGGCTCCCTCCCGCACCGCGGCCACCAGGACGGGGAGGCGGTCGGGGGCCCGGCGCCCGGCCTTCCTGTAGGGGAAGTCCATGCGGGCCACGGGAACGCCCGCGGAGGCCAGGGCCTCCTCGACGGCGACCAGGCTGGGATGGTCGCGGCCCGATCCCGCCCCGGGCGTCAGCAGGACGGCGCAGCGGGGCCGCGTCCTGCGCCGTCCCGACGGGCTCACCGGCGCCTCACTCGCCGCCCAGGAGGATGCGCTTGGCCTCCGTCAGGTCGTGGATGCGCGACCCGGCCCTGTCGCTGTCCCCGCCGTGGTCGGGATGGGCGGAGCGGACCATGTTGCGGAAGCGGCGCATGACCTCGCCCCGGGCGGGTTCGGCCCCCACCCGGAAGCCGAGGACGGCCAGGGCCCAGCCCGGGCCGTGGCGCACCCCCCGTCGGACACGGAAGGAAGCGTCCTCCCCCGAGAGGTAGCGCATGAGCTCGTCGTCGGCCTCGCCCTGCCAGCGGGTGGCCCGCCGCAGCAGACGGAAGACAAGGGGCCGGGCCCGGGACGAGAGCCTGGCCGCGGCGTAGACGGCGGCCAGCACCTGGGGCAGCGGGGCGCCGTGGTCGTCGAGGCCGAGGGCCATGGCCTCACCGATGGCCGTGAGCTGGTGACGGCTGCGGTCGAGGCCGACCACGTCGGTCTGGAAGCGGTGCCGGAGCCGGGGCTGCAGGATGCGTCGCCCCAGCTCGAGGTCGGCGATGAGGCGCTCCAGGCCGTCGCGGGTCTCGTCGTCGAGCGACCCGCCCAGGCCCGCGACCACGCCGGCGAGGAGCATCCCACCCGCGCCCGGAGGGGGGTCGGTGGGCAGCCACAGCTCGCCCAGGGCCACCCTGCGGGTCGGTGCGATGGCGCGCGAGTGACGCACCTCAAGCTCGGCCAGGAGCACGCCCGGGACGGTAGCGGCCGGCCCTCTGCGTGGCGAGGTCGCCGCGCCTGGTCACGTTGGTGGTCGGCCCCCCAAAAATCAGGCGTAGGGAGGAGCCGCTCCGGGTATGAGTTGAGCCAGCGGAGAGGAGAACGCCGAGGGTGGGCGGACGACAGCGGATGGTAGGCTCAGGCTAAGGTTGCGCAGAGTGGTTAGTCCGGCCAAGGGGCCGGGTGGCTGGGAAGCGGAGATCCGAACGGCCCTCACCGGCTCCCCGGGTCCCTGGTACGAGGGTCGGCTCTGGGTCGACCTCTGCGCCGGGTGGCCCGGCGACGCACGGAGACATCGGTCGCCTAGACCGTTCGGGGAGCAAATGGCGAGACCGGCCCCGCCTTGGCGGCACGTCATCACGACGGGCCTCGAGCGAGCGGGAGAGCCAGATGAGAGACACGAGAACCGGCCTCAAGAGGACGGCCGTGTTCGCGGCCGGCGTGGTCGTCGCCATCGGGGTCTTCGCGACCCCGGCCATCGCCACCCCGGGTGGCCAGCAGGGGCAGGCCACCCACAACCCGCATGCGGCGGCCGGCTCGTCGGGCACGAGCAGCTCCTCGGGCACGAGCTCGTCGAGCTCGAGCAGCTCATCGAACAGCAGCTCGGCGGCCACGAGCGGCAGCTCCAGCGGCAACTCCTCCAACCACAACCCGTCCACCAACCCCAGCCTCAACTCGCCTCAGCCGCTGTCCAACGCCGACCAGAACGCCGGCGGCGCCAACGGTCAGTGCCCGGGTGGGCCCTACTGCTCCACCAGGAACGGGGCTCCGTCAGGAAACGGAAACGGCAACGGCAACGCCGTCGGAAAGCCCTGCGCGGGATGCGTGGGCAAGGCCGACAACAAGAACCCGCACGGCCAGATGCCCAACGGGTCGGACCACAACGCGGGTTACGAGTGCGACCGCAACCACGGGATCGGGCGGACCAACCCGGCGCACACCGGGTGCAGGACGGCCAGCGTGGTGATCCCTCCGAACACCCCGCCTCCGCCGCCGCCGTGCGTGCCCGCACCGGGGCAGAACAACCAGTGCCAGACGCCGCAGCCGCCCTGCGTGCCCGCGCCGGGCCAGAACGCCCAGTGCCAGCTCATCTCGGTGACCGTCCCCCCGGCGCAGCCGGGTGTCACCCCGGTCGTGCTCGGTGAAGTTCTCACCCGGCCGGGGGCAGCTCTGACCGCCCCCGCGGCCATACAGCCCGCGGCTTCCTTGACCCAGGTCCTGGGCTCGACCATCGCCGCCGCCCCGGCCGCCGCCGCGGCGGGCGTGCTGCCCCGCACCGGCGTGGAGCTGTCCATGCTCCTCGTCTTCGCCGCCCTGGCTCTGGGCACGGGCGCCCTGGCGCTGCGCTACGGGTCGCGACGGCGGCCCCAGCCGCTCGGTTGACTTCACGGGCCTGGGCCTCCAGGGCCCGTGCATACTGACCCTCATGGACCGCTTCGTCGTCCGGCCCGGCGCGCCCTTGTCGGGGACGGTGGCGGTGGAGGGGGCCAAGAACTCGACGCTCAAGCTCATGGCCGCCACCCTCCTGGCCCAGGGCAGGCACGTTCTGAGCAACGTGCCCCGCATCACCGACGTCGACACCATGGCCGAGGTCCTCGCCGCCATCGGGGTCTGGGTGCGCTGGACCGGCGATCACGAGCTGACCGTCGACTGCCCGGCCGAGCTGCAGCCGGAGACGCCCTACGAGCTGGTCGAGCGCATGAGGGCCTCGGTGGTGGTGCTGGGCCCGCTCCTGGCCCGCTGCGGGGAGGCCCGGGTGGCCATGCCCGGCGGCGACGACCTGGGCCCCCGTCCCATCGACTACCACCTCCAGGGCCTGGCCGCCCTGGGGGCCACCTTCGAGACCGTGCACGGCACCGTGTACGCCCGGGCCGGGTCGCTGACCGGGGCCCGCATCGTGCTCGAGTTCCCCAGCCACACGACCACCGACAACCTGCTCATGGCCGCGGTGCGGGCCAAGGGGACCACCGTCATCGAGAACGCGGCCCGGGAGCCCGAGGTAGCCGACCTGGCCGCCTTCCTCAACCGCATGGGGGCCAGGATCGTGGGGGCGGGCGGCTCCACCATCGAGGTGGAAGGGGTGGACGAGCTTCTACCCGTCGACCACGTCGTCATCCCCGACCGGGTCGAGGCCGCCACCTTCCTGGCCGCGGTGGGGCTGGCGGGGGGAGAGATCGAGGTGGAGCGGGGCCGCTTCGACCACCTCGACATGCTCATCCAGAAGCTGGGCGAGATGGGTGTGCGCATCGCCCCTACGGCCACCGGGCTGTGGGCCGCGGCGTCGGGACGCCTGCGCTCCCTGGACGTGGCCACCCTGCCCTATCCCGGGGTGGCGTCGGACTACAAGCCCCTGCTCGTCACCCTGTTGGCGGTGGCCGACGGCGTGGGCATCGTCACGGAGAACCTGTTCAGCGGACGCTGGCGCTACGTCGACGAGCTGCGGCGCATGGGCGCCGACATCCGCACCGAGGGCAGCCATGCCGTGGTGCGGGGCGTGCAGCGGCTCTCGGGCGCTCCCGTCCGGGCCCCCGACATCCGCGCCGGTGCGTCGCTGGTGCTGGCCGGTCTGGCCGCCGACGGCGAGACCACGGTGTCGAGCGCCCAACACGTCGACCGGGGCTACGAGCGCTTCGCCGAGAAGCTGGCCGCCCTGGGCGCCGACGTCCGCCGTGAGCGCTGATCCGACCGGACAGGGGCCGCAGGACCAGAGCGGTCGGGCCGGCCCGACCCGGGGCCGTGGCGACCCGGCCCAGCTGGTGCCGGCCGCGGCAGGAGGGGACCGCACCGCGGTGGCCCGCCTCATCTCCCTGGTCGAGCGGGGCGGACCTCCCGCCCGCCAGGTGGGGAGGCTCACCTTTCCCCGCAGCGGCAACGCCTACACCGTCGGCATCACCGGGGCGCCGGGGGCGGGGAAGTCGACCCTCGCCGACGGACTCATCCGCCTCGTGCGCGCCGCCGGTCAGGAGGTCGGGGTGCTGGCCATCGACCCGTCCTCGCCCTTCTCGGGCGGGGCCATCCTGGGCGACCGGGTGCGCATGCAGGACCACGCCGTCGACCCGGGCGTGTTCATCCGCTCCATGGCCACGCGAGGTCACCTGGGCGGGCTGGCCCTGGCCACCCCGGAGGCGGTCCGGGTGCTCGACGCCGCCGGCTTTCCCCTGGTGCTGATCGAGACCGTGGGCGTCGGGCAGGTGGAGGTGGAGATAGCGGGGGAGGCGGACACGACCGTGGTCGTGGTCAACCCAGGCTGGGGGGACGCGGTGCAGGCCAACAAGGCGGGCCTGCTCGAGGCGGCCGACATCTTCGTGATCAACAAGGCCGACCGCCCCGGCGCCAAGGAGACGGCCCGCGACCTCGAGATGATGCTGATGATGACCCAGGACCTGGGGGAGTGGACGCCGCCGATCCTCACCGCGGTGGCCACCACGGGGGCAGGGGTGGACGAGGTGTGGGAGGCGGTCGGGCGCCACCGCGTCTTCCTCGACCAGGCCGGCCTCCTGGCCCGGAGGCGCACCAGCAGGCTGGAGTCCGAGGTCCGGGCCATAGTGTCGAGCCGCCTGGAGCAGCACGCCTACCAGGCCTGCCGGGGGGAGGAGTTCCAGGGCCTGCTGAGCCAGGTGGCGGCCCGCCAGCTCGATCCCTACGCCGCGGCCGAGCAGGTGCTGCGCACTCCCGGCGGCGAGGGCTGACGGCCTAGCGTCGTTCAGCGCATGGCCGAATCATTCGTGTCCGTCGAGCGGCGCTCCGACGGGGTCGCCCTCGTCCGCCTGGACCGGCCCAAGATGAACGCGCTGTCCGTCGAGGTGCTGCGCCAGTTGGGCGCGGTGACGAGCGAGCTGGACGCCGATCCCCCGGGCGCGGTGGTCGTGTGGGGCGGGGAGCGCATCTTCGCGGCCGGAGCCGACATCGAGGAGTTCGGCGGACCCGAGCGGGCGGCCGAGATCGGAGGCTGGTTCCGCCGGGCCCTGGACGGGCTGGCCGCCCTTCCCCGGGTCACCATCGCCGCCGTCAACGGCTACGCCCTGGGCGGAGGCTGCGAGCTGGCCCTGGCCTGCGACCTGCGCCTGGCCGCCGACAACGCCAGGCTGGGCCAGCCCGAGGTTCTCCTGGGCATCATCCCGGGGGGCGGGGGCACGCAGCGGCTGGCCCGGCTGGTCGGCCCGGCCCGAGCCAAGGACCTGATCCTGTCCGGGCGCCAGGTGCCGGCCGAGGAGGCCCTGGGCATGGGGCTGGTCGACCGCGTCGTAGCCGCCGACCGGGTGCTTGAGGAGGCCCTGGCGTGGGCCGCGTCCTTCGCCTCGGGAGCGGTCGTGGCCCAGGGCCTGGCCAAGCAGGCCATCGACCGCGGCCTGGACGGACCATTGGGCCGGGGTCTCGGCCTGGAGCAGGAGCTCTTCGCCGAGGTCTTCGCCACCGACGACGCCCGCATCGGCATCGACGCCTTCCGGCGGGAGGGTCCGGGGAAGGCCCGCTTCACGGGGCGGTAGGCAGGCCGAGACCTGAAGGCACGAGGCCGGCCCCGACGACCCTTTGGCGGGTCATCGGGGCCGGCCCGAGAGCTGTCAGACACAGCCGGCCTGGGCGTGGGCGACGGTCAGTCGGCCATGCCGATGATCGGCTTGTTCAGCCTGATGGAGCCGGTCGAGCCGTGGAAGCCGGCGTCGCCGTAGTTGAACACCCCGCCGTCCGAGCCGACCAGCCAGTAGCCGTTCCCCGTGGGCGTGGCCGCCATGGTGGAGATGGGGCGGTTGAGCCCGAGCCCGCCGGCGGAGCCGAAGAAGCCGGCGTCGCCGTAGTTGAACACCCCTCCGTCCGAGGCCAGCAGCCAGTAGCCGTTGCCGCTCGGCGTGGATGCCATGGCCACCACGGGTCGGTTCAGGTTGAGGGCGCCGGTCGAGCCGAAGAAGCGGGCGTCGCCGAAGCTGAACACACCTCCGTCGGAGGCGACCAGCCAGTAGCCCGAGCCCCCGGGCGTGGCCGACATGGTCACGATGGCCCGGTTCAGGTTGAGGGCGCCGGTCGAGCCGAAGAAGCCGGCGTCACCGAAGCTGAACACGCCGCCGTCCGAGGCGACCAACCAGTAGCCCTGGCCCGTCGGCGTCGAGGTCATGGACACGATGGGACGATTCAGCCTGACGGCGCCGGTGGAGCCGAAGAAGCCGGCGTCGCCGAAGCCGAACACGCCGCCGTCCGAGGCCACCATCCAGTAGCCCTTGCGGGTGGGCGTGGAGACGATGTCGACGATGGGCTTGTTGAGCTTGATGCCCCCGGTGGAGCCGTAGAAGGCGGCGTCACCGAAGTTGAAGACTCCACCGTCGGAGGCCGCCAGCCAGTAGCCGTTGGCCGTGAGGGGCCCGGGGGTCACCGGGTTGATCCGGGGCGCGGGCGCCGGAGCAGGCGCGGGTGCCGGAGCAGGCAGCGGTGCGGGCAGCTGGGCGGGCACCGGGGCAGGAGCCGGGGCAGGGGCCGGAGCAGGGGCCGGGGCCGGAGCAGGGGCCGGGGCAGGAGCCGGGGCCGGTGCAGGCGCCGGAGCAGGGGCCGGGGCAGGTGCCGGGGCAGGGGCCGGGGCCGGTGCAGGCGCCGGTGCTGGCGCCGGTTCGGGAGCGGGCGGGGGAGGCGGCGCGATGAGGAACGGGAACGACGCCGTGCCCGAGACGCCCGCAGCCGACACGGCGACGGCCTTGATCGTCTCCGAGGAGCCCACCTGGATGGCGCTGGTGGCGACCGGGCTGGCCGCGGTGGGCGTGTTGCCGTCCACGGTGTAGTGGATGACGGCGCTCGGGTCGGAGGCGCTCAGCGTCACAGACTGGGCCGAGGAGTAGACCCCGGAGCCGGGCGTGGCCGTGGGCGCGGCGGGCGGGGTGATCAGAATGGGCCACGAGGCCGTGGCGCTCGAGATCCCCACAGCCGACACGGCGATGGCCTTGATGGTCTCCGTCGAGGTCACCTGGATGGCGCCGGTGTAGGCCGGGCTGGCCGCGGTGGGCGTGTTGCCGTCGAGGGTGTAGTGGATGACGGCGCTCGGGTCGGAGGCGTTCAGCGTCACAGACTGGGCCGAGGGGTAGACCCCGGAGCCGGGCGTGGCCGTGGGCGCGGCCGGAGCCGGCGGGATGATCACATAGGGGAACGACGCCGTCACGCTGGAGGCTCCCGCCGCCGACAGCGCGAAGGCCTTTATGGTCCCGGTGGAGCTCACCGGGATGGCCAGGGTGTACTCGGGGCTGGCCGCCGTGGGCGTGGTGCCGTCGACGGTGTAGTGGATGACAGAGCCGGTGTCACCGTCGAAGAGCGTCACCAGCTGGGTCGACGTGTACACCCCGCTGCCTGGGATGGCCGCAGGCGCGGACGGAGCGACAGGCGCGGGTGCAGGAGCCGGGGCCGGAGCAGGGGCCGGAGCCGGAGGGGGCGGCGGAGGCAGGTTGATCACGTAGGCGAAGGACGCCACCGAGCTCGGGGTACCCGCGGCCGACACCGCCATGGCCTTGACCGTCACCGAGGAGCCGACCTGGAAGGCGGTGCCGTAGGTGGGGCTGGCCGCCGTCGGCGTGCTGCCGTCGAGGGTGTAGCGGATGGTGGCGCTGGTGTCGGTGTCGATGAGCGACACCGACTGGGCCGAGGTGTAGGTGCCCGGGGCCGGGCTGGCCGTGGGGGCCGGAGGCGGCAGGTTGATCACGTAGGAGAACGAGGCCACGGTCGTGGGGGTCCCCGCGCCCGACACGGCGATGGCGTTGATGGTCTCCGACGAGCCCACCGAGATCGGACTGCCGCCGTAGGTCGCGCTGTTGGAGGTGGGGATGCTGCCGTCCACGGTGTAGTGGATGGCCGCGCCCGCGTCGGAGTCGCTGAGCGCCACCGACTGGGCTGACGTGTAGGCGCCCGGGGCCGGGCTGGCCGTGGGGAGAGGAGGTGGCAGGTTCATCACGTAGGCGAACGAGGCCGCGGCGCTCGGTGTACCCAGGCTCGACACAGCGACGGCCTGGACGGTCTCCGAGGAGCCCACTGCGATCGGCGTGAGGTAGGTCGCGCTGTTCGCGGTGGGGGTGCTGCCGTTCACGGTGTAGTGGATGGTCGCGCCCGCATCGGAGTCGCTCAGCGCCACCGACTGGGCCGAGGTGTAGGTCCCGGCCGCCGGATTGGCGACGGGCGCCGCCGGCGGTGGAGCGATCACGAAGCTCAAGGCGGCCGTGGCGCTCGAGATGCCCGAGGTCGACACGGCGATGGCCTTGATGGTCCCCGAGGTGGCCACCGGGATGGGCGCGCTGTAGGGCGTGCTGGCCGCGCTCGGCGTGCTGCCGTCCAGGGTGTAGTAGATGAGGGTGGACGTATCAGAGTCGCCGAGCGTCACCGACTGGGGCGACGTGTAGAGCCCCGGGGCCGGGTTGGCCGTGGGCGCGGGCGGCGGCGGGGGAATGATCACGAACGGGAAGGAGGCCGCGGCGCTTGGCGTGCCCAGGGCGGATACGGCGATGGCCCTGATCGTGCCCGACGAACCCACCGGGATGGGCCCGGAGTAGGTCGCGCTGCTCGTCGTGGGTATGGAGCCGTCGAGGGTGAAATGGATGGTGGTACCCACCTCAGCGTCGAGGAGTGATACCGACTGGGTCGAGGTGTAGATCCCAGGTGCGGGG
>VAXP01000005.1:6176-8829 GCA_005884125.1 Actinomycetota bacterium | reverse complement strand
CGAGCCCACCTTCCAATCCGACTCCAGCGTCGTCCCCCAATAGCGCTCGGTGAAGGCCGGCTCGGTCAGCGCCTGCCACAGGCGTTCAGGAGTGGTGTGGATGTAGGTCTTGTAGACGAACTCGGTGCTGGGCATGGTGGCGTCCTCCAGTGCTCTCTTCAGGTCGGCCAGGGCTCGGACCCGTCCCCGGTCGTAGCGGTCGATCCAGCGCTCGGCGATGTCATTGATGGGCGCGGCGTTGAGGTGGTGCAGCTTCTCCCGGCCCCGCCGGACCGTGGTCACGAGGTTGGCCGCCTCCAGGACGGCCAGGTGCTTGCTGACCGACTGGCGGGCCATCGCCAGGCCGGAGCACAGCTCCCGCAGGCTCTGGCCCCCCCGGGCGTTCAGGCCGTCCAACAGCCTCCGGCGGCTGGGGTCGGCCAGGGCTCTGAAAACGTCGTCCATCTCGTCATCCCAAACACGCAGCTAGTTGGCTGCCTAAGAATAAGCAACCGTGTGGCTGCATGTCAACCACATTCGGGCGCACCGGACAGGGATCGACCGCGCCTTCCCCCCCTTTTTGGGGCGACTGGGCGAGGCCGATGACGCCATCAGGAGTCCTGGCGAGGCCGATAACGCCGTGCACGAGTCCTGGCTCGGCCTCGACACGGCCCGAACTCGACGGCGGCCGAGGGCAACAATGACAAGGGATGGACCCGTGCTCCGACGCCGACCTGCTTCGTGGATCGCTCGGCGATCCGAGGCGGTTCGCGGCCCTGTTCGACCGCCACGCCGGGGTGCTGTTCCGGTTCCTGATCAGGCGGGTGGGGCGAGACACGGCCGACGAGCTGCTGGGCGAGACGTTCCGGATCGCCTTCGAGAGGCGCTCGACCTTCGACGGCCGGCAGCCGAGCGCCAGGCCGTGGCTCTACGGGATCGCCACCAACCTGGTGGCCAGGCACAGGCGGACGGAGGCGCGCCGGCTGCGGGCCACGGCCCGGTTGGCCGGAGCCGCCACCGCCGACTCGCCGGCGGACGTCGTCGCCGCCGCCGTCGACGCCCGGGAGGTCTGGCCGGCGGTGATGGCGGGCATCGCCGAGCTGCCTGACGGCGAGCGGGACGCCCTCCTGCTGTACGTCTGGGAGGAGATGAGCTACGAAGAGGTTGCCCTGGCCCTGGAGATCCCGGTCGGCACCGTGCGATCGCGCCTCAACCGGGCCAGGGGCCGCCTGCGCGAACTGGCTGCGCCCGGCGGCCAAGGAACCGATGCCGCCCGCAGGGGCGACCGAGTCAGGACCCGACCGTGACCAACGAACCCGACCCGCTCGAACCGGTTCGGCGCCTGCGGCCTGACCGGCTCCAGTCCGCCGATCCCAATGATCCTTGGATCCTGGCTGAAGAGAGGGACCGGCTCATGTCGATGATCGACCAGACAAGCACCGAACCCAAGCCCGCATGGCGCTCACCGGCCATCTACCCCCGCCTCGGCTACCAGGACGAGCTGGCCGCCATCGAGTTCCTGACCCGCGCCTTCGGCTTTCGCGAGCGAAGGGAGGCCCGCCTCGACGATCCCCGGTGGGGCGTCCTCGCCTGGCTAGAGCACGGCGACGGCGTGGTCATGGTCGGGCGGGCCGAGCACGAGATCCACAAGGTTCACAGTCCCAGGGAGACGGGCCGCGCCACCTGCATGCTCAACGTAACCGTGGACGACGTGGACGCCCACTACCGGCGGGCCGCGGCCGAGGGAGCGCTGATCACCATGGAGCTCAACGACGCCTTCTACGGTGAGCGCCGCTACGAGGCGGAGGACCCTGAAGGCAACCGCTGGCACTTCGGCGAGCCTCTGGCCCACGTCCGACGCAGGCTGGATCAGACCTGAGGGTGGAGCCCCTCGCTCTGGCGGCCCTGCCGGTCGGAATCGCCGACGCCGCTAGGCCGTGGGGCCACCCAACCAGCCCCGGCGCCGGAACATGACCAGGAGCCCGACCACCGCGACCGCCTCCAGGCCCAGGCCGAAGACCCAGAAGGCCCAGTTCTTGTTGAGGAAGTGGTTGACAAGCCAGGAGAAGTTCTGGCCGAAGAAGCCGGTCAGGAAGCTGCGGGGAAGGAACAGGGTGTCAGGCGGTTGGACACCGTCGAGACATGGGTGTCCATGGCGCCGGTCAGCAGGTCACGGTAGGAGTCGACCAGGTCGCTGATGCGGATGAGATGGTCGTAGAGATCACGGAAGTAGCGCTCGTCCTCCGGCGTCATCCCCGGCAGCCCCCGCGCACCCGACAGAACGCCGGCGAACATGTCGCGCTGAGGCGTGACGACCTTTCGCAGCGTCACCAGCGTGCGCTTCATGTCGAAGAGCTCGGCCAGCTGGCCCTCGGTGGGCGTCTTGAGGATGTCGTCCTCGAGCTCGTCGATGCGGTCGTCGAACCTGGCCAGCACGGGGAAGAAGCTGTCCACCACGCTGTCCACGACCAGATAGAGAACCGAGATCTGCGGGGGAGTCAGCTCCGTCGTCCGGTGCCGCCCGATGCGGTCCCGCACCTGGTCGAGGGGCGCGCACTCGCCCCGGTGCACGGTCACGACCTGCTTGCCGGAGTAGAAGAGGTGGAGCTCCACCGTCTTGGACGGCTCGTCCGCGTCGGCGCCGTGCACCACGAAGTACGTGAAGCCGTCGTAC
>VAXP01000005.1:0-6055 GCA_005884125.1 Actinomycetota bacterium | reverse complement strand
CGTCGACGGTCGTGCCGTCTCTCTGGGTCAGCTTCCCTTCCATCCCCAGATTCTGAGACGGCTCCGCCCGTCGGGGAGGGATCCCCGTCCTCGGCCCCACGTCCGGGCCCCCCCGCCGCTGGGCTCGGCGTTGACAAGGTGGCGGCCAGGGTCGACGGCGGGGAAGTCCCATGGCGCCATGGACGGTGCCGTCCGCTCCGGCGAGCGGGCCGCGGCCGAGGTCCTACAGCAGGCCGTGGACCCAGCGTCCGATCCGGCCGATGGCCGATGGCCGATGAGTTCATGGCGCTCTGCTCGTCCGACTGTCGATGGCCACTGTCGTGGCGTGGGGATGGGTCGTGCTCATGGGACCGCGCCGGGCCGAGGTGACTGGCTGGTGGATAGGTGGCCAGGGCCGCCCCGACCTGGCGACGGTGGACGGCTTGGCGCGCTCACAGTTGTTCGCCCACCGCCTCGGAGGCTCGCTCGTCCTGCGTGACGCCTGCGAGGAGCTGGAGGCGCTCCTCGACCTCGTCGGCTTACGCCGGGAGGTGGGTGGGCAGACCGAAGGCGGGGAACAGGTGCTCGGTGTCGAGGAAGGCGTGGAACCCGGAGATCCGGTCGCCTGAGAGCTCGAGCACCTGCAGGGCCCAGGGCTTGTGCCCACCTTCGGGGTCGACGCGGTACTGCCCGAAGGCGGGGCATCCGTTGGCCGCGGTGGGGAGCAGCCGAGAGCCCCGGCACCCGGCCCCCGGGCCCAGCAGCCAGTGCCCGATGTCGGCCGCGCCCCGGATCCACATGGCGTAGGGCGGCATGGACTGCACGGCGTCCTCTTGCAGGAGTGTGACCAGGCTGGACACGTCGTAGCGCTCGAAGGCGTCCACGTAGCGGGCCAGCAGCTCGCGCTGGTCGGGGTCCACGGAGGCGCGGTGAGGGGGCTCGCTCTGAACGGTGGCCAGCGTGGCCCGGGCCCGCTGGAGGGCGCTGTTGACCGCGGCCACGCTCGTGTCGAGAAGCTCGGCCGTCTCGGTGGCCTGCCACCTCAGCACCTCGCACAGGATGAGGACGGCCCTCTGCCGCGCCGGTAGGTGCTGCAAGGCGTTGACGAAGGCCAGGCGGATCGACTCCCGCGCCCTCTCGATCTCGGCCGGGTCACCGTCCTCGGGTAGCACCCGCCCGTCGGCGACGGGCGAGACCCAGGAGTGCTCGGGCAGCAGGGGGCCGAGGAACTGCTCCTCGGGGGGTGAGGAAGGGCCTAGCTCCATGGGCCGGGCCCGCCGCTGGCGGCCCCGGAGGGCATCGAGGCACACGTTGGTGGCGATGCGGTACAGCCACGACCGCACGCTCGAGCGACCCTCGAACCCCTGGGCGGCCCGCCAGGCTCGCAGCATCGTCTCCTGCACGGCGTCCTCGGCCTCGAAGCCGGATCCCAGCATGCGGTAGCAGTAGGCGGTCAACTCCCGGCGGTGCTTCTCCAGGTCCGCCAGTTCCAGAGTGTCGGGGCTCAGGGTCACGGCTGGGCATGGTACGGCAGCAGCGTCCACCACCGGAGCCGACACGAAGGTTGGACGCCGGTGGCCCGGGAAACTCATCGGGGGCGTGAAATGCCCGGTTCAGGCGCCGGGGTCCGAGTCGCCGCTGCGGCCGTGCTTCCAGTAGCCCCGGACCGAGGCCTGGCCCCGGGGTAGCCCCAGGTTCTCGAACAGGTGGCGGCGGATGCGCTGCACGGCCGCCGCTTCGCCCGCGGCCCACACGCGGGTGCCCGGGACGAGCTCGGCGTCGCCCACGGCGGCCACGAGCGAGTCGCCCGGCGTCGCCCCCGGCGGCAGGTCGCACCACTGAAGCGACGTGCGGGGACGGTCGGTGAGCTCGAGGCGGGCGTCGGGCCGGCCCACCTCGACCAGAACCCGCACCTGGGCCTGGGCGGGGATGGCCTCGAGCAGCTGGCCCATGGCGGGGATGGCGGTCTCGTCACCGGCCAGGAGGAAAGCGGCCGCGTCGCCGTCGACCACGTAGCCGCGGCCGGGCCCGGATACGGCGGCGGGCTGGCCCGGCTCGGCGGCGCCCGCCCATTGCGAGGCCGCGCCGGCGCCGTGCAGGACCACATGGATGTCGAGCTCGAGGGCCTCCGGGTCGCAGCGGCAGGGAGTGAAGGTGCGGATGGGCGGTCTTGTCCCGTCGGGCAGGAGGAACTCGTTGCCGTTCCAGCTGGGCACGACCAGCTCCCGCTCTCCCGGGGAAGGCAACAGGACGCGCACGCTGGCCGCGGGCTGCTCCACCGTCAGTCCCCGCAGCTCGGGGCCGGCCAGGGTGACGCGCGCCATGCGGGGGCTGAGGCGCTCCACCCCGCGCACCGTCACCGGTCGGAAGCGGGGCGGCTCGCGCCGGGTCCGCCCTGCGATGGAGCCTGGCCCCGGGGGGACCACTACGCCCTCGGGTGCGGCCTCAGCCCGCCGACTGCTGGATCATCTCCTCGGGACGCACGTCCCGGACGTGCTGGGCGAAGTTCCACTGGTGCCCTTCCGGATCGGCCACGAGGTAGGTGCGGTCGCCGTAGCCCTGGTCGGCCGGCTCCTGCAGGACGGTCGCCCCCGCCCCCTTGGCCCGGGCGAAGTGGCCGTCCACGTCGTCGACGTAGATGTACACGAGGACGTGGACGTGGCCGTGCTTCTTCGGCCCCTGGTAGTCGGGGCCGGGGTGGCCCATCATCACCACGCTGTCTCGCTCCACCTCCACCTCGGCGTGGTTGACCTTGCCGTCCGGCCCCGGCATGCGGAAGCGCTCCTTGAAGCCGAAGGCCTCCACCAGCCAGTCGACGGCCGCTCCGGGTTCCTCGTAGAAGAGATAGGGCGTGACGCGCGGGAAGCCGGCAGGCGGGTTGTTGGCCATGGAGGGGTTCCTCCTTCTCGATGGTGTCGGCCGGTCAGAGTAACGGGGCGGCCGGCCTCAGGGCGCGGCGGCCCGGGCCACGCCGCCGCCCCGGCTCTGCGGACCTGAGGTGCTCCGGGTCAGGCGCTGTTGCTAGCTTGGCGGCGCCGCCCGGTGGGGGTGGTGGTGCGCCGGGAAGGCTGGTCGGCACGGGTCCTTGGGAGGGAACGTGCTCGACACCGCGGGGCCCGGATCCTCGGCCGCCAACCTGCGCGCCGGCCTCCGGGTCTCGGCCGCCTCGATCGTCTCCACGCTGGCGACCAGCTCCGGCGCCGTCGTCCTGGGTGTGGGGGCCGGCAGCCTGGTGCTGGTGGCCTTCGGGGTCATCGGTGTCCTCGACGCCGTGGGCTCGGCCACCCTCGTCGCTCACTTCCGCCATGCGCTGAGGCACCAGTCATTCTCGGAGCGCCACGAGCGGCTCGCGCTGCGGGTGATCACCTTGGGAATGGTCGGCTTGGGAGCGGCCACCGGAGCCGAGAGCGCACATCGCCTCGTGGCGGGGGCGGGCGCCGCGCCCACCCCCGGGGGCGTCGCCCTGGCCGCGTCGTCTGCCCTGGTGCTGGGGCTGCTGTCGCTCCGCAAGCGGGTCGTCGCCCGGGCCATCCCCAGCCGGGCCCTGCTGGCCGACTCGTTCCTGTCGGCCGCCGGGGCGCTCCTCGCCGTCGTCACCGTGGCGGGGACGGCGCTGGGCACGGGGTTGCGATGGCGGTGGGTCGACCCCCTGGCGGCCGCCGTGGTCGGCGGCACCGCCGTCGTCGTGGGGCTGGCCTTGGCCAGGAGCTGATGGCACATCGCGTCTGCCCGCCCCGGGGCTCTGGCCCGGGCTCAGGGAGGCGGTGGTCTGTCCGCGCGCTCCTTGGGCACGCGGGCGTGGCTCTCGCCGACCTCGCGGGTGCCGTTGCCGGAGGGGGTGGCCGGCTTGGCGCGGCGGTGCAGCAGCGCGTTCATGCGCTCGACGGCGCGCCGGCCCCGGGGCAGCGGCCCGGCGGCTTCGACCGGGCCCTGGGATCTGAGGTGGAGGGCCAGGGCGGGGCAGTTGGCGACCGCCCACTTGGCGTGCACCAGCAGCTCGGGCGGTATCGCCTCGGAGTTGATGATGGGGTAGCCCCAGGTGTCGAGGCGGATCCACTCCGGGAAGAGGTCGGCGCATATCCCGTGCCCGACGCACGCGATGGAGTCGACGATGATGGTGTGGTTGGCCATGGTCATCTCCAGACGGGCGGAGGGACGGGGACCCGAATGGTCGGCGGCGCCGACTGCCCCCGGCAGCGCTCGCCTCGAGCGTGACGGTCCCAGTCCTCGGCGAAGACGGTGGCCGCGCTGCGCAGGAGGCGAACGGCGCCGTCGGGGTGCTTGCAGGCGCCCCGACCCTCGATCTCGTGCGCCCAGAGGAACAAGTTGGCCAGATCCGACGGCGCGGAGGTGGCCTCCGACAGCCCGGCCGCGCCCCGGGCCAGGTCGGCCAGCCCGTAGAGGCAGGGGCCGCACTGACCCGCGCTCTCCGCCGCGAACCAGGCCAGGATCCTGGCCGTCTCGGCCAGCCCGCACGCGTCTTCGGACAGGACGCACATGATGCCGGCGCCCGGACTGGCGTTCAGCGGGCTCAGCCCGGCCCGGCTGAAGGGCGCGGCCAGCGCGGCATCGCCTCGCACCCAAGTTCCGAAGAAACCGCCCAGGAGCATGGCGCCGACGCGTGCGGTGGACCCGCCCGCGCTCTCCACGATCTTCCCGATCGGTGTGCCTATGGCGGCCTCGACCACGGAGGCTCGGTTCACGGCCCCGCTGACCGTGGCCAGCGCCGTGCCGGGCTCCTCGGCGGTGCCGACCTCCCGGAACCAGTCCGGCCCATGGGCGACGATCTGGGTGATGTGGGCCAGGCTCTCGACGTTCTGGACCAGGGTGGGGCGTCCGTCGACGCCCTTCTCGAAGGGACGGGGCGGCACGAAGGTGGGCATGGCCGGCCCGTTGTTGAACCAGTGGACGAGCCCGGTCTCTTCGCCCCCGACGTAGCGGGGAGGGGTCCCCGCCACCCGGAAGGAGATGGGCAGGGGCTCGTGCTCGGCCCGCTCGGCCAGGGCGTCGCGCATCGCCTTGACGGCCTCGGTGTTGTTCCGCTCGACGCCGATGCCGATGCGGTCTGCTCCCACGGCGGCGGCGGCCAGGAGGGCGCCGTCGATGACGAGGTGGGGCAGGCGCGACATGAGCAGGCGATCCTTGGCGCTGGCCGGCTCTCCTTCGGTGCCGTTTCCGATCACGATCCGAGGGGCGCGCCCCTGGCTGACGGTTCGGAGCTTGCGGCCGGTGGGGAAGCCCGCTCCTCCGCGTCCGCGCAGCCCGGCCTCGTCGACCAGGTCGATGATCCTGTCGTCGGGCTCGCGCTTGGGCGCGGGTGGCGGGGAGTATCGGGAGCGGTGCTCGGCCAGGGTGGTCCATGTCCCATCTGCGTGGACGTCGGCCAGCAGCCGGGCCGGCCCCCCCGCAGGGGGAGACCTGCGGCCGCCCAGCGCGTCGGATGCGGGCTGGCTGGGGGCGTCGGAGAGCATCAGGTCTCCTTCGTGAGCTGGGCCTGGTGCCGGCCGCGACGTGATGGCTGCGGGCGGTCGAGCGTCCGCGTCGCCGTTTCTCCCTGCGGTGGAGCGGCCCTTCCGCCGTAGCTCATCTGGCCCCCTTCGATGAAGAGGACGACGTTCAGTCCACCGAACGGTTCCTCTCGAATCGCGACCAGGATACGCCCCGCCTCACCCCACCCCTCAATGGCCTCTTCGCGTCAACAGCGCGCCGCGCCCACGACGATTCGCGGCTTTGCTTGCTGTCGGAGATCTGTCGTCGCAAACGCGCCGCGAGGGCCGCTGGACCAGGGCGGCCCAGCCCTGGACAGCGAAGCGGTCGCGGGCGATGCTGCATTCGTCGCCTTCACGGGGGGTGGAGCGTGGCTTTGCGCGGTGATCGGGGGGGTCCGTCCCTTGTCGCGCCGGACGGGTCGAACGCGGCGAGCGACGCCGTCGCCGTGGACCTGGTCGCGGGCCTCGGTGCGCAGGCGGGTGAGAAGCCCACCGGGTCGGGGGGCCTCTCCGACGCCGCGGTCCGCCAGCGCGTGGAGGCGGGCCAGGTCAACCTGGCACCCAAAGGAAGCGGGCGCAGCGCGGCC
>VAXP01000004.1:13346-14396 GCA_005884125.1 Actinomycetota bacterium | reverse complement strand
CCTGGGAGCTCGTGGGCGATCTGACCGTGCACGGCACGACCAAGCCCGTCACCCTCCAAGTCGACTTCGACGGTGGCGGCCCCTCCGCGTTCGGCGACGTGCGCATCGGCTTCAGCGCCGCCACTGAGGTCAACCGCGAGGACTTCGGGCTCACCTGGAACGTGGCGCTCGAGTCCGGCGGCATCCTCGTCGGCAAGACCGCCCGCATCGAACTGGCCGTCCAGGCCATCGCGGCCAAGCCCGCGGTCGTCTGACCCCGCCGCAGGTTCAAGTGAACGCCGCATCATCGAAGTTCGGCGTCGGGATCATCGGTGTCAGCGCAAATCGGGGCTGGGCCGCCGCCGCGCACATCCCGGCGCTGCGAGCTCTCCCGAACTACGACATCCGCGCCGTCAGCGCATCGAGCCCAGAGTCCGCTCGCGCAGCAGGCGATGCGTTCGGGGTGAGCGCGGCGTTCTCCGATCACGAGCAGTTGATTGCCCAGCAAGACGTCGATGTGGTCGCGGTCACGGTCAAAGTGCCCCACCATCGCGAGCTTGTCTCTGCCGCGTTGGCCGCTGGGAAGACCGTGTATTGCGAGTGGCCGCTCGGACGCGACCTTGACGACGCGAAGGCCATGGCCGTGCTGGCAGCCGAGCAGCGCGTGCACACCGTCGTCGGGCTTCAGGGCCGCCAAGCTCCGGCCATCGAGTTCCTCGGCGACCTGCTCCGCGACGGCTACGTCGGTGAAGTCCTGTCGACGACGATGGTGGGGCTGTCGATCCCGGGTGACGCTGTGGTCCAGGCCAACGCCTACATGCTCGACAACACCAACGGAGCCAACATGCTCACCATCGCAGTGGGCCACAGCCTCGACACCCTCAACTACGTGCTCGGCGAGTTCGCCGACCTGTCGGCAGTTTCGGGTCTCCGCCGGCCGCTTATCACGATCGATGAGACCGGCGAGAAAGTCGAGAAGACCGCGGCCGACCAGATCGCCGTGATCGGCACCCTTACGTCCGGCGCCATCGCCAGCGTCCATATTCGCGAGGCGGTGGCCGGCGGGACCGA
>VAXP01000004.1:9281-13281 GCA_005884125.1 Actinomycetota bacterium | reverse complement strand
GAGCACAGGGCGACAACGAGCTCGCCGAGCTACCCATCCCCGACACACTCAACAACAGGTGGTCGAGGCTCACGAGCCTGCAAGGCACTCCCGCCTTCAACGTCGGGCGGACCTACGCGGTGTTCGCGGCCGACATCGACAACGGCAAGCACACGGTGCCCGACTTCGCCCACGCCATCCGACGCCACGAGCTCATCGCGGCCATCGAGAGGTCCGCCGCGTCAGGTGAAACCGTAAAGCTGTAGGCCGGTCGGATGACGGACACGATGCGAGCAATCGTTCTCGACGCGCCTGCGCCTCCGGAGAACGATGACGATCCGCGAGCTCCCGGTTCCGACGCCGGCGATCGGGTGGGTTCTGATCGGGCTCAAGACGTCGGGCTAAACCGATCCGAACTGCACACCCGCCAGGGCCTCGCCACGGGTGTGACGCATTCGACGGCGGCTACGCCGAGCACACCCAGTCACGCTGAGGAGCGCCTCGCAATTCCGCGGCGGGGCAGCGAAACCATTCCGCTGGTGCCCCGCTGGTGCCCCGCTGACGAGCCGCATCTCGCCCCCCGGCTGAACCCGGCTCCCAAAAGAGCTGGGCGGGGATCCGCGATGGCCGTCAACAAGACCCGTCAGGGGTGGGCGGACTCATCGATGAGCACCAGCTCGCTGCTTTGTGGTCGAGTTTCCGGCACCCACAGGGTTGGTGATCGGTTGAAGTCGAGGCAAGGTGCACATCGAGGCTTCTTGAACACCGATTCAACGCACGGGGTTTTGGAGTTCTCGTGGGGTACCGAGCGATGCCGGATAGGTCCGCGGGTGAGGCCGATATTCGGTGCGGGAGTTAGCGTCTTTCGGGCGGGCCCCCGGGAGGTTCTGCTGCGGCTCTTCCGGTTCCAGGCCAACTCTGGACCTTGGAGGCGGGAACCCCCGCTATAACCTTGCCGTGTGCAGTTCGACAGGATCACCGTCGATCCCGAGATCATGGGAGGCATGCCGTGCATCCGCGGCATGCGATTGCCAGGCGCGACCGTCGTGGCCATGGTCGCCGACGGGATGAGCACCGACGAGATCCTGGCCGACCTCCCCTACCTGGAGACTGAGGACATCGCCGAGGCGCTCCGCTTCGCGGCCGAGACGCTCCGCGAGCGGGAACTACCTCTCACGCGACCTGCGTGAAGTTCCTCGTCGATCTCAACCTCTCGCCCCATCTCGCTCGGAGGCTGCTCGAGGCGGATCATGACGCTGTGCATTGTGCAGACCTTGAGCTGTTCACGGCCACCGACGAACGCATCCTGGCGGTGGCCCGGGACGAGCCGCGAGTGGTGGTATCGGCCGATGCCGACTTCGGCACCATCCTCGCCCGGACCAGGGCATCGTCCCGTCGCTCATCTTGGTCCGACGCACCCAAGGGCGGCGAGTCGAACAGCTGGTGGACCTGGCTGTGGCGAATCTTCCGACCGTCGAGGAGGACCTCGTGGCTGGCAGCATCGTCGTGCTGGGTGAAGGCACCGTCCGGATCCGCCGGTTGCCGATCCTCTGAGCACCAGGACCCTGTCCGGATAGTCGAGGTCGGCGTTCGCCGTGATTCAAGCCCGGCGCTGTCAGCCCTCCCCGTCGGCGTCCCTAGTCCCTGGTCGGCGTCACTATGAACGCGCACTCGCGCACGGCGCGTCGCCCAAGGAACCGGAGGCATCCGCGTCCTTCGGCCTGCGCCCTTCGGGCTAGCCAGCGATCCGTCGTTCAATCATCTTGAGCACCGTCGGATGCTCGCGTGCGAGTACGCGACCAGCAAGAGCTCCGTTGATCGCTGCGATCGTGCGCATACGGTCCTCGGGGACGACCTCTTCGCCCTCGTGGCTTTCGAACCATGCAGCCACGTCTGCCCAATGCCACAGAGGGCTGCGCACGTTGCCAGCCACAGGGGGCGGGAAGTCGCCCGCTCCTCGTTGCCCGCTGGCGAGCATGGATACCGACTGTCGGGTGCGGCCGACCAGCTCGGCGATGTCGGACATCGAGACCAGTTCGTCCTCGACCGCGAGTGGCTCGAAACCCAGCTCGATGACCTCTGCGATGGCATCGAGCACGGCGTCAAGGAAGGTATCCGCCTGGCGCTCGAATCCGATGAAGTGGCCCTTGGGACCGTCTTCCAAGGCGATCTCCTCATCGAAGGTCTCGTAGAGGCGATCCGCCGCTTCATCATCGAGAACCTCATGCAGCCGGATGCGGAAAACGTACGTTTGCATGTCAGCCTCTCTTGTTGCTACGAACGAAGCGTCGAATAATCCGTGCCGCCACATCGGGGTCCTTCGGAGTGCTCCAGATCCGAAGCCGCTGTCCGTTAGGGGTCACGAGGTGGCCCCAGGTGTGGCCCGAATGACGCACCTCGACAGTGCATCCTTCGGTCTCGGCGGCGCGCAAGGCAGCTTCGACCTGCTTGCGCTGATGGCGCTCTCGGGCCACTGTGGACAATGTTAACAGTTCACGATGACAATGTCCACCCCGCCAAGCCGCCGAAACCTGTCGGGAGCAGGGCTGACAGATCCCTTACGGCTGGGCGAGGCGGCGGAGCCACTGGTCAGCCAGGGCGCGCAGTAGGGGATTTGACCGAAGCCGACGGACCTCCCGTTCGGCCACAGCGGGATCGACCATCCCCAATGCCTCGAAGCCGAGGTCCCACACCTCGGTGTCCTCGGCGTCCAACATCGCCGCGCTCAGCTCGGCCGCGGCCTCCTCCGCCGGCCGGGCTTGGCACCACGCTAGGAGGTGGCCCGCAGCCTCTTCGGGGTCCATCTCCTCAACGCAGACCAGCAGGAGGGACTGGGCGTCGGTGTCGATCAGGTCGAGGCCCTCAATCTCGTCATCGCCCGAGAGGTCGGCCACCGCTGCCATGGTGTTGCCCAAGTTGGTGAGGACCACGTGATTGTCCTCGCGGGCCACGATCCCGATCTGGGCCAGCTGGGCCACCATGGCGCGGACCAGTCGAACGACGCTTCCTCGCTCCAGCTCGTCGCCGCGCTCATAGCCATACCCGCTGGCCACCTGCTCCCACGCCTGCTGCTCGATGTCGGCGAGAGGGAACGGTTCCCGGGCTGCGGCCAAGGCGATGAGGCAGGTCCCCGACGCTGACGTCAAGCGCCTCGACGTAGCGCTTGCGCCAGCCCTGTTGGAAGCCATCGAGCACGCCGGCCTCGAGGAGAGTAGTGTCGAGCTCCAGGTCGGTTGCCCACGGGCCGGCCACGATCTTGCTTCCCCGCCTCACGACGAACCCCGCGGCCACGGCCCAGCGGAAGGCGTGGGCTGTGTCGGGCAGGTCCTCCATTCGCTGCGGCTCGTCAGATATGTCCGCGTCGGTGCCCAATCTACTGGCGAGGGTGATCGCGTCGGGAGTCTTCAGGTTGCCCGCCGGGGTGGCGGGACGGCCGTCGGCGATGAAGGCCACCAGCTCGCGAAGCCGCCCGATTGCCACCGAGGAAGTGGCCTCGTCGCTGAGGGCCTGGGCATGGGCCCTCTCCCTCGCCGTCTCCATCAACGCTGACAGGGGCATGTTGACGACTTGCTGGATCTCGGACAGGAGGACCGGTAGCTCGGGATCGGCGCCGGGCGAGGATCGCGTCACGGTCGATCGACGCCTCGCCCTGGTAGGGCGCTGGGCGCGGCTCGGGCGTCGGGACTTCTTCGGCGCCATAGGCGTCAACCTTGTCGCCGCAGCCCTGGTCGTGCAAGGCCCTGACGGCGTGAACCTCGGGCCCGTCCCTTGAGCGGGCCGTCCTGAACGGTCGCACCCAGGCTGTCCACCGCCGCCAAACCGCTCCGCGTGTCGACCGGCGATCGAAGCTGAGACGGCGATCTTCTAGTCATTCGAACCGGTGAGACCGTGCGAGTTGGTTCGCCGGTAGATGGGGCCCCGTCCAGTCTGCGGCCGCACGGTCCGCGCCATGGCTGGCCATGACCGCTACGGTCACGGCCATGTCGACTTCTCGGTCGTCCGCCCAAGCCAAAGTCCACTG
>VAXP01000004.1:538-9246 GCA_005884125.1 Actinomycetota bacterium | reverse complement strand
GGAGCAACATCAGTCTGGCCGAGCTGCATCATGTGCTGCAGCGGGCCATGGGCTGGCAGGACGCCCACCTTCACCAGTTCCGGGTGGGCAACACTACGTACGCGCCGGCTCGTCCCGCTGATCTCGACCTCGGCCCCCGGCCCAAAGACGAGGCCCGAGCCCGTCTGGCCGCCGTCGCGCCAGCGGGAAGCCGACTGGCCTACGAGTACGACTTCGGTGACGGCTGGGAGCACACCATCGAAGTGGAGAAGGTGCGGCCTGTCTCCCATGGTGACGCGTACCCTCAATGCATCGCTGGCGAGCGAGCGTGCCCGCCGGAGGATTGCGGTGGCGTGTGGGGATACGCGGAGCTTCTCGACACGCTCGAGTCCGGAGATGGGGACGAAAGCGATGAGCTCCTTGAGTGGCTGGAGGACGAGTTCGATCCCGACCACCTCGATCTTGACATCGTGAATGCCATGCTCTCGCCGGCCAGGGTGTAATTGATCCACTCGGACGTTCCACTTCCCCACCTATCAGGCGCCCGATATCGCGATCGGCTGGGGGAGTCGTACGCGCCCAATCGGCGTCGCGAGCGTCTCTGGGCCGGCGCCGAGGGGTGAACGAGCGCCGGAGCGACACCGACCGTTCCCCGCAGACCCCGGGTCTCTATGCGAGCGCCAGGACCGCCCTTTCGATCGCGGCCTCGATGGCTTGGCGACCCGCAGGCCGTGGGGGCCGGGATCGCAAGCCGTCGAGCATGCCGATGAGCGCAGCGACATCGGCCCAGGGGTGGAATGTGCGGCCGGTCCGGGATTCGGCCATGTCGGTGAAGACGTCCGCAAGCTCAGGGGCAGAACCCAAGAAGTTGGCTCGACAGTGACCGATGTCGACGGAGGGCGGACCTACGCAGGCGGACTGCCAATCGACCACGCCGGTGAGCCGACGGCTCTTCCATAGGACGTTCCCGGGGTGGAAGTCCCGGTGAATGAAGCACCGGTCCTCGTCCAGGACCGGGCCATGGAACACCTCGACCGCCTTCTCCCAGATGGCGGGCTTGGTTGCCCACCTCGGGGGCTCGTAGCTGTCCTGGCCGTAGTTGAAGTACCGGCCGAGTCCCCGCTCTTGGATGTCGCCTTCGTGAATACCCGGGAGGAGGCCCGCCAGCGATGCCAGCCAGCGGCGAGGGTCCTTCGGATCCCAGAGGACCCTTCCCGGAAGCCGCGTCATCAACACCGCCGGCACCCCGACGCTCGCCCCCGTCGGGTCAACAGCCACAAGTGCCGGCGTCGGGATCTCGACGGTGGCCGCGGCGCGGAGGGCGGCCGCCTCGCGTTCGGCGAGATCGGGCTCCTCCTCGTTGAGCTCAGGCCGGACGTAGCAACGCAAGACAAGCGTGGTCCGTGAAGCATCGCAGAGCTCCAGCGAGTACATGGCCGAGGACATGCCGCCCCGCAGCACAGTCCAATGGGCAATATCTGCGCCCGCCGCAGCCGCCGCCCAGGCCAAGGCGGGCTGCGTCGGCGGAGAACGCAGCAGCTGTCGTGTGGCCTCATCATCGTCGAAGACGTGCGGCGCCTGCTGGTCCCCCATGCGTCAGTCCTACAGCAAAGGCCACGCAGAGCACGAACATTGCATAGCGGGAACTCCGATGACGAGGCTCACAACGTTCACACCTACCGGTCGCCGGGCTCGGAAGACCGGCGCGTCGTGGGCTCAGTCCGAGGGCGATCACGGTGGACGACCGCCAGGACACTAGGCCTCCGCTCTTTCCACCGCGCCTGGGAGTCGACGAACCTACCGGTCGTCGACTCCCCACCGTCAGCTAGTGCGGGTCGTCCCAGGGGCGCAAGTCTGAGCCGAGCTTCGGAGCGGAGCCGACCCTGGAGATGGGTACTATCATCCGGCCGCGGCGAGTGGGCGCCGCCGCTTGAAGCATCGACGATGCATCCGAACGCGGATGCCCGGCGTTCTCGGCGACGCTCCTCATGAGCGCCGACACTGGTCTGGTGGGAGGTAAAGGTGATGGGAGAGCACGGGTTGCAGGTAGGCACGCCGGACGTTCGGTCGGTGGGCCCGATCACGTTCGGCCCCGACGGCATCCTCTTCGTCGCCGACAACGTCTCGGCGATGGTGTTCGCGGTGGACGTCGCCGACCCGGGTGTGGACTCGGCGAGGTCCGAACCGTTCGAGCTCGATGGCGTCGACCGGCGGCTGGCCGCCTTCCTCGGCTGCGGCCGCGAGGACGTGGGCATACGCGACATGGCGGTCCATCCCCGCAGCGAGAATGTCTACCTCTCGGTCATGCGGGGCAGGGGTGACGCCGCCGTGCCGGTGATCGTGCGGATAGATCGCGGCGACGGCTCTCTCACCGAGGTCGGTCTGGACAACGTCGCGTTCTCGTCGACTCCCATCACCAACGCCCCGGCCGAGGACGACGCCCGGGTGACCATCGAGCTGCCGGACGGGGACGAGGGCGAGGAGATCGAGGTTCGCGGGCGCAAGATCAGGATCTGGCGGCGGCCGGCCCGCACCGCCACGGTCACGGACATGTCTTACGTCGACGGGATGCTTCTGGTCGCCGGCATGTCGAACGAGGAGTTCGCCTCCAACCTGCGGCGCATCCCCTTCCCATTCACCGGCGAGATGGGCGACAACTGCCTGGAGATCTTCCACGTGTCCCATGGGAAGTGGGAGACGGCGGCGCCGATCAAGAGCTTCGTCCCCTACGAGAAGGGCCGCAGCATCCTGGCCAGCTACACATGCACACCGGTGGTGCACTTCCCGATCACCGACATCACCGTCGGGACCAGGGCGACCGGCCGCACCGTGGCCGATCTGGGGGCGATGAACCAGCCCCTGGACATGGTGTCGTTCAGCCAGGACGACGGTGAGCACCTCCTGGTGTCGAACAGCACACACGGCCTCATCAAGATCGACTGCCGGGACATAGACGACCAGCCCGCCCTGACCGAGCCCACCACTCCGGTGGGGGTGCCTCGCGAAGTGGAGCCGCTCACCGGCGTGAGCCGGCTAGCCAACCTCAACCGCACCCACGTCCTGGCCCTCCAGAAGGACGACCGCGGCGAGCGGCACCTGCGCTCGCTCAAGACCGACTCGCTCTGAGCCTGCCCAGCTGGGCCGTGCCACCCACCCTGGTCTGGGCGACGGACGCCGGTGTGGACTGGCTTGTCCTGCGCGGCGTGACGCCGGAGGCGCTCGTCCGGCTGCGATCGCTCGCCGCCGAAGACCTGCCCCGGACCCTTCCCGTCTTCCCCAGCGACGTCCTCGACGGCGACCGGGCTCCCGCCGGGGTGCAGCCGATGGCGGGCCGCTACTGCGTCGGCGACGCCGACATCCGCTTCGCACCCCGCTTCCCATTCGTGGCCGGGACCGCCTACACCATGGTCGTGGGGGCCGGCGGGCTTGGGGACGCGGAGGCGCTGAAGCTCACCCGGCCTCCCGTGGAAGGCGTGCCCTCCACCGAGGTCGTGGCCGTCCACCCCAGCGGGACGGCGCTGCCGCGCAACGCCCTGCGCCTCTACGTCGAGTTCTCCTCGGCGATGAGCGAGGGCCTGGCTGCCGGCCACGTCCACCTCGAGCGGGACGACACGGGCGAGAGCATCCCGGGCCCCTTCTCGCAGATGGACCCCGAGCTGTGGGACCCGGGACGGCGCCGGCTTACGGTCCTCCTCGACCCCGCCCGCATCAAGCGGGGCTTGAGCTCCCACCGGGAGGCCGGCTACCCCCTAGAGCAGGGAGCCGCGGTGGCGCTGGTCGTCGAGCGGGGATATCGGGATGCCGGCGGCCGGCCCCTGGTGGCCGGCCATCGCCATCGCTACGCGGTGGGCCCGGATGTGCGCGAGCTCGTCGATCCCCGGCGGTGGGTGCTCGACGTGCCCGCCGCGGGAGGCCGGCGCCCGCTGGTCGTGGGCTTCGACCGCCCCCTCGACCGCGCCCTGCTGGGGCGATGCCTGAGCGTGGCCGGGCCTGGGGGCGAGGGCCTTGGCGGCGGCGTGGCCGTGGGCGAAGGCGAGGGCTCGTGGTCGTTCACGCCGGGCTGGCCGTGGCTGCCGGGCCCGCACCACCTGCGGGTCGAGCCGGTGCTGGAGGATCTGGCCGGCAACTCCGTGTCCCGGGTGTTCGACCGGGACCTCGAGCGACCTGAGCACGAGCCCCGGGCCCCGGTCAGCGTGGCGGTTCTGTTCTCCGTCGGCGGGGACCGGCCGTCGCCTGACGGGCAGTGACGACCGGGGGGCACGGCCCGGGCCCGACCGAGGGGCATGGGCGCGGCGCCATCGACGCGCTCTACGGCTCCACCATGCACGGGGAGCGGCCGGCCCACCCCGACCGGTTGATGGACTTCCGTCCCCTCGACCCCGACAACCGCCCAGCCCCCTTCAAGCGCTACTCCGCCCCGGGCCGGCCCCTGCCGACGGAGCTGCGGCGGTCGTCGCCGGCCGCGGTCGAGGTGCTGTCCGGCGGCGGCGGCGGCCCCACCACCACGCTCGACGACGGCCTGCTGGGCACGTTGCTCTTCCTGTCGGGCGGCGTGACGCGGGTGGCCCACATGGCCGACCGGGAGCCGACCTGGTTCCGGGCGGCGATGTCGGCCGGCAACCTCCACCCGGTCGAGATCTACGTCGTGCGCGACGGCGTGCACCACTATCAGCCGCTCGAGCACGCGCTCGTGCCCCTGCGCCGCCCCCTCACGCCCGGGGAGCCGGCTGCAGCCACGCTGGTGCTGACCGGGATCCCGTTCCGGACCTGCTGGAAGTACGGGGAGCGGGGCTGGCGCCACTTGTGGTGGGACGCCGGCTGCATGCTCGCCAACCTCCTGGCCGTCGCCGCCGCGCATGGGCTGCCGGCCGAGGTCTCGGTGGCCTTCCCCGACGCGACCGTGGCCGACCTGGTCGGTGTCGACGGGGTGGACGAAGTGCCTGTCGCCCTCGTCCGTCTCGGTGGCGGAGCGCACGGTCTCCCGCCGGCCCTGTCGCTGACGCCGATCACCGTGGAGGCGGGGGCGCTAGCCCCCCACGTGCTTCGCTTCCCGCTCGTCGTCGAGGCCCAGGCCGAGAGCTGTCTGGGAGACGAGGACGTCGACGCCTGGCGCCAGGCGGCCAGGGAGATATCCGCACCCGCGGCCCGTGCCGTCGAGCCGCCCGCACAAGCCGATGCCGCCGACCGGGTGGAGGATGTCATCCTGCGCCGGGGCTCGACGCGCCTGTTCCGACGCCAGCCGGCGCCGGGAGCGCTCCTGCGCTGGGGGCTGGCGGCGGCGACCCGCAGCCCGAAGTTCGATAGCGGGCCGGCGGGGACGGTGCTAGAGCACCTCGTCAACGTCCACGACGTCGAGGGCCTGGATGCCGGTGGCTACGCCTATCGGCGGGACGCGACCTATGAAGGACGGACCCGCGCCGACGACGTCCGGGCCTACGGAGCCCGCCTGTGCCTGGACCAGCCGCTCGGAGGGGACTCCGCCTTCACCGTCTTCCACGCCGCCCAACTGGAGCCCCTCGCCGCCCGTCTCGGCGGGCGGGGCCATCGGGCCGCCCTGCTGGAGGCGGGCCTGGTGGCGGGGCGGCTGGCCCTCAACGCCGTCGCCCTGCACGGCGGGGCCACGGGGCTGACCTTCTACGACGGCCTGGTGTCGCGCTACTTCCGCACGGCGGCGGCGCCCCTGCTGGCCACCGCCGTCGGCATCCCGGACGGCGACCCCGCGCCGAGCGGCACACCGGGTGCTCCTGCCGAGCTCAACGGCTATGCGCGGGTCATGGCTCGCATGGCCTCGCGCTTCGGGCGCCGGTAGCGGCCTCGAGCTGGGCCTGGCCGCGTGCCGAGACGGGCCTGATTGTGTCGCCTTACGCGTCGCAGATCATCCCTGTCGGTGCCGGAAATTCGATCGTACCTGCCGCGAATCTCAGCCTGGCCAACAGCCCTGCTGGCAGCCTTGAGCGCCCTCCTCCCCCGCCGGCGCCGGGCCGCGTTCGTGGTCCAGCCCGGCCACGCTCCTGCGCTGGCACCCCTGGCTCCTGATTCGGCGCTGGAGCCACCCCCGACCCCTCCGGTAGGCGGAGCCCCCCGGCGGGTGGCGTGCTCGATGATCACGAGCACGGACATGAGCGGGGGGTCGGCGACGGGCGGGTGAGTCGCCACGTCCCCAGCCCGTTGCGGTCCCGTTTCCCACCCGAGCGACGCGGTCACCGTCTCGTCCATCGGGCCCGACTGCGGCAGCGCGGAGACGCCGTGGGTGTGGACGACCCTTACCTCGAATTCATACGTACCGATCGGGTGTTCCACAGGGATCCCTAATGAGATGGACCGCCGAGAGCGCCCACCGCCTAACGACAAGCAAGGACTCCCTCCGCCTGAGCGGCGCGACTCAGGGCCTTGATCGCGGCCGGGCCTCCCGACGCTCAGCACCGTCCTGCGAACACGACTTTCGACACCCCCGGCGGGTGCCCCGATCACGTGACGGTGCCGACGACCACTACTCCAAATTCATGCGTACCGATCGGGGTGCTCTACAGGATTCTCTGAACAACAAATGGACCGCCGAAGGCGCCCACCGCGCAACGATTGAGAAAGGACAGACATGTAACCCGCGCCATTTCCGCGCCATCGAATCTGACCCCCGGTCCGCTAGTCGACGCCGAATGCGCCTCTGACGTGCGAGAACACCTCGAGGCGGCGAGCGGAATCGAACCGCTGTTGAGGGCTTTGCAGGTGCTCGCGAGGGGGTCCACCGCAGTCCACTCCAGTCCATACCCGCTGGTCAGAACCTCGAGAAGACTCCTGCGGACACCTGTGGATCCGGGCGGATGTTGGGTTGGTGTTGGGTTGGTGTTGGGTTGGTGATGGGTTGAAGTCGACGCAAGGTGCACATCGAGGCTCCTTGAACACCGTTTCAACGCAGGGGGTTTTGGAGTTCTCGTCGGGTACCGATCGCCAGATAGCGGCGGGTCACCGCAGGCGCGTTCGGGCGAATCGCGCGTCGATAGGTGCGGCATATTCACGAGCGGGGCGCGGGTCGCCCGGCTCGCGTCTGGCCCCGGTCCGAGAGGAACCGCTTGATGACATCGACCCACTCGCTCGTCCTGTACGACCCGCGGGAGACCTCCGAGGAGGTGAGGCTGCGCTTCGGGCGCGTGATCGCTGCCGCAATTGGACTCCTGCTCGTAGCGGGGATGTCTGGGAGCGAACGAGCGGTGTTGCCCATCGCTGCGAGAGAATCCGGGAATGCCGTGGCGCACGCTCCCGCTATGACCGAGGCCTCTCTCGCGGTCGTGGACGATGCTGGTCACGTGCGGCTCACGACCCATGCGTCCGCCCTCGACGATCCCGTTCGCGCCTTGCTCGGGGCCCGGCGCTGACCGCGGACGCCGTGGAGGCCGCCCACTTCCCCCGTCCCGTCTCGCTCCTGTTCGCCGTCGTCCTCGACCAGCTGGCCCAGGGGCGGGTACGCGGCGCGGGCCGCTGGGGCCTACGCCGGCAGGGCGTGCGGTGGCAGCGCATCAACGGCTACCTCTACATCGGCGTCCGAGGCGAGGGCGCAGCCGGCGACGAAGCCCTCGCCGCGCAAGCGGTGGCCGAGCGGCGCTGGCGGCGGGAAGCGGAGCAGTGGTTCGCGGACGAGCGTCCGGCCGCCGTGGCCCGCAACCAGGCGCTGCAGGCGGTGGCGGTCGAGTCGCTCGACGACGACGAGCTGCGGGCCCACGCCCGCGAAGTCCTCGATCATGTGCTGGCCGTCGGCCCGCTTCATTTCGAGCATCGGGGCCGTGAGGTCGTGGTCGATCTCGTCCGCGAGCGAGCCAAGGCCGAGGGCATCGACGAGGCGGTCGTGATGGACGCCATGGCCGGGGGGTCGCCGGCTAGTAGCCGGCCCGCGGAGCTGGCCCTAGCGATCGCCGAGGCCTTGCGCGCCGGCGAAATCGATCCGGCGTCGGTGCGCACCTTCGACGACGTGCGCGCCGCGCCTAAGGCCGGCCGGTGCCTCGACGCGTACCTCACAGAGTACGGCCACCGGCTCGTCGACAGCTACGACCTCCTCCGGCCTACGTTGCGCGAGCGACCCGAGCTCGTGCTTGGGGCCATCCGCGCCGCGGCACGCGACCGGGCAACGACACCGCGCCCACCGCTGCCGGCCCTGTCCGCCGAGCTCGCCGATCTCGTCGCGGACGCCCGCACGTCGTACGGGATCGAGGATGACGATGACGGTGTCTGCGTCTTCTGGCCGCTCGGCCTTCTTCGCCGGGCGTTGCTCGAAGTCGGCCGCCGTGCCGGCCTCGAGGACCCCAGCGACGTGTTCGAGACCGATATCGACGAGCTGCGCGCCCTGCTCGACGGGGCCGGCCCGGCCTCGAAGGTCCTCGCGGCACGGCGAGCGGAGCGGGAGGCGGCGCGCCACCGCGTGCCCCCTGCCTCGATCGGCGCAGAGGCGCCGTGGGCGCCGCCGGCCAGCGATGCGGGAGACGGTCAGCTGAAGGGCCAAGGCGTCGGCGCTCACGTCGCGCGCGGCCCCGCGTGTGTCGTGAGGGACGAGAACGACGGCCTCGACCATCTCCAACCGGGCGACGTGCTGGTCGCCGTGACCACGACGCCCGGCTACAACACCGTGCTTCCGATCGTGGTGGCCGTCGCGACGGAGACCGTCATGGGCCACACGATCATCTGCGCGCGCGAGCTCGGCATCCCCGCCGTCGTCGGTGTGCCTGGTCTGCTCGATGCCG
>VAXP01000004.1:0-465 GCA_005884125.1 Actinomycetota bacterium | reverse complement strand
GGCCCCCACCGAACACGCGGGCCCTGACCCGCTCTCCGCGAGGTCCGGAGGCGTCACGGCGCGTCGGGCGTGCCTGAGCCTTCGTCGCGGCGCGACTTCCGTCGGAGCGATAAAGAGTGACGATGAAGTAACAGATGAAGTAACAATTGTCTCGATGGCCGAACATCGCCTGCCAGCCTCGTCGTGGTCGAGATTCTTGAGCGGCGGGCCACCGCCGCCGCGGTGGCTGGAGTGGTTCTGCGGCGCGGTATGGCTCGCTGGGGTGGGCTTGGTCATTTCCAGAGGTCCCGTTGGAGTCGGGATCGCCTTCGCGCTGATGTCTCTGGGCCTTTACCTCGGCCAGCGCCAGGCTCGCCAGAACTTCTGGTTGGGTTCACGCACAGTCAAGCCGCGATGGTCACGCTGGAGCGCCGCGTTGATCGCAGTGAGCGCCTCGCCGCTCGTACTGGGCCTGACGGGTGGGGA
>VAXP01000003.1 GCA_005884125.1 Actinomycetota bacterium | reverse complement strand
GGCGGGGGCGGGAGCCCGCGCACGGCGGCGACGATCCGGTCCCTGGCCAACGGGGCCACGTCCTTCTCCATGGCCGAGGCCCAGAGCTCGGTGGCGGTGGGGACCGGCCGCTTCGTCTTCGGTCTCATACCCCGGGCGGGGGCCCCGGCCTCGGGAGGCTCCGTCCAGGTGTGGGTGGCGAGCGATGACCGCGCACCCGCTACCGGCCCCTTCCCGGTGAGGTACGTCACGTGGAGCGCGCCCCGGTCCGATGCCTTCGGGAAGCCGCCCGTGCCCGGCTTCTACGAGGCCGAGGTGACCGTGCCCGGCCCGGGCAACTGGCTGGTCGCGGCGCGGGGAGTCGTCGGGGGCAGGTCCATCGTGGCCGTGGGGGCCACCGCAGCCGAACCCAGGCCGGTGGCGGCGCTGGGATCGCCCGCCCTCTCCGAGCCGACCCCCACCGCCTCGTCGCCCACCGAGGCCGCGGCCATCGACACGCGGATCCCTCCGACGCCCATGCACTACATCAGCCTGGACGCCGCCCTGCGCTCCGGCCGGCCCACGGTCGTGGTCTTCGCCACGCCCCTCCTGTGCTCGAGCCGCATGTGCGGCCCGGTGGTGGACGAGGTCCTCGACGTGTACGACGGGCTGGGCCCGACCAAGGCCAACTTCGTCGACGTGGAGGTCTACCCCCAGCGAGACTCCAAGCGCCCCGCCCCCGAGTTCCTGCGCTGGGGCTTTCAGAGCGAGCCCTGGGTCCTTGTCATCGACCGCGCCGGCATCATCCGGGGGCGCTTCGAAGGCCCGGTGGTGGCCGCCCAGATAACCGACGCCCTGCAGCCCCTCCTGTCCCAGCCCTGAGCCTTCCCCCGGGCCTCAGACGGCGAGGCCGTACAGGGTGCGCAGCCTGGATCGCAGGATGTCCTCCGGCAGGGCGGCCCGCTCCACGTCGAGGAGGCGGCCGTCGGCCCCGTAGAAGGCGGTCAGGGGCATGGCCGACCCGCCGCCCAGGGCGTCGTGGAGCCCGCTGCCCTGGGCCCCGGCCACGTCCCTGGCCAGGGGCCACCAGGTGATGTGGTGCCGGCGGGGCATGAACATGCCGTCGCCCGTCTCCAGCGAGTCCACGCCCACGAAGTTCACCCTCCCCTTGAGGGCGAGCGACAGGCGCGAGAAGCCTGGCAGCTCCTGGTCACAGGCCGTGCACCAGGATGCGAAGAAGTTGACCACCGTGGGCTTGCCCCGGAACTCCACCAGCCGGACGCGGGCGCCGCCGGACAGAGCCGGGAGGTCGAAGCGCTCGGGGCTCGTCACACCGGTCCCTCCCGGGCCGGTGGAGGTGACCAGGACGGTCAGGGTAACCAGGGCGGCCACACCCAGCCCGAGCAGGCCCAGCCGGACCCACCGCTGCTTCCGGGTCACCCCGCCCGCCTCGCCCACCCCCCAAGCGTGGCGCACGCCCGGGGGCCGGTGGTACCGCGCCTCCCCGGCCCGGGTCAGCGGGCGCCGTCGGGCCGGAACCCGAAGCCCCGAGGCGGCCACCGGTAGAGCTCTGCGCCCCGGACCGCGATCTCGTCCACCAGCCCGGCCTCCAGGGCCTGCCGGGAGTCGAGGTAGCGCCCGGCCCGGCTGTCCGCGGCGATGTCCGACGCCGGGCGCCCGGTGGCCAGCGACAGTCGCTCGTAGAAGCCGTCGAGCTGACGCCGGTGGTGCTCGATCCACCCCGTGAGCTGCGAGGCCCGGCCCTGGAAGCTCGACTGGGGCTCGATGAGGCGGAACCGGGCGTGGGGAGCGGCCACGCGCCTCCCACCTACGGCGACGACCCCGACTGCGGGCCCTTCGGCCCGGCCCGCGCAGGTGACGTCGACGGACACGCCCAGCAGGTCGATGACGTCCATGAGGGCGAGGGCGGCCTCCAGGGTGCCGCCACCGCAGTCGACCTGCAGGCTGACGGGTTCGTCTCCCGCGCCGTCCAGGGTCATGAGCTCGGCCGCCGCCCGGGTGGCCGACTCGTCGTCCAGGACCCCGGTGACGAACACCATGCGGCGCTCGAAGAGGCGGCCCCTTACCCAACCGGGCCACTCCTCCCCCTCGTCCCGGCCCACCCGGAGGGGCGGGGGATCGGGCGGCCACTGCGGGCCCGGGGCCGGGCTCATCGGCCCCGCCCCTTCACCTTCCAGTCCAGGCGCTGGCCCAGGGCCGCGGCGTAGCGCTCCAGGGTCGAGAGGCGGACGTCGGCGCCACCCGTCTCCAGCCTGGCCACCGCCGACTGGGAGGTGCCCATGCGGGCCGCCACCTCCGTCTGGGACAGGCCCAGGGCGCGTCGGCGGGCGACCAGGTCGGCGGTCAGGGCCCGCCGCCGCTGGGCCATCTCCTTGAAGCCTGGAAAGACCGGCTCGTGACGGCGGTGTGTCATCGGACCTCGATCCCTACCTCGCCGATGATATCGCGAATATGAGATACTGACCTCCGGGGGCCGGACCGGGAGCGGAGGAGAGGGGAGTGGCGGGAACGATGGCGCTGATACCCACAGTGCTCGAGCAGTCGAGCAGAGGCGAGCGCCTCTTCGACATCTACTCCCTGTTGCTGCGGGAGCGCATCGTCTTCCTGGGACAGGAGGTCGACGACCAGATAGCCAACCTCATCGTGGCCGAGATCCTGTACCTCGAGGCCCAGGACCCGGAGAAGGACATCCACCTCTACATCAACTCGCCCGGGGGGATGGCCTACGCGGGGATGGCCATCTATGACGTCATGCAGCACGTCCAGCCCGAGGTCTCCACCCTCTGCGTGGGCATGGGGATGTCGGCCGCGGCCATGGTCCTCTGCGGTGGAGCACCGGGCAAGCGCCTCGCCCTGCCCAGCGCCAAGATCATGATCCACCAGGGATCGGCCGGTGCCCAGGGCGCTCCCCGCGACATGGAGATCCACCTGCGCGAGGTCCTGGCCACGACCAGGCGCATGGTCGAGATCGTCTCCCACCACTCGGGGAAGCCGGTCGCCGAGGTGGAGCGCGACATCGACAGGGACTTCTACATGACCGCGCTGGAGGCCAAGGACTACGGGCTCATCGACGAGGTCATAGCCCCCCGCAGGGGCGTGGCCGCCGAGGTGCTCGAGCTGGCCGGACGGGTGGGGTGACACCGCTCGCCCCGGCGGGTCACAACAGGCCCCGCAGGTGGGCCGTCTCGTTGAGGCTGACCACCGACCTGGTGCCCTGGCGGGCGGCGGCGAACCGGTTGATGCTGGCGTAGCGGGGCTCGAAGAACAGGACCCTGTCGATGCCGAGGACGTGGGCCGCGTAGGCGTTGATCACCCCGCCGTGGCACACCACGGCGACCGTGGCCCCCGGGCTGGCCGACACGATGCGCTCCAGGGCATCGACCACCCCGGCCCGGAAGGCGTCGGGGTCGACGTCGAACTCGGCCAGGTTGCCCTCCACCATGGCCACCCAGCGCTCGTCGCGCCTGGCCCTGAGCTCCTCCAGGGGGATGTAGCTGGTCGCCTCACGGTCGAACTCGGCCAGATCCTCGTCCACGACCACGTCCATGCCCAACCGGGAACCCACGGCCGCCGCCGTCTCGCGGGCCCGGCGCATGGGGCTGGACCACACGGCATCGAGGTGCTCCCCCTCCAGCCAGGCGGCCAGGCCCTGGGCCTGGGCCCGACCCCGCTCGTGAAGGGGCGGATCCGCGGGCCCGCCCGCCTCCACGACCCGCACCGGCTCGGCGTGGCGGATGAGAACGAGATCCACGGGATGGGCGCCGCCGGTCCCGCGCCCTCAGGGGCGCCGGCGTCGCACTGGGCCCCGCCCGGGGGCCGGGGCGATCAGCGGGCGCGGGCCGAGGCCAGGTGCAGGCCGGACCGGGGCGAGCGCCGGGGCCGAGCGGCCAGCAGCAGCACGAGGCCCAGGGCCACGCAGGCCAGGCCGGCGACGGCCGAGCGGGCCGCCTCCACGCCCGTGGTGGGCATGGCCGGGCTGGCGCTGGCGCTCGGGCTCACGATGGCGGCCGAGCCGCCGGAGCCCGTCGACGAGCTGGCCGAGCTGGATGAGCCGGCCGAGCCGGACGAGCTGGCGGCAGCCGGCTGGCTCGCGCCCGAGGTGGTCGCGGCCGTCGTCGCCGTGGTGCCCGAGCCCTTGGGCTGGAAGGGGTTGGTCTGAGCCGCGGCCGGCCCGGCGGCCACCGACAGCGTGACCGCGGCGGCGGCCAGGCCCAATCCGGCTCTGATGAGGACCCGATGTAGTCGCACGAAGCCTCAGAGTACCGGTCCTGGGCCCGGGATGGGTGCCAAACGGCCAAGAGCGCCGGGTTCCCCGATACCGACGACCCGCCCGGCTACTCAGGGGAGCAACGGGACGCCCCCGTCGGGCTGGTCGAGCTGGTGGGGCTGGTCGGGCTGGTCGAGCCGAGGGCCTCACGCAGAGCGCCGGCGACGGCCGCCATCTGCTCGTCGCCCTGGTAGCGCTGCCTGGGCCAGAAGAAGCCGCGCAGGCCGTCCTTGCGTCGCCTGGGAACCACATGCACGTGCACGTGGGGCACGGACTGGCTCACCCGGTTGTTGACTGCGACGAAGGCGCCGTCGGCCTCCAGGGCCGTCTCCTGGGCCACCGCCACCCGCCGGGAGGCCTCGAAGAGGACCCCGACCAGGCCGGCAGGCAGGTCGGCCAGCGTCTCGAGGTGGCTGCGGGGCACGACCAGGACATGGCCCGGGAAGACGGGGCGGGCGTCGAGGAACCCCATGACCTCGCCCTCGTCCAGCACGACGTGGGCCTGGGCCTCGCCCGACACGATGGCGCAGAAGGGGCACGGGGGCACGGCGGGCAGATCCTACGGTCGACCGACCTCCCCACGGGGCGGCCGGAGGGGCCGGGACGATGTGCCAGCATGCGGCCATGCCCGATCGGCCCGTCGAGCTGTCCACCGGCCTGCCCGAGACCGTGCTTCCGCCCTTCTCGGCCGAGGCCGGGCGGCGGCTGGACGGTGCCCTGGGCCAGCCACCCGAGCGCCGGCGTGACGCCGTGGCCGACGTCGTCGCCGCCTTTCCCCGGTATCTGGAGGGGTGGGCCCGCCTGGGCGAGCTGGCCCGGGACGACGTGGAGGCCTACGCCTGCTTCCGCGTGGGCTACCACCGGGGTCTGGACGCGCTGCGGGCCGCGGGGTGGCGGGGCTCGGGCTACGTGCGCTGGGCCGAGCAGACCAACCGTGGCTTTCTGCGGTCGCTCGACGGCCTGCGCCAGGCCGCCGCCACCCTGGGCGAGACGGACGAGGAGGAGCGTTGCGCGCAGTTCCTCCACCAGCTCGACCCGTCGTGGGACCCCCGCCTGGCGCGAGAACTCGACTGAGCGGCCGGGCATCGGGCCCGGCGGTACCGTGAGCGCCGTGGCCGCACCGCTGGACGCGGACGTCACCGCCCTGGCCAGGCGCATCGCCGAGCTGGGCACCGACCAGCGGGCCCGGGTGTACCGCATGTCGTGGTGGAGCGAGCGCATGCTCGAGTGGGCCATGGCCAACCCCTCCTTCAAGACCCAGCTGTTCCGCTTCGTCGACGTGTTCCCGGCCACGACCGGCGACGCCGACGTCCTGCGCCACGTGCACGAGTACTTCGAGGGCGCCGACGCCCCCCGCCTCCTCGACGTGGGCGTGAGCGTGGCCGACCACGTCCCGCTGGGCGAGCACCTGACCGCCTCGGTGGCCCGGCGCAACATCATCCGCATGGCCCACCAGTTCATCGTGGGCGCAACCCCGGCTGAGGCCGTCGAGGGCCTGCACCGGCTCTGGCGGGCGGGAACGGCCTTCACCGTGGACCTGCTGGGCGAGAAGACCCTCACCGCGGCCCAAGCGGACCGCTATGCGGCCCGTGTCGACGAGCTGTTGCGCACCTTGCTCGACGCCACCGCGGGTTGGGCGCCCGACGACCATCTCGAGCGGGACGACCTGGGCCCGCTTCCCAGGGCCAACCTCAGCGTCAAGCCCACCGCCCTGGCTCCCCTCTTGGCGCCGTTGACCGCGGGCGAGGGCATCGCCCAGGCCAGGGAGCGCCTGGTCCCCATCCTCAAGGAAGCGGCCGACCGGGGTGCGTTCGTCTGGCTGGACATGGAGCACTACGACGTGA
>VAXP01000180.1:5930-7484 GCA_005884125.1 Actinomycetota bacterium | reverse complement strand
CCTGGCCCGGGCCATCGTGCGCGACGCCGCCCTCCTGTTGCTGGACGAGCCCACGACCGGGCTCGACGCCGCCTCGGAAGCCTCGGTCATGACTGCGGTCCGCTCCGCCACCGGCGGTCGCACCGTGCTGATCGTCACCCACCAGCTGGGCCTGGCCCTCGACGCCGACAGGGTCCTCGTGCTCAACCAGGGCCGGCTCGTGGAGGACGGCGAGCCGCTCGAGCTCCTCGGCCGGGATGGGCCTCTCGCAGCCCTGTGGAGCGTGCAGCGAGGCCACGGGCAAGAGCCAGCAGGCCAGCGGGGGGACGGAGTAAGCGTCGGGCATCACCTGACGGAGACGACAGGAAGGAGGTGAGCGCATGTCACATCGCGACGAAGAGCACGAGAAGCGCCGCGTGAAGGGCGCGGTACGGGTCTTCGCCACCGAGGAGATGGAGGCGTCCTCCAAGTCGGAGCGAAGTGAGTCCCAGGACTGACGTCGCGGGTGACGATCGGGACGGACGGACCCCATTCGCCGTCCCGATCTCACCTGCCCCCGCGCACGAAAGCCCTGGGTGGAGCTTCCGGGCCGGGGACGAGATGGTCCCGGGCCTGCACGCCTGGGCCCGGCTCGGCGGCGGGCCCCGGTGCGAGACGTGGCTCGCCTGGTCCACGCGCCACTGGTGCCCGGTGGCGGCCAAGGTGGCGCGGCCGGCCGAGTCCGACCACAGCCAGACGGCCCGCCGTCTGGCCGAGGAGGCCGGGCGGGTGACCGCCCTGTCACACCCGGCCTTCCAGCGCCTGCTGGAGGACCTGGTCCACGGCCGGCCGCCGTGTCTTCTGTACGAGTACGCCGAGGGTCCGACGCTCGCCTCTCTGGTCGACCGCCACGGCCCCATGGAGCCCGCGGAGGTGGCCCTCGTCGGCATACAGCTGGCCTCGGCCCTGCGCTACCTGCACGCAGAGGGCCTGGTCCACCTCGACCTCAAGCCCACCAACCTCGTTTTGAGGGACGGACGTGTGGTCGTCCTGGACCTGGGACTCTCCCGGCCGGTGGGAGCCGGCGGCGGACGGCGGCTGCGGGGGACGCCCAGGTACATGGCGCCCGAGCAGCGGGCGGGGGCGGCGGCGGATCCGGGCATGGACGTCTACGCCCTGGGCCTGGTCCTCCACGAGCTTCTCACCGGCGCCCCGGCCGGGCCGCCAGCCGGCGATGGCGAGCTGCAGCGGGTGATCGCCTCGCTCCTCCACCACGACCCAGCCCACAGGCCGAGCATCAACGCCGCGCTCTCCGCCCTGGCCCTGGTCACCCCCTCCACCGGCCCTGATGCCCCCTGGCCGGGCTGGGTCTCTGACCTCGCCGTCCGCCTCAGTGGATCTGGATCTGACGCACCACGGACCACGCCCCCGGATGGCCAGCGCCATCGTTGGTCCGCACCCTCCAGGAACATCGACGTGCGGGGGAGCGCGGATCTCACGTGAGGGACTGAACTACGACTTTACGGTGCAGGGCAGCGAGGGCTCGCAAGTCGTCGGGATCGCCAGTCAAGACGACCGCACCGCCGAGACGAATGG
>VAXP01000180.1:3302-5900 GCA_005884125.1 Actinomycetota bacterium | reverse complement strand
GAGACTGTCGCGTCCAAGGAGCTGTCCTGACACCCGAGACGTCCGGTGATCGAGAGCTAGGACCCGGTTGCCCCGGCCGGCGATCCGGTCGACACCGGCGTCGCGCCGGGAGCCTCGGTAGGTCTCTGTGAGGACCGCGGCCGGGATTCGAACGAGGGCATCGCGCCGAAGTCGGGGCTCCTGGTGGTCTTGGTGAGCTTGTGAGCCCCCGTCGAGATCACTCCGGCGAGCTCCCACGGGAGGTCTCTGGCACGCGGCGTCCGGCCAGGCCCGCCAACACGCAGTAGGGCCTTCGGCGCCAGGCAGCGGGACGTTCCGGGGCAACATGCAACGTTTGCGGCATAGGCTGGCCGGGTGATCGTTGACCGACTGGACATCGGGGCGGAGGAGTTCCAGCAGGCCACCGGGTGGGAGATCAAGCCTGAGGGGGCCTGCAGGGCCGAGGTGTGCGTCCCCCTCCCCGACGGGGGCTTCGACCTGTCGGCGGCCGCCCATCGCCTGGGGATGGCGGTCGTGTCCGAGCCCAGCCCCGGCCTATGGGCGGTGGGACCGGAGACGTTGGGGGGCCGAGCGCTGGCCACGGCCGACGCCTCGGACTTTCGCCTTCCCGACCTGGACGGCAACGAGTTCCCGATCACCTCGCTGCGGGGGCACAAGGTCCTGCTCGTCGCCTGGGCTCCTTACTGAGGGTGCCGCTGGGACCTGCCCGGGTGGCAGGCGCTGCGGGCGGAGTTCCACCCTCGGGGACTCGAAGTCGTCGACGTGTGCCTGGAGATGGCCGGGCCCGAGGTGGCCCGTCCGTTCGTGGAAGCGGCGGCGTCCTCCCATCCGTCGCTCATCGACCGGACCCACTACATGGACGCCCGCTTCGGCGTGACCAACATCCCGCAGGTCATCTGGATCGACGAGAACAGTACGATCGTCCGGCCTCCCGAGCCCGCCAGCCCCATGCCCGTGGGTGCGGCCGCGCTGCAGATGGTCCAGCTGGTCGGGCGGATGGAGGAGCGGGAGCACTACGTCGCGATGGTGAAGGACTGGGTCGACAACGGGTCGGACAGTCGATACGCCCTGTCCCCCGACCAGGTGATGGCACGGTCCCAGGCCCGCCCGCCCGCCATATCCGAAGCGGCCGCCCACTTCGAGCTGGCTCAGCACCTCTGGCGCCGAGAGGGCCTTTCGGACAAGGTCGTCGCTCACTTCAACGCCGCCCACGAGCTGCAGCCTGACAACATCACCTACAAGCGCCAGGCCTACTCCGCCCTGGCCGTCTCCCGCTCCGGGGACCAAGACCCCGACGGTTGGACCCGGTTTCGCCAGGCCCCCCAGGGCGGCGAGGACTGGCCGTTCATCTCCGACTTCAACAAGGACATGGTCCGTTTCCAGCCCGAGCTGGCCGCCCGGCTCAAGCTGCCCGGCGCCGAGAGCAAGTAGCGAGCGAGCCTCAGACCGCCCCAGCCACCGCGCGGCGGCCTCATCCACGAATACGAAGTCGCGGACAGGCGTGGGTCATCCAGCCCCGGACCGTCGGCCCGGGGCTGGATGCGGTGCGGCTTGTGGGTGCTCGCGGCCTACGGGATGCCCGGGACGCAGGGCTCGGGGAGGAACTGGGCCACGCTCGTGCCCGCGGCGGTCACGACGTTGATGGTTGTGCGGCTCTTGTCCAGCCCGGTGAGCGCGGGCCATGCCGGTGATGACGGCATTGGTCGAGGTGGCGCAGTCCAGTGACTTGGTCGTGAGCTGCATCTGGACGGGCCCGCTGGCGGGGGCGCCGGCGACAGTGGCGCCCTTCAGCTCGACCCGCAGCGAGAGGCTGCCGGGGATGTTGACGTACTGGAACAAGCCCTGTGTTCCGGGCGAGGCAGTCGTCGGGCTGAGGGCCACGGCCAGGTCGGTGCCGACTTGTGCCGCAGGGGCCACGACACCGCCACCGCCGCCACCACCGCCACCACCGGCGTGAGCCAGGGGAGCCGTCAGGATCGTGGCCGCGGCCGCAGCCACGACCGCAGGAACAAGGAGCCTCTTCGGGTTCAGGGGATGCATGAGCGAGACCTTAAGATCACCCCCTTTGGGAAACCCTTGGCCACTCTGACGGCCTGAGTCCGAACCTCCGCAGCGCCCTTGCCGTCCTCGATCGAGGTGGCTACCGGCCGCCCCTGCCTTGCCGCTCATGCGCCGTGAACGACCGACCGATGGGCGAGGAACGCCACAAAAGCGACATCGTTGCCGCCGCCAGCGCCGCGCTGGTCGTGTGGAGCGGCGTCGCCCCGGCTGGCCCCTACGCGAGGTCGTTGCGCACGCTGGTCGGGGCGCTGTTGGCTGGCAGCATGCAACCGGCCACGCACCTCGCTTATGCCGTGGGGGCTTGTTCGACGTTGCCTCGCCGTCGAGCCGCCAGGTACCCGAGGCTGGCCACCGTGAACGGCGTGAGGTAGTTCAGCGCGAGTTTCACCCACGGCGGGTGTCCGTCGACGATCAGGCGGCCCTGGTTCATCAAGCTGAGCCAGGTCCCGACGAGCAGGGCGATCCGGGTGGCCGTCGGCAACGTGACCCCCCGCAGGAACATCCGCGCTGCATCCCGGTAGGAGACCCAAGTCGGTT
>VAXP01000180.1:2752-3252 GCA_005884125.1 Actinomycetota bacterium | reverse complement strand
GGTGGCCCCATGCCACGTCGCCACCATGCCGCTCAACTGGTGAACAGCGGGGCCACGAAGCGGCGGAGGCGTTGTCCGGACAGCTGCGGTGGCCGCCGCCGAGAGCGCAGGGCGGCCTTGATGAGCCGGGTCGCCTCGGCGCCGACGCTGCAGTCCCAGCGCTCGGCGACGTGGCGAGCGACGCGGCTCCCGCTGCGGGCCGGATCGAGCTCGCCATCCACCCAGAGTTCGTGGTCGCCGAGCCGGAGCTGCAGCGCCGCCCAGCGCCAACTATGTGAACCGAAAGAACGGATGCACCTGGGGAGCCTGGCCGTGGGAGCCCGGTCGGGGTCCGTGGGCCTCGCGGAGGAAACGCCCTCACGTCTTGCTCACCTCGATGTGGACGGTGTGGTACCCGGTGGCGCCATCGGGCATGGGAGGGTGGACGCGCTCGTCCTGGAGCTGCCCGGTGCCGTCGGTGGCCCGGACGCGGAGACGGTGGGCCCCGGGGCCGGCGTTCC
>VAXP01000180.1:1073-2745 GCA_005884125.1 Actinomycetota bacterium | reverse complement strand
GTCGTCGATCTGGACCTCAACCCGGGAAATGCCGCGGGTGGGCGCCCAGGCCACCCCCGCCACGGCGACGGGTCCGGGCGTCAGCCGACGGCCCTCCTTGGGGACGTCGATGCGCGACTGGGTCTTGATGGGTGCTTGCTGGGCCCAGCCCCGGCGCACCCAGTAGGCGTCGAAGGTCTCGAAGGTGCTGAGCTCGATCTGGCGGAGCCACTTGGTCGCCGACACGTAGCCATAGAGGCCGGGCACGATGAGGCGGGCGGGGAAGCCGTGAGCCACGGGGAGCGGTTCGCCGTTCATGCCCACCGCCACCATGGCGCCACGGTCGTCGAGGGCAGCCTGGGTGGGGAACCCCACGGTGAAGTCGTCGACCGAGCGGCCCACCACCTGGGTGGCGCCGGGTCGAACACGGGCACGGCGCAGCAGGTCGGCCAGGCGCACGCCCCGCCAGGCGGCGGTGGACACGAGATTCCCTCCGACCTCGTTGGACACGCAGCCGATGGTCACGTACCGCTCGATCATGGGCATGGTCAACAGGTCGGCGAAGGAGAGCTCGAAGGGGTGCTCGACCATGCCGTCGATGCGCAGCCGCCAGCGCTCGACGTCGACGGCGGGGTAGGAAAGGGTGGTGTCGATCAGGTAGAACCGGTCGTTGGGGGTCACGAGCGGGGTCATCCCGTCGAGGGCCAAGGTCGCGCCGGCTGGGGGCAGGACCAGAGGAGCAGCCGGCCGGGGCAGGACCACTCGGGCCCGGACGGCAGCGTTGAGCGTCCCTTGGAGCAGAGCCCGGCCGACGGCACCCGAGACGGCGGCGGCGGCAGCCGCGGCGGCGGCCACGCCTAGAAAGGCGCGCCGGCTCATGTCCACCGGCGCCGGCGCTGGCGAATGCCCGCCCAGCAGGGCGAACAGGGCGGCCAGGCCACAGCCCACGCCGACGGCCGATGCCAGCCCTCCGAGGCCGATCGAGCCCGTCGGCTCGCGCGCCGCCGCGGCGATGCCCAGGGCACCGAAGGCGGCGAAGCCGGCGACGGCCACCCCGGGGCGCCGCCTCGCCCCTACCCCCAGGGCCGCCGCCGCCAAGATGGCGACGACCAGGACCCCGGTGCGGAGGGCAGCCTTGTCGTCGGTGCCGAAGGTCTGCTTGCCGAACTCGACCAGGCCCTGGGGGGACTTGGCGATGACGGCGTCCCCGACGGCCGTGAGGAGCGAGCGGGCGCCGGTAAGGCCGGCGGTGAGCTCGGCCGCGCCGAGGGCCACGGTCCCGGCCAGTGCCCCGGCGACCGCAGCTCGAAGGAGACCTCGCCGAGGAGGCATCGGCGCGATTCCTAAGGGACGTTGACCTGGATGGGGATTTCCACCACCGCGCCGCCGACCTTGGCCTCCTGGTCGCCGTTGGGGAAGTCGAAGGTGGTGTTGTTGTTGTCCTCCAGGTGAAGGACGGCGACGACCGGAGCTGAGGTGGTCAGGGGGTGCATCAACGAGACCGTGACGGCCATCGTTGTGCCGGGGGGGAGCAGCGTCGACTCACCGATGATCCTGCCCATCGCACCTCCGGTCTGCTCGTGGATCACGACCCAACCCGAGGTCCCGGTCAGGATGGCGTCCTCGACGACGACCGTCTTGCCGTCGCTGTGCTGCTCGACGCCCTTCAGGAAGAAGGACCCCTTGTCGCCCA
>VAXP01000180.1:0-1065 GCA_005884125.1 Actinomycetota bacterium | reverse complement strand
CGTCGGCGGTGGTGGCCGTCCCCTGAGCGGCAGGGGTGGACTTCGCTTTCCCAGCCGACGTCTTGGTGCTGCTCCCGCAGGCTGCGGCGACCAGGCCGAGCGCAGACAACGAGACGAGCAGAGCCTTGGCACTCCCGAGCATCGGATCCTCCTCGTGGCTTGGAGGCACCGTAAGCAGGGTGCCTGGGTTCGTCTACGCAGTGGGGGCCTTGTTTCTGGTTTCGTAAGAAACGCCGCCTTCCGCCCTTGGCGGTGTGGTGAGTTGAGGCCCCTGGAAGGCCCACAGTCCGAGTTGCCCGACGCCAAGGGGGCACCCTGGAGCGGCGATGAGTCGAGCGCCACCGCTTACGAGTTGCGAAACAACTCATCGAGCGAGTCCGCCGACCCCTGGTCGACTCGTACCATTGCAACTGTGACGGATGCCGGCGCCGGGCGGATCCTCGTCGTCGAGGACGACGCCACGGTGGCCGAGGTCGTCGCCCGTTACCTGGAGCGGGCAGGGTTTGTCGTCGAGGCTGTCGGCGATGGCCGCGCCGCGGTCGCCTGCGCCGCTGCTCACCCGCCCGACCTCGTGGTCCTCGACTTGATGCTGCCTGGCCTCGACGGCTTCGCGGTGTGCCGACAGCTGCGTGCCATGGTGCCGGTGCCAATCATCATGCTCACCGGCCGCGGACAGGAACATGAGCGGGTGGCAGGCCTCGAGCTGGGCGCCGACGACTATGTCGTCAAGCCCTTCTCCCCACGGGAGCTCACGGCGCGGGTCAAGTCGGTGCTCCGCCGGGCTCAGGGAACCCTGGCCCCGCTCGGGAGTCCTGGCGAGGGTGTCGCCTGTCGTCTTCGCGCCGCCAGCCTCGAGGTCGACGTGGTGGCCCGCCAGGCTTCAATCGGCGGAACCCTTGTCGCCTTCACCGCCCGAGAGTTCGAACTCCTCGTGTTCCTCATGCGCAACCCTCGGGTCGTGTTCCGACGCGACGAGCTGTTGGAGCGGGTCTGGGGCTGGACCTACGGCGATAGCGCGACGGTCACCGTCCACGTGCGGCGCATCCGCGAGAAGATCGAGGCTGA
>VAXP01000002.1 GCA_005884125.1 Actinomycetota bacterium | reverse complement strand
GGCCTCGGTCGACCCGAGCTTTCCGGTGGTGACCAGGGTCCACATCAACAACATCCCCGCGCCCACCTACACCCTGGAGTTCGCCGACCAGGGCAGCTGGAACGCCCGGGTCTACGCCGTGAACGCCGCCGGGCTCGCAGGTGTCCCGTCCAATGTCGTGGCCTTCAGCGTCTTGTTCAACAACCCGGTAGGGCCGCCGCCCACGCCGCTGTCGCCAGCCGGCGGCGTGACCGTGAACCTGCCTGTGACGCTGTCGTGGGCCGACGTGCCCAACCCTCAGCCCTCCGGTTACGAGGTGCAGATCTCGAGCAACGCAACCTTCTCGACCATCGAGGCCGACCTCCCTCAGCTCAACGGCCCGACCTTCACCGTGCTCTCTCTCACCGCTGGGCCCAAGTTCTGGCGGGTGCGCTCGGGCCAGGGCGATAGCGGCCCCTTCACCCTGGCCGTGACGGCTTGGTCGACGCTCGCCACCTTCACCGTCAACCCCGCCCCGCCCAGTGTCACCGCCGTCACCCTGACCCGTGCCGCTCCCTTCAGCGGCGACCAGGAGATCGCCACGGTCCAGCTCAGCAGCGCGGCACCGGCGGGCGCCGTCGTCAGCCTGACGAGCTCCAACCCCACCGCCGCGCCCGTCCCAGCCACGGTGAGCATCCCGGCAGGCGTGGCCCTGGCCACCTTCACCTTCACCCTCGGCCAGGTCACGACGGCCACCCCGGTGACGCTGACGGCGTCGCTGGGACCGTCGTCCACTCCCGTCACCTTCACCGTGAGCCCGCCGTCGCTGAACAGTCTGTCGGTGAACCCCAGCCGCATCAGCGGGGGCGGCACTCCGGGAGGGATCATCATGCTCAACGGGGCGGCTCCCCCCGGTGGGGCCGTCGTGTCCCTGACCTCCAGCTCGAGCGCGGTCGGTGTGCCCGCCACCGTCACCGTGGCGCCGGGCAGCCCGTCGGCGTCGTTCACCGTCACCACCAACCCCGTCTCCGCTGACACCCCCGCCACCGTCACCGCGAGCTGGAACGGCGGCACCGTCCTGGCCCAGCTCACGGTCACCCCGCCCGTTCCCCCCGCGTCGATCAGCCTGAGCCCGAACTCGACCACGGGGACGAACGGCTCCTCCGGGGTCATCACCCTGGCGTCTCCCGCCCCGCCCGAGGGCGCCGCCATCTCCCTGTCCAGCAGCAACCCGGCCGTCGCCACCGTCCCCACCGGCGTCATCGTGCCCGGCGGAGCGGTGGCCACAGGGTTCATCGTCACGACCTCGCCTGCGGCCGTGCCCACGACCGTCACCATCTCGGCCACCGCCGCCGGAGTCACGCGGTCGGCCACCTTGACGGTCAACCCCTTCCCAACCGCTCCCCTCCCGGCGCCCACCCTCCTGACGCCGGCCAACGGCGCCCGCATCCCCGTGGGCCAGCTGCTGTCGTTCGACTGGGGCGACGTGGCCGGGGCGGCCTCGTACACCATCCAGATCAGCACGACAAGCACCTTCTCCTCGACCCTCGTGGACCAGGTAGTCCCTGCCTCACTGTTCGCCACCTCGTCGCTTCCGGCCCAGAGCCTGTTCTGGCGGGTGCGCGCCAACGCCGCCGGGGGGTCGGCCGGGACGTGGTCGGCCGTGGGGTCCTTCAGGGTGAAGTGACGCCCGCCGCCGTGCTGACCGCTTAGCGCACCTGCAGGGTGGCCGTGCCCGTGCGGCTGAGGCGGCCCCCCGTCGCGGTGAGGGCGGTTCCAAAGTTCGGGGTCCACAAGCTTTCTCAAAGGTGCCGACACCTACCGTGGCGCCGCTCGGCCTAGGCGACAGGCCGGCACGGAGAGGTGATCATGCGTTCTGGGGATGGAGGTTCGCGCGTCGGGGCGGCACGTCACGCGCTCATCACGCTGGCGCTGGGCGGGACGATCATCGTCGTGCTCGTAGCCTCGCTGGTCGGCCTGGGCCGGATCCCCAGCTCGCAGGGCGACGTCCTGGCCCCAGGCACGCCGGGCGCTCCGGGGGTACGGGGAGCCATGGGCACCCAGGGGCCAGCGGGCGAGCAGGGTGCTGCCGGCCCGATCGGACCACGCGGTCCGGCTGGCTCACCCGGCCCACAGGGGTCGGCCGGACAGCCGGGGCCAACCGGGGCCCAGGGGGCCCCCGGTCCCGTCGGCAGCCAGGGATCGAGCGGAGCTCCGGGCGCCCAGGGAGCGCCAGGTCCCAAGGGCACGGCCGGCGAACCGGGAGCGACTGGTCCCAGCGGTCCCCAGGGATCCCAGGGGCAGACCGGACAGCCGGGACAACCGGGACAGAACGGACCAACGGGACCCGCCGGGACCGCCGGCGTTGTGGGTCCCGCCGGGCCCGCAGGCGCCAGAGGTCCCAGCGACGCCTACCACTCCTCCGCCAGTGAGACCGGCGTGACCGCGTCCGAGTTGAGCAGCCACCTCGCCACCTCGCTTCCAGCCGGCAGCTACACCGGGAACGCGAAGGTCGTCGTCACCAACCCCGACCCCACCCAGACCCACACGGTGACGTGCGAGCTGACGATGAGCAGCGCGGACCTTGACACCTCGACCGTCGTCGTCGGCCCTGCCGGCTCTCCGTCGTCCTCTCAGAGCGTCGCCCTGCAGGGCGTGGGCACGGCCGCTTCGGCAGCCGTCATGGAGGTCGATTGCCTCGACCTCTCAGGCCTTCTTCCGGCGGCGACCTACGGCTGGGGTCAACTCACTGCAGTCGAGGTGGGAACGCTTCACTGAAGCGCGTGGCGTCCTGACCGTGAGCGTCGTACTCGCCCGGCGATGGCCGGCGGGACCGACGGGACGAACTCCATGAGGACACCGGCGTGATGGGCGCCCACCACCTGGGCGCGGTCCCGGACGGTGGTCACGCCCGGCCCACGGCGGTTGCCGTCAGACCCGGATCTCCTGATCCCGCTGGGGCGGCGGGGGCTCGAGGTGATGGGGACCGGAGCGGCGGGTCCGGCGCACCAGGCAGATGCCCACGATGATGAGGGGCCAGGCCGGGAAGAACCCGCCACTGCCCAGGGCCCAGACGACGAGGATCACGGCCGCCACCTTGAGGTAGCCCGGTACCCGTCCGAAGTCGACGGGGGCCCGCGCCGGCCCGCGCCCGGCGGCGGCCGGCCTCATGTCGGGGAGGTCCCGCAGCGAGCGGGTCAGGTCCTCATAGGTGCGGGCCGCGAAGACCTCGTCCAGGCGGTCCGAGTACTCGTCCAGGGTCAGGCGGCCCTCGGTGCAGTGGCGCTTGAGCACCTCGGCGGTCTGGCCGCGTTCGGCGTCGCCGATCCTGAGAGTGCTGCGTGTGTCAGCGCTGCGTGTGTCACCCGTCACATCGGAGGGCGGGCTCACCCGTGGCTCGCGGGTCCGGGCCTCGGTCTGCTCCCATCGCCAGGCAGCTCCTCGTGACCCCCAACACATCGGCCTCACCTCTCGAGCGCTCGAGCCCTCGTCCTCACGCGACGATGCGTCCACTCTCCACCCATCGCGCCGGGCTGTCAACGCGCGAGGTCGAGCGCGCCCGCCCGTCAGTCGGGCCAGTCGGGAAGGTCGGCGGACGGGCGCAGAGTCCAGGCCGGCCGGCGCTTCTCCAGGAAGGCCATCACCCCCTCCTTGGCGTCCTGCTGACGGCCGGTCCAGGCGAAGAGGACGCCCTCCTTGCGCTGCAGCTCGGGGATCGGGGTGTCGAGGGCCTCCCACAGCAGTCGCTTCGAGATGGCCACCGACACGGGGGCGGCGTTCACGGCCAGGTCCCGGGCGTAGGCGGTGGCGGTGGGAAGCACCTCGGCCGCGGGGAGGGCCTTGCCCGCGATCCCCAGCTCCGCCGCCTCCCGGCCCGAGAAGGTGCGCCCGCTCAGCAACAGGTCGGCGGCGTTGGACAGCCCCGCCACCCGGGCCACGATGGCGTGCGACGCCAGCTCGGGGATCACCCCCCGGCGGACGAAGGCGAAGGCGAGCTTGGCGTCCTCGGCCACCAAGCGCATGTCGCACTGCATGGCCAAAGTCAGCCCGGCGCCCACGGCGTGGCCGTTGATGGCCGCGATCACGGGCTTGCGCACCCGCCACGCCTGCATGCCGTGGCGCTCGTCGTTGTCGGTTCGCCGCCCTGGGGGCGCGCCTCGCTCCCGTCGGGCCTCGCCGCTGAAGGTGGCAGCCCCCGTGTCCAGGTCGGCGCCGACGCAGAAGGCGCTGCCCGCTCCCGTGAGCACCACCGCCCGCACCGCGTCGTCCTCGTCGCACTCCCGGTAGGCCTCCCCCAGCTCCTGACCCAGGCGGGCGGTGTAGGCGTTGCGCCGCTCCGGACGGTTCAGCGTGATGGTGGCCACCTGGTCCTGGATGTCGAGGATGATCGTCTCGCGCGTCATGCGGTGCTCCCCTCAGCTCGTGCTCCCCAGGCACCTCACGGTAGCGCCGGCCCGGGGGGTCAGCCCGGCTCGCGGGAGACGCGCCGCAGCACGTACTGGCGGAAGCCCGGCACCGAGAACTGGAGCACGCCGGCTTCGGGGGCGTGGATGACGCCCTTGCGGATGAGGCGATCTCGCACGGGGCTGAGGTCGCTCAGTGACCGGTCCAGGGCCTTGGCCACGTCGCCTGACCGAGCGCGCCCCGACGGACCCATGAGCCTGGCCATGGCGGCCAGGTACTCCCGCTCGGACGGGCTGGCCCGCTCGTACCGGGTGGCGTAGAGGCCGTTGTCCAGGAGGCGAACGACACGAGGCTCGGCCACGCGCACGTGCTCGGCCTTGATCACGCCGCTCCCCTGGGCCGCGTTCCACGTCTCGCTGGCGTAGAGCTGCAGGAAGAACGGGTAGCCACCGGCCAGCTCCACCACCCGGTCCAGGGCCTTGCCCTCCCACGCCACTCGTTCTTGCTCGGCCGGCTCCCGCACCGCCCGGCGAGCCTCGTCCGCTGTCAGGTCGTCGAGGCGCTCGTAGCGGAAGCGCTCCGCGTAGGTGCGGGCCTTGGTGAGCTCGACCGGCGTGGTGGGAAGGCCTGCTCCCAGCAGCAGGACGCGGGAGTCCTCGGCCTCGTCCGCCTCGAGGGCCTGCAACAGGGTCGTGGCGTCCCTCCGGCGGAACGTCTGGGCCTCGTCGATGCACAAGGCCACGCCGACGCCGTCCTCCTTGGCCGCAGCGCCCAGCTGGCGCAGGACCCGGAGGGCCTCGAGGTAGGGATCGGTCCTCGGAGCTCGTCCCGTCGCCTCTGTCACCTCAAGGGTCACCGTGCCGTCGGGCCCGCCGCTGATCCGCGCCCCCCCGATGGAGGAGCGCAGCTTGCGAATGGCGTCGCCCAGCTTGGCCCGGGCCGGAAGGAGACGGGAGCCCTCGGCCACGATCGTCCCGATGGCCACACCGACCTCGACGTCGCGCCGCACCTCGTAGTAGCCGCACAGCCACCCCCGCTGGCGCAGGCCCCGCAGCGCCTCTTTGAGGAGGACGGTCTTGCCCGTGCCCCGCAGGCCGGTGAGCACGAGGTGCTGGGGACGGCGACCGGCCTCGACCAGATCGGCGGTGGCGTCGATGATGGCCAACTGGACGTCCCGGCCGACCAGGACGGGCGGCGCCGTGCCCGCGCCGGGCGCGTAGGGGTTTGGGCCCGTCGGGATCGGCCTGCGAGCAGGAATTGTTATAGTATATCGATTTCTCCGGCTGAGAGCCCTGGTCCCGCTCGGGCCCTGCGCCGGGGCGCCTTCACCCGCGCCCACCAGCCGCCGCCGGCGCGCACCAGGCCCCGCTCCACGAGCCTGTCCAGGGCCACGGCCACCTCGCCCAGGCGCTGACCCGTGCGGCCCAGGATGACGTCGAGGGCGGTCGGCTCCCAACCCACGGCCCGCAGGACCACGCCGTCCGGTCCGGACTCGTCCCCCGCCCGGGCCCTCGGTCCCTGCCGTCCCCCGGAGGGCGGCTGGCCTTCCAGGCCCAGGGCCACCAGGACGTCGTCCGCGTCCCGCACGGGGTGGCAGCCGTCGGCCAGCAGCTGGTTGGTCCCGACCGAGGCCGGGCTGTGGACCGACCCGGGCACGGCCAGAACCGGGCGGCTGCGGGCGGCGGCGGCCTCCACCGTGTGCATGGACCCGCCGCCCGCGTGCGACTCGACGACGACGAGCGCCTGACCGAGGGCGGCGATCACGCGGTTCCGCGTCGGGGCGGGTGCCCAGCGGAGCCTCCGACAGCAGCACGCCCTTCTCCCCCACCGCCTGCCAGAGCTTCGCGTGACGAGGCGGATAGATGACGTCGAGGCCCGAGGCCACGATTCCGATCGGTGCGCCGCCGGCGGAAGGGCAGCCGCGGTCGGAGGGCCCGCCGCCCGACGCGCAGGCGCCGTGGTGGGCCGCGCCGTCGATGCCGTAGGCCAGACCGGAGACGACCGCGACCCCCGCCTCGGCCAGGTCATGTCCCAGCTCGGCCGCCACCTCCCGGCCGTAGTGGGTGCAGCGCCGGGTCCCGACGATCGACACCCGCGGCGCGTCGAGAACCCCGATCCGGCCCAGGCTGAACAGCACGGCCGGCGCCTGGGCGTCGCCCAGCAAAGCGGCCGGGTAGCCGGGTTCTCCCTTGAGGTGCACGCCGATCCCCAACGAGGCATGGGCTGACCACAGCGCGGCCACGTCGACGCGCCCGGCCGCCTGGCGCCAGGCCTCGCCCACCTTCTGCCCGCCCGGGCCCCGCTTGCACACCGCCTCCACCGTTGCGCCCCTGGCGCCCTGACCGGCGAGCACCGCCCGCCACGCTGCCTCCGGCTCCCTCCCGTCGAGCAGGGCAGCCAGCCGGGCCCAGCCCAGCAGGGGAAGCCCGGAGAGGGCCACGGCGTAGGCGGCCTGGGGCAGCTGACCCACGGTCGCGCCGGCCACGGTCGCGCCGGCCACGGTCGCGCCGGTGACCGCCGCCCCGCTTGCGCCGGTAACCGCCGCGCCGCTCACGACGCCGCCATTCCCGACAGACCCGAACGCAGCTCCAGGGCGGAGCAGACGTGCTCCTCCTCGAGCTTCCCGAAGGAGCCGTCCAGGTCGGCCAGGGTTCGGGCCACCCGCCTCACCCGGTCCAGACCCCGGGCGCTCAGTGCTCCCGCCCTCAGGCGGCGCTCCAGGAGCCGGGAGGCGCCGACCGACAGCGGCGCCACCTCGTCGAGGCGGCGAGCCGGCAGCTCCCCGTTGCACGCCGTCCCCCGCTGGGCCGCCACCGCCCGCGCCTGCGCCACCCGGCGGGCCACCGCCGGCGTCGGCTCGCCCGGCTCGCCGCCCAGCAACGACCGCACCCCCGGGCGCTCAACGGCGACGCGCAGGTCGAAGCGGTCGAGCAAGGGGCCCGATAGCCGGCGGGCGTAGCGGTCACGGGCCGCGGGCGAGCAGCGGCAGCGCCCAGGAACCGATCCCTCTCCACAGGGACACGGGTTCATGGCGCCGACCAGAAGGAAGCGGGCGGGGAACGTCACCGAGGCGCGGGCGCGGGCCACCCTGACCACCCCCTCCTCCAGGGGTTGGCGGAGCGCGTCGAGGACGGCGGCGGGGAACTCCGCCATCTCGTCCAGCAGCAGGACGCCCTGGTGAGCGAGGCTGATCTCGCCCGGACGCAGCGTCCCGCTTCCGCCTCCCACCAGCGAGACCGACGAGGCGCCGTGGTGGGGGGCCCGGAACGGCGCTCGCGTGGGAAGGCCCCCGGCCGTGCCCCGGCCCGCGGCCGAATGGATGCGGGCCACGTCCAGGGCCTGCTCGGGGCTGAGAGGGGGCAGAAGTCCGGGCAGGCGCTGGGCCAGCATCGTCTTGCCCGATCCCGGTGGCCCCACCAGGAGAAGGTGATGACCGCCGGCCGCGGCCACTTCCAGGGCCCAGCGGCCCAGGGGCTGGCCCCGCACGTCGGCCAGGTCCGGGTAGGGACTTGACCCGGCGTCCGGCGATGTCGCCGGGGGGCGTGGCTCGGGCCACGGCGCCAGCCTCTTCAAGGAGCCGACCAGCTCACGCAACGTCCGCGCCACCCGCACCACGTGGCGGCCGAGGAGCGCGGCCTCGCCCGCGGATGGGGCCGGCACCACCACCGCCCTGGTGGAGAGGGCGTCGACCAGTGAGACGACGCCGGGCACCGGTCTCAGCGAGCCGTCGAGGCCGAGCTCGCCGATGAAGCCGCATCCCTCCACCGCGCTGGCAGGGAGCTGCTCGCTCGCCACCAGCACGCCGATGGCGATGGGCAGGTCCAGGGCGGCGCCTCCCTTGCGCACCCCCGTGGGCGCCAGGTTGACGGTGACGCGGTGCAGGGTCCATGTCAGACCGCTGGACAGCACTGCGGCCCGCACCCGATCTCTCGACTCCCGGCAGGCCGCGTCCGGCAGCCCGACGACGTTGAAGGCGGGCAGGCCGCCGTCCACGTGGACCTCCACCGACACCGACCGGCCCCGCACGCCGAGCAGGGTGGCCGAGGGAATGCTGGCGATCACCGGGTCCTCCAGTCCATGGCGATTGGAGGAGGGCCCGGTGATGCACGCCGGCCGCTCTAGAGCGCGATCACATCCTATGACCGCGGTGTGACGCGGACCGCGGCGCGAAGCGGACCGCGGCGCGACGCGGACCGCGGCGTCCACACCTAGCGCAGATGGCACATCCTGCTGGTGGCAGGCCACGGCGACCAACCGCGGCGGGACTGTGTCGTCTGGGCGACGCGGTCCTGCTCGGCCGGGCTGGCGTTCCCGAAGGTGTTGGGATCGCCTCCGTTGGCGGCCCAAGTCCCCCGGTCGAACTGATAGGCCCCGTAGTACGGGCCCGAGCGAGCCTGGTAGTTGTTCGAGGACTCCTTCTGCCGGATGCACGCCCACCCACCACCCATGTCGGACTGACCCACAGGCGCGGGGGCCGGGAGGGCGATCTTCTGATCAACGACCGGCTGGGCGCCGGGCGAAGGCGTCGGAGTGGTGGGAGGCGCCGGCTCCGCTGCCGGCGCGGCTGCCGGCGCGGGAGGGGGCGGCGGAGCGGGCTCAGCCAGCTCTGGGAGAAGGGCGTCGGGGTACAGCACGTGACTCGAGGGCTGATATGCCCCCAATACCGTCGGGGCCCGTCGAGGGTGGGCGCTGGAAACGGATCGGGCGGCCCACGAGGTCATCAGGACCACCGAGAGCATGAGGATGCTGCTCGTCCATCGTTGCACGGCACCTGCCTGGGGAAGTTGCGGAGGGAGGGCTCGTGCGAGACGTCCCTCCTGAGATGGTTTGGTGGATTTGGCGAGGACCGGGCGGGCGCGGGGCTACTCCTGAATGGAAATGGGGGGGCCTGCTCAGCCCGCGAGAGCATCGGGCCGGTGCCGCCCAAGGGTCATCCCCGCCCGCGCCAAGGAACCGTCGGGCCGCTACAAGTTCCCGAAAAATCGAACGTGGGTTCTTGACAAGGGAACACACGTTCGGATAGGGTGAGTTCCACGCCTCGAGGGCCGGCGTACGGCCCTCCTCCAGTCGGTCTGTCTCATCGCGCTGTGAGGAGGGTCTGTGTCCCTGAGCATCCTGGCCGCCGCCCGGGCCCTGCGTGAGAACCTGGAGGGCTTCGATCCCGACGTGCTCTCGGGGGCCGACTGCGCGCTGGTGGCCGAGGAGCTGGCCCTGACCGAGAAGGCTCTGGCCTGGGCCGCGGCCCGAGCCGGGGCCCGGGCCGCAGACTGCGGAGCCCACCGCCAGCGGGGCTTTTCCGACGCGGCATCCTGGCTGGCCCAGAGCAGCGGAACCTCGGCCGGTGCCGCCCGGGCCGCCATGGACGCCACCGCGGCCATCGAGTGCCTGCCCCTGACCCAGGCCGCCGTTCAGCGGGGCGAGCTGTCCATGGCCCAGGCGACCGAGATCGCCAAGACGGAAGCGGCCCGGCCCGGATCCGAACATGACCTCCTCGAGCTGTCCCGCACCCGGTCGCTCGGCGCCCTCAAGGAGGCGGCCCGCAAGCGCCGGGTGTCGGCGCTGGACCCCCGGGAGCTCCACCGACGCCAGCTCGAGGCCCAGGAACTGCGCCACTGGCGCGATGAGCTGGGCATGATCTGCTTTTCGGGCTCCCTCGCCCCCGAGGTCGGACTGGTGTTGCTGTCCCGCCTG
>VAXP01000142.1 GCA_005884125.1 Actinomycetota bacterium | reverse complement strand
GCGGTGGGGCGCAGCGGCGTGCGTCGCCTCCGTTACGGGCCGGTGCGGGACACGCTCCTCGAGGCCCGGGCCGTGACCGCCCAGGGTCAGCTGGTCAAGGCGGGCGGTCCCGTGGTGAAGAACGTGAGCGGCTTCGACCTGTGCCGGCTCCTCGTGGGCTCCCTGGGCACGCTCGCCCTGCTGGCCGAGGTGGTGCTGCGGGTCCGGCCCCTGCCCACCGAGTCCCGCTGGCTGCTGGGCCCGGGCGACCCCTTCGCCGTGCGCCGGCGGCTGTTCCGGCCCTCGTCCATCCTGTGGGACGGCCGCCACGTCTGGGTGCTGCTGGAGGGCGACCCGCCCGACGTGGCCGCCGAGGCCCGCTCCCTGGGACGGGTCTTCTCCGAGGTGGCTGGGCCCCCCGAGCTGCCCTCGGGGGGTCGGCTGTCGCTGCGGTCCACGGAGGTGGCCGACTGGGCGGCCCGGCCCCGGGAGCCGGGTCCCTTCGTGGCCGAGGTCGGGGTCGGTACGGTGCACGTGAGCTCGCCCGTGCCCGCCTCGCCCCCGCATCCGTCCGTCGTCGATCTCCACCGCCGGGTGAAGGTCGCCTTCGATCCCGTTGGCCGGCTCAACCCGGGTCGGGAACCGGCGTGAGCGTGACCGGGGGCGCCCTCGGGCGTCTGGCCGTGGACAGCGACGAGCTGGCCGCGTGCGTCGCCTGCGGGCTGTGCCTGCCCCACTGCCCCACGTGGCGGGTGACCGGCGATGAGGCGGCCTCGCCCCGAGGTCGCATCGCGGCCATGCGCGCCGTGCACGGGGGCGACGCTCCCCTCGACCACGTCTTCGCCGGGATCATGGACCTGTGCGTGCAGTGCCGGGCGTGCGAGACGGCCTGCCCGTCGGCCGTCCCCTTCGGCCGGCTCATGGAGGGAGCCCGGACCACCCTGGCCGCCGAGACCCGCTACCAGCCCTGGTGGCGCCGGGCGGCCTACGGCGTGCTGGGCAGGCACCGCCTGCTCCTGCGCCTGTCGACGGCGGGGGCGCTGGCCCAGCGCCTGGGGGTGGCCCGGACCCGCCCCGGGATACCCGCCCTGCCCCGGGCCCGACCCGGGCTGGCGCCCAGCCTCACGTCGCCACCCGACGCGGGCACGGACGACGCCTGGCTCTTCCTCGGCTGCGTGATGGACGCCTGGATGAGACCGGTGCACGTCGCCGTGCAGGGGGTCATGGAGGCGGCCGGAGCGCGGGTGGCCCACCCCGGACGGGGAGGCGACTGCTGCGGCGCCCTCCACGCCCACGCCGGTCTCACGGCCCGAGCCCGGGTCTACGCCGGGCGGGTCATGGCGTCCATGCCCGGTGAGGGCGCCATCGTGGTCGACTCGGCCGGCTGCGGAGCGGCCCTCAAAGGCTACGGCCACCTGCTGGGCACACCGCAGGCCCGGGCCTTCTCGGCGCGCGTGCAGGACGTGCACGAGTGGCTGGTCGGACGGCTGGGATCGCTGCCCCCGGCCCGCAGGCGCGTGGCCGGGCGGGTGGCGGTGCAGGACCCCTGCCACCTCCGTCACGTGCAGCGGGCCCACCACCACGTGCGCACGGTGCTTTCCCCCTACGTCGAGGAGCTGGTCGAGCTGGACGACGACGGCATGTGCTGCGGGGCGGGAGGCGCCTACGGCGCGGTGCACCCGGACATGGCCGGCGAGCTGCGCACCCGCAAGCTCGACGCCGCGGCCCGGGCCCGGGCCTCGGTGGTGGCCTCGGCCAACCCGGGCTGCGCCCTGCACCTGGCGGCCGGCGGGGCGCGGGTGCGTCACCCGGTGGAGCTGGTGGCCGAGGCCATCGGGGTGGGGGAGGGCGCCGGCGGTGGCGGGTGAGTTCGAGGACATCCGCCGGCGCCTCGACGGCATCTCCGAGGAGCTGGCCGACCTGGCCCTGGAACGGCTGCGGGAGTCCATCGACGCCGGGGGCACCGAGCTGCCCGTCGACGAGCGCCGCCTGACCCGGGCCCGCCGGGCGGTGGAGAAGGCGTCCGCCATCCTCCAGGAGCCGGACGACTCGTAGTAGCTAGAGCACGCCCCTGAGCTCGCCCAGCCTGCTCAGCTCCAGGGCCAGCAGGATCCCGAAGAGCATGGCCTCGCCCGCGTCGGCGCTGGGCCGGGTGACGAGCACGTCCAGGGCGATGCGCGCCCCGGTACCGGCCCGACTGGCCAGGGCCGTCACCTCGCCGGTGCCGTCGACCAGATGGATGCCGCTGGGCCCGTCGCCGCGGGCCACCGCCACCAGCTTCGACCCGCCGTCGTGGACCAGGGCCAGTGCCCCGGCGTCGCCCGAGGGCTGGGCCAGCGTGGCCACCACCTCGCCGTGGCCGTCGATCAGGGCGGGGGAGGCGCCGCCGGGGCCGTCGGTCGCCTGCAGGGTGAGCACGGCATCCTGGGACCCGGGTCGGCACAGGCGCCAGACCCCGACGCTCGGGTGCGCCTCGAGCACGAGCACGGACTCGTGCCGTAGCCACTGGTAGCCGGCGACTCCCGGCGCCACCCGGTACACCGCAGGCAGGGCCGGGGTGAAGCCGTTGGCGCAGTAGGCGCAGCGGAGGGTGGAGGGGGGCGCGGGCAGGCCGCAGGACCGGCAGGTCTTCACCTTTTAGGCATCGTCGCGGCGGTCGTCGGTCTTGAGGCGATTCAGGGCGTTGATGAGCTCTCGCAGGCGCCCGTACTGGATGCGGTCGAAGCGCAGGGCCAGGCGGGGCAGGTCGAGCTGGTCGCCCTCGGCCACCTCGGCCGCAAGCGCGTCGGTGGGCTCGATGCCTCCCGTGCGGCAGAGCGGGGAGAACTCGGCGTTCAGGACCTCGAGCTCCTGAGGGCTCGGGGCCCGACGCAGGCGGATCACCAGGACATCGCCCACCCACCGCGAGGACACGTAGTTGCCGTAGAAGCCGATGACCTCCTCCACCGCCTCGTTGACGTCGTCGGTGATGCGCCACAGGGACCAGTCGTCGGAGGAGACAAGACCCCGGGCCGCCACCTCCTCGGACAGGAAGCGCTCCCAGCCCTGCCAGTACGTCCCGTCGGGCACGTCGAGAAGCACCAGGGGAGCGGGCTCGGCCTTTCCCGTCTGCAACAGCGTCAAGAGCTCGAAGGCCTCGTCCAGGGTGCCGAAGCCGCCGGGGAGCACGACGAAGCCGTCCGACTCCTTCATGAGCATGAGCTTGCGGGTGAAGAAGTACTTCATCTCGACGAGCTTGGGGTCCTGGGCGATGAAGGCGTTGGCGCCCTGCTCGAAGGGGAGGCGGATGTTGACCCCGAAGGCCATGTCCCGCCCCGCTCCCTCCATGCCCGCGGCCATGATCCCAGGCCCCGCGCCGGTGACGACCATCCAGCCCCGGCGGGCCAGGGCCGCGGCCATCTCCCGGGCCTGGGCGTAGAGGGGATCGTTGGGAAGGGTGCGGGCCGAGCCGAACATGGTGGCCTTGCGGGCGTCCTTGTACGGCGCGAACACCTGGAAGGCGGCGGCCATCTCCTTGAGGGCGGCGTTGGTGATCTTGAGGTCGAGGCGGTCGGCGTCGCCCCCGGCCAGGCGGGTGGCGGTCACCAGGATCTCGAAGAGCTGGTCCCGGTTGGCCGTGGCCCCCGACGCGTCCAGGATCTGCTCGATGAGGAGGTCGAGAGCGGGGGTGCCAGTACGCCTCGGGGCTCGCCGGCTCACGCCTCCCAGGGTGGCACAGCGCTCAGCTCCGGGAGCTCACGGGCAGACGGCGCAGAGGGGCGGGGACGAGGGGAAGCAACGTGCGCGCCGCGAGGGCGGCGGCGTCGAGGGCGGCCTGGCGGCGCGGGTCCCAGCTGAACCCGTACTGGCGGCGCAGGGGGACGGGAAGGAGCCCGACGCTGACCTGCCGGCTCAGGGCGGCGAGGGGCCCCACGAACGCGGGCACGGCGGGGTGGAGCACGGCGTGGGCCACCTGCCTGGCCTCGTCGCTCACCTGCAGCGAGCCCACCATGTGGCGCACGTAGGTCCGGAAGGCGGCGAGGTCGGGGGGCTGGGCCGATCGGGGCACGCCCAGGAGCTCGGCCAGCACCGTCGACTCCTCGTAGTAGCGCTCGCTCTCGGCCCGGGGCAGGGGGCGGAGGAAGCGACCGACGACCCGCAGGGCGGTGTCGACCAGGGTGGCGTGCACCCACAGCAGCAGCTCAGGGTCCGACGCCCGGTAGCCGGGACCGGTGACCCGCCGGTGCACGGCGTTGATCCCGTCCGCCGCGGCCCGGGCCTGCTCCGGGGTGCCGAAGACCATCGTGTAGGTGGCGTCCAGGGTGCGTCTCAGGCGGGCGAAGGGGTTGTGCGTGAAGTCGCTGTGCTCGGCCACCCCCTGGGCCACCCCGGGATGGGCCAGCTGCATGAGCAGGGCCCGGCCTCCGCCCAGGAGGAGGGCGGCCTCGCCGTCGACGCGCCGGATCACGGAGTCGGGCCCGAACAGACGACCTCCGTCGGCCCCGGCCACCGCGCCCGTCCCAGGCCCGGCCGGCGCCGGCCCCGGGGTCATGCCGCGGCCGCGACCCGCCCGTAGAGGGTGGTGCGCTGCTCCAGCCGGCGCCCTATGGGCTCGACGATGGAGCGGAAGGCGTCCTCCGTCATGCGCTGGCCGTGGGTGGCGCCCGCAGCCCGGGAGATGTTCTCGTCGATGAGCGTGCCGCCCAGGTCGTTGGCCCCGGCCAGCAGCACCTGCCGGGCCCCGGCCGCCCCCATCTTCACCCACGACGCCTGGATGTTGGGCACCCAGCGGTGATAGGCGATGCGGGCCACCGCGTGCATGAGGAGGGCCTCCCTGAAGGTGGGGCCCCGGCGGGCCTTGCCCTGCAGGTAGATGGGGGCGGCCATGTGCACGAAGGGCAGGGGCACGAACTCGGTGAAGCCGCCCGTCTCCTTCTGCAGCTCCCTGGTCCTGACCAGGTGGCGGGCCCAGTGCACGGGCGACTCGATGGAGCCGAACATGATGGTGATGTTGGAGCGCAGGCCCACACCGTGGGCGGTGCGGTGGGCCTCCAGCCATTCCTCGGTGTTGATCTTGTCCGGGCACAGGTCGCGGCGCACCTCGTCGTCGAGGATCTCGGCCGCCGTGCCCGGCAGGGTCCGCAGCCCCGCGTCCATGAGCCTGCGCAGATAGCGGTCCAGGGGCTCGCCGAGGCGGCGGGCTCCTTCCGTGACCTCCAGGGCGGTGAAGCCGTGGATGTGGATGCCGGGCGACGCGGCCCGCACCGCCCTGATCACGTCGAGGTAGTAGTCGCCGTCGAAGCTGGGATGTATCCCACCCTGCAGGCAGACCTCGGTCGCGCCCTGAGCCTCGGCCTCGGCCACCCGACGGGCGATCTCGTCGAACTCCAGCAGGTAGGGGTCGCCCCTGAGGTTGAGGGAGAGGGGACCCTTGGAGAAGGCGCAGAACCGGCACTTGAAGGTGCAGATGTTGGTGTAGTTGATGTTGCGGTTGGCCACCCAGGTGACCACGTCGCCGACCGTCTCCCGGCGCAGCTCGTCGGCCACCTGGGCCACGGCGGCCACCTCGGGGCCACGGGCGCCGAACAGGCTGGTGAGCTCGTCCACGCCCGCCTCCTGGCCCAGGAGCACGCCGGCCAGGACCTCGCCCACCCTGCCCCCGGCCCGGGCGGGCGACGGGAGCAGGGACGGCGGGGCCACGTCGGCCCCCGAGAACCAGCCGTCGCCCGGCTCGCGCCCGAGGCCTTCGGCGTCGGAGCGGACCAGCACCGGGGTGGCCATGGCCGGGTCGAGCCACCGCTGCGGGGCGGCGGCGAACTCCGGGTAGAGCGCCAGGCGGGGAGCCAGCGAGAAGCCCCGGGCCTCGGTCACCTCGCGCAGGAGGTCGAGCGCGGGCCAGGGTCGCTCGGGGTTGACGTGGTCCGGGGTCACGGGCGACACCCCGCCCCAGTCGTCGATGCCCGCGTCGAGCAGGCGGGCGAAGTCCTCGGAAAGGTTGGGAGGCCCCTGCACGTGCACGTCGGGCGGAAGGAGCAGGCGGGCCACGGCCAGGGACCACAGGTGCTCCTCCGGGGGGCACGGCGGCGCGCCGTGCATGGCCGTGCCCGGCTTGGGCAGGAAGTTCTGGACGATGACCTCCTGCACGTGGCCGTGGCGGTCGTGGGCCGCGGCGATGGCCTCCAGGGCGACGAGGCGGTCGGCCCGGGACTCGCCTATCCCGCACAGGATGCCGGTGGTGAAGGGGATCGACTGCCCACCGGCGGCCTCGAGGGTGGCCAGCCTGCGGGCCGGGGTCTTGTCGGGAGAGCCGGCGTGGCAGGCCAGGTCGGGGTTGAGCGACTCGAGCATCATCCCCTGGCTGGCCGACACGACCCGGAGCCGGGCCAGCTCGGCCGGATACAGGGCTCCGGCGTTGGCGTGGGGGAGAAGGCCCGTCTCGTCGCGCACCAGGGCGCACATGGCGGCCAGGTACTCGACCGTCGAGGCGTAGCCCTGCTCGTTGAGCCAGCGACCGGCCGCGGGATAGCGGTCCTCGGGCCGCTCGCCCAGCGTGAACAGGGCCTCGTGGCAGCCGGCCCGGGCTCCGGCCCGGGCGATCTCCAGCACCTGCTCGGGTGACAGGAAGGGAGCCTCCAGGCGGGCCGGGGCCTTGGCGAAGGTGCAGTAGTGACAACGGTCACGGCACAGCTGGGTGAGGGGTATGAAGACCTTGGGCGAGTAGGTGACGCGCCTTCCCCACACGGCGTCGCGCACCTCGCAGGCCCGGGCCAGAAGCTCGTCGAGCGGGGTCTCAAGCAGGTCTGCGGTCACGGGAGCAGAGCGTAGTGACTCACCGCGGCGCCGCCGGCGGGTCGACCAGCCAGACCACCCGGTCGGCCCGCACCCGCGCCGCAGGCACGTCGGCCCCGTCGTACACGGCCTGCATGGCCTCGCGCTTGGACTCTCCCGAGACGGTGAACACGACCAGCCTGGAGCGGGCGATGCCCGAAAAGGTCAGGGTCATGCGCTCGTAGGGGTTGCGCCCCGTCGGGTCTCGATTCATCACCACCAGGCGCCCGGGGTCGGCGTCCAGCGCAGGCGAGCCCGGGAAGAGCGAGGCGGTGTGGGCGTCGGGCCCCAGCCCCAGGTGGGTCAGGTCGAACTTGCCCACCTCCCCCACCCGCAGCTGGTAGGCGTCGGGGCCCTCGTCGCAGCGCATGGGGTACACGGCGTGGGCCGCGCCGACTCTCTCCAGGAGCGCCTCCCGCACCAGGCGCTCGTTGGACTCGGGGTCGGTGGGGGGCAGGCAGCGCTCGTCGCCCCAGTAGATGTCGACCCTCCACCAGTCCACGGCCCGGGCGCCGTCCTCGGCCAGGCGCTCGTAGCAGGGGCGCGCGGTGGAGCCGCCCGACAGGGCCATGCCGAACTCGTGGTCCTCGCTCGACGCCGCGAAGGCTTCGATCGCCATCGCCGCGAAGGCACCGGGGACGTCGTCGACCACGCGCAGCTCCCCGTACACGGGCGGGCAGCCTAAAGGTTCGTGGGCGGGGAGGTCCTCAGCGGCGAGCCAGTAGGGCGGCGGCCGCCAGGGACTCCTCGTAGACGGGGTCGCGATAGGGCCGGCTCAGCGCCGCGCCCAGCGACCAGGGCAACGTGTCGGTGGGCAGGGCCAGCACCAGCTCCTGTCCGGGGGCGCCGTCCGCCTCGGCCCGGGCCCGCACCAGGTGCTCGCCCGCCCGTCGCTCGACCGAGAAGCGTCCCGAGTGCCCGTCGGAGGTGGCGGCCATGACGACCGAGACGTGGTCCTCCTGGCGCAGCTGCACGGCGAAGGAGGGGAGACGCAGGCGGCTGGCGATCCATCCCCCCAGCAGGTGGCGGGGGCCGGGCAGACCACAGACCTCGACCGCGTGGACGGAGTCCAGGAAGGGTCGGTAGGGAGCGGGCTCGAACAGTCCCCCGAGCAGCTCGCGCCAGGGTGTGAGGCGCACCCACGACAGGTCCACCAGGCTGTGCTCGGCGGCCAGCCGGGTGAGGCTGATGAGCGCGGGTGCCGGGTCGCCGGCCGCTCCCGGGATCTGGCGCAGGTCGACGAGCACGGCGTCGGCCACGGCCACCAGGGGATCGTCCAGGGCCGGGGCCGCGGCGACGAACCACACGCACAAGGGGAGGTCGGGCAGGGTCAGGGGCTCGATGAGCGAGTCGAGGTGGCGGGCCGCCGGACCTCTCACCCGCAGGCGGATGTCCTCCGACCACACGGCATGGCCCTCGACCTGGGTGTGGTGCAGGGCCACCCGGGCGTCGATTCCCTTCTCTGCGTCGGGGTCGGGCACCAGCACCAGGGTGCGCCCCGGGTGGCGGGCGCCCAGACGGTGCATGGCGTTGGTGGCCGCGGTGGCCTCGTCCTCGTCCACCCCCACCACGACCAGGGTCACGCAGGAGGTGCGGGTGGCGGTCTCCGGCTGGCCCCGGCGCAGCCGCACCAGGGCGGAGGCCACCTCGGAGATGGTGACGCCGTCGCCCTCCCAGACCGACAGGGGCTGGTCGGCGACGGCTAGGGCGTCCGCCACCGGTGCCCGTCCCAAGCCAGCAGGCCGTCGGCCTCGGGCGGCCCCCACGTGCCCGCGGCGTAAGGCACCAGGGGCGAGCGGCCCTCGGCCCAGGCCTCGAGCAGGGGCTCGACGACGCGCCACGCCTGCTCGACCTCGTCCGCCCGTATGAACAGGGTGGGGTCCCCGACCATGGCGTCCAGGAGCAGGCGCTCGTAGGCCTCGGGTGCCTCCTCCAGGAAGGCGGCCCCGTAGGAGAAGTCCATGGACACGCTGCGGACGCGGAACTCCTGGCCCGGCACCTTGGCACCGAAGCGCAGGGTGATGCCTTCGTCGGGCTGTATGCGCAGCACCAGGGTGTTGGGGCCCAGGCCCCGGGCCTGGCCCCGCTGGAAGGGCAGGTGGGGAACCTCCCGGAACTGCATGGCGACCTCGGTCACCCGCTTGGGGAGGCGCTTGCCCGTGCGCACGTAGAAGGGCACCCCGGCCCAGCGCCAGTTGTCGACCCGCAGTCGCATGGCCACGTAGGTCTCGGTGGCGCTGTCGGGGGCGACACCCTCCTCCTCCCGGTAGCCGGGGACGTGCTCGCCCTCCACCCAGCCCGGCGCGTACTGGCCCCGCACCACGTTGGCGGCCACCTCGTCGGGCGTCATGATCTCGACGGCCCGGAGGGCCTTCACCTTCTCGTCGCGGATTCCCTTGGCGTCGATGGTCGCCGGGGGCTCGATCAGGGTCAGGGCCAGGACCTGGAGCACGTGGTTCTGCACGATGTCGCGCAGCGCCCCGGCCGACTCGTAGAACCCGCCCCGGTGGCCCACCCCCAGCTCCTCGGCCACCGTGATCTGCACGTGCTCCACATAGCGCCGGTCCCAGACCGGTTCGAAGATGGCGTTGGCGAAGCGCAACGCCAGCACGTTCTGGACCGTCTCCTTCCCCAGGTAGTGGTCGATGCGGTACAGCTGGGGCTCGTCGAAGACCTTGTGCAGGCGGTCGTCGAGCTCGAGGGCGCTGGCCAGGTCGCGGCCGTAGGGCTTCTCGACCACGATGCGCACGAAGGCGCCCTCTCGAGACGGCCGGTTGAGCCCGTGGCCGGCCAGGGCCTCGGCCACCTCGGCGAAGACGCCGGGCACCGTGGCCAGGTAGTAGACGCGGTTGCCGCCGGTGCCCCTGTCCCGGTCCACCTCCTCCAGCACCTGGCTGAGGCGCTCGAAGGTGGGATGGTCGGAGTACTCGCCGCACACGTATCGGAAGCCCGAGACCAGCCCCTCCCACGAGGGACCGGCGTCGGACACCGCCTTGCGGCACAGGTCCCTGAACTCCTCGTCGGTCATCTCCGTGCGGGCCACCCCCACCACCGAGAAGGCGGCAGGCAGCTGGCGCCGGGAGGCCAGGCGCTCCAGGGCGGGGAAGAGCTTGCGGCTGGCCAGGTCACCCGACGCGCCGAACACCACCAGGACCAGGGGCGGCGCCCTGCGCTCGCTCGAGAGCCCATCCAGGAGCGGGTTGGGGGAGAGGGCCTCGTTGGTGGCGCTGGCCACGGCTCAGTCCGCCCCGCCCGTGGCCGCGGGCGCCTCTTCGGCGTGGCCGGCGTCGGCTCCGGCCGCCGCCTCCGTGCCCGCGGGCAGGGGGCGGGTACCGGCCACCCCGGCCTGGCCCTCCTCCTTCTCCACCAGGGCGTGGCCACCGAACTGGTTGCGGAGCGCGGCGTTGAGCCGGGCCGCGAAGGACTCCTCCTGACGGGAGGCGAAGCGGGCGAACAGGGACGCGGTGATGACGGGCAGGGGCACGGCCCGGTTGACCGCCTCCTCCACCGTCCAGCGCCCCTCGCCCGAGTCGGCCACCACGCCCCGCACGTGCTCGAAGCCGGCATCGGGAGCCAGGGCCCGCTCGGCCAGGTCGAGCAGCCAGGAGCGCACGACCGAGCCGTAGCGCCAGATGGAGGCGATCTCGTGCAGGTCGAGGTCGAACTCGGTGGCCGCGTGCATGAGCTCGAAGCCCTCCGCGTAGGACTGCATGAGCCCGTACTCGATGCCGTTGTGGACCATCTTCACGAAGTGCCCGGCGCCGACCGGGCCCACGTGGGCGTAGCCGTCCTCGGGGGCCAGCGTGCGGAAGGCGGGCTCCACCACGCCCACCGCGTCCCGGCTTCCCCCCACCATCAGGCAGTAGCCGTTCTCCAGGCCCCAGACACCGCCCGACACGCCCGCGTCGATGAAGCGGATCTCCCGGCGGGCCAGGTCGGCCGCGATGGTGATGCCCTCCTGGTAGTTGGAGTTGCCCCCGTCCACCACGATGTCACCCCCGTCGAGCAGCTGGCTCAAGCGGGAGATGGTGTCGTTGGTGGGCGCCCCGGCCGGCACCATGACCCACGCCACCCGCGGGGGAGCGAGGAGAGAGACCAGCTCCTCGAGGGTGGCCGCGGGTGTCGCCCCGTGGGCCTCGGCCTCCTTGCGGCTGGTCTCGCTGAGGTCGAACGCGACGACCTCGTGGCCGCCCTTGAGCAACCTCTGGGTCATGTTCGCCCCCATCTTGCCCAGCCCGATCATGCCGATGCGCATGGTGCCTCCTCGTTCCTCGCGCGGATTCAGCTCACCTCGGACGGGTCGTTGACCGCCACCCTCACCACCCGCCTGCCGTGGTCCAGCAGGCTGCGGAGGTCGCCCAGGGCCTGAGCGGCGATCAGGGTGGCGAAGTCGTAGGGGAGGCCGGGGATGACCACGGCCGGCACCGGGCTGCGCCGCACCATCTGCACGGAGACCACGGTGTTGGGGCCGCCCTTGTGCAGCTGGCCCGTGGAATGGAGGAACCGGGGACCGTAGCCCGCGGTCACGGCCGTTCCCCCGAGACCGTCGCGCACGCTGCGGCGCAGGGCCTCGAGGGACTCGTCCCTGCCGTAGGCCAGGTAGGCCTGGAGGGAAACGTAGTCACCGGGCCGGACCACCTCGCGCAGCCACGCCCCGACCTGGGAGGGGTCGTGGGTCTCGACCTCGGGGAGAGGCAGGTCGGCCAGGGCCTTGGCCGTGTTGGCCTTCGACTCGGACACGTTGGGCTCGTCGAAGGGGTCGACCTCGAGGACGTGGCCGGCTATGGCCGTGGCCATCTCCCAGCGCAGGAACTCGGCGGCCAGCTCCTCGGGCTCGCCCAGCTCCAGGAGCACGACGTGGCGATCGGGCCCCTGCTCCGTCTCTGTCGTGGGCACGGGCACGCAGCCCTTGCCCCGCTTGCCCGTTGACTCGGCGATGAGCTGCTCCACCCACAGCCCGAAGGACCGGTAGTCCTCGGGCACCACGATCGTGACCTTGTCCCGGCCGGCCAGGGCCGCCTCGCCCATGGCCACGCCCAGGTCGACCGCGGCCCGGCGGTCGGCCGACAGGGCGGCCTTGGCCAGGGCGGCCAGGTCGTAGCCGACCAGGGCGGCCGGGACCATTCCGAAGCGCGACAGCACCGAGTAGCGGCCCCCCACGTCGGGAGGGTTCTCGAAGCAACGGCTGAAGCCGTGCTCGGCCGCCAGTTTGGCCAGGGGCGTCCCCGGGTCGGTGATGGCCGCGTAGCGACCGCCCTCCGGGACCAGGCTCCAGGCGTGGGCGAAGAGGGCCTGGACCTCGAGCGTGTTCCCCGACTTGGACGACACCAGCATGAAGGCGTCGCTGAAGTCGGTGGCGGCGATGGTCTCGGGGTCGGTCGTGTCCAGCACGACCAGCTCCCTCCCGTCGCGCCTGCCCGCGGCCCGCCAGGCCGCGCCCAGCACCTCGGGCCCCAGGGAGGATCCACCCATGCCCAGCAGCACCACCCGGCGCTGTTCGACGCCCCCGGCCCAGTCCATGAGCGCGTCGGCCTCGGCCTGGAGCGTGTTGGGCAGGTCGAGCCACCCGAGGCGGTTCGATGCCACGTTGCCCTCGGGCCAAAGCGTGACGTCGCGAGCCTCCAGACGGGCAAGCAGGTCGGCCACCGTTCCTCCCTTCCCCTCGGGTCTCCCCGAGCGCCTATGGACTTCCGCGCCCCGCCGTCCCCGACTCGGCGCTGAGCGCGCCGGCCTTGTCGGTCAGGGCTTGCAACAGCTCGTCGAAGGACTTGCAGAAGGAGGCGACGCCCTCTTCCTCCAGGGTCCTGGTCACGTCGTCGAAGTCGATACCGACATCCGCCAGGCGGGCCATGGCGCGCCTGGCCTCGTCCACGTCCCGATCGACGGTCCGGGCCACGGTCCCGTGGTCGACGAAGGCGTCCACCGTCTGGTCGGGCATTGTGTTGACCGTGTCGGGCCCGATCAGGTCGTCGACGTAGATGAGGTCGGGGTAGTCGGGGTTCTTGGTGGACGTCGACGCCCACAGAGGGCGCTGCAGCCAGGCTCCGGCCGACGCCAGCGCCTCCCAGCGGGGGCCGCGGAACCGCTCCAGGAAGAGCTGGTAGGCCAGCTTGGCGTTGGCCACCGCCGCCTTGCCCCTCAGGGACAGGGCCTCCCCTGAAGCGATCGCCTCCAGGCGCCGGTCGACCTCGGTGTCGACCCGGCTCACGAAGAAGGAGGCGACGCTGTGGACCTGGTGGACGTCGCCTCCGCCGGCGGCGAACTCCTCCAGCCCCGACTGGTAGGCCTCGATGACCTCGCCGTAGCGGTCGAGACCGAAGATCAGCGTCACGTTGATGCTCCGTCCCTCGGCGATCATCTGGCGGATGGCGGGGACGCCCGCGGCAGTGGCGGGGATCTTCACGAAGAGGTTGGGCTCGTCGATGCGCTGGTGGAGCTGGCGGGCCTCGGCGATGGTGGCTTCGGTGTCGTTGGCCAGAGCGGGCGCCACCTCCGCCGAGACGAAGCCGTCCTCCCCGCCGCTGCTGTCGTGTACTGAGCGCATGATGGCCAGGGCGCCGGTGATGTCGGTGACGACCATGTCCCAGTAGGCGGCCTCCACCGACTTGGAGCGAATGAGCGCGCCGAACTGCTCGTCGTATTCCGAGCCTCCGCTTATGGCCTTCTGGAAGATCGTGGGGTTGGAAGTGACGCCTCTGATACCCAGCTCGACCAGCTTGGCCAGCTGACCACCGGTGATGTATGAGCGCTTGATGTTGTCGATCCACGGGCTCTGGCGCTGCTTCTCGTACAGCTCGTTCAGCCTGGTCATGTCGCCTTTCCTCCGGTCTTCATGAGTCGACGGGCCGCCTCGGCGATGCTCGCGGCGTCTATGCCCGCGGCGGCCAGCAGCTCCGACGGCGTGCCCGACCCGAGCATGTGGCGCACGGCGAGCACGGTGACGGACGCCTGCAGGTCCTCCTCGGCCAGCCCGGCGAGCACGGCCTCGCCCAACCCCCCTTCGGCCCAGTGGTCCTCGACGGTGATCACCCGGCCCTGGGTGGCCAGGGCCGCGGCCCGCAGCGTGGGGCGGTCCAGGGGCTTGACCGAGTACAGGTCGATCACCCTGGCCCTGATCCCGTCGCCCTCCAGCACCTCGGCGGCGGCCAGGGCCTCGTGCAGGGTTATCCCGGCACCCACGATGGTCACGTCGTCGCGGTCGGAGGAGCGGACCACCTTGCTGCCGCCGATCTCGAAGTGCTCGTCGGGACCGTAGATCACCGGCGTCGCGCCCCGGGTGGCCCTCAGGTAGGAGATGCCCTGCCTGTCGGCCATGAGCGCCACCAGCTGGGCCGTCTGGTTGGCGTCGGAGGGGTAGAGCACGGTGCTGCCGTGGACGGCGCGCAGCGAGGCCAGGTCCTCCAGCGCCATCTGGGAGGGGCCGTCCTCTCCGATGTGGACCCCCGCGTGGGTGCCGCACAGGCGGATGTCGGCCCTGCTTATGGCGGCCATGCGCACGAAGTCATAGGCCCGGCTCAGGAAGGCGGCGAAGGTGGTGGCGAAGGGCACCCACCCCACGACCTGGAGACCGACGGCGGCCGCGACCATCTGCTGCTCGGCGATGTACATCTGGAAGAACCGCTCGGGATGGGCCTGCTGGAACTCTTCGGTGTAGGTGGAGTTCCCCACCTCGCCGTCGAGGGCCACCACGTCGCCCCGGGCCGACCCCAGGGCGGTGAGGGCGTCGCCGAAGGCCTTGCGGGTGGCCACCTTCTGTCCCAGCTCGTAGCGGGGCAGCTGCAGTGCGACGTCGGGGAACGAGCGGGGCTCGATGTTCTCGGGCTTGGCCACCTGGACCCTGATGTGGCGGATCCCGCCCAGCTCGGCCACGGCCTGGTCCGGGTTGTCCAGGGGCTTGCCGTGCCACCCGTTCTTGTCCTCGACCGCCTTCACGCCCTTGCCCTTCACCGTGCGGGCCAGCACCACCGTCGGCTGTCCCGTCGTGCGCTCGGCCTCGCCGAAGGCCCGATCGATGTCGGCCACGTCGTGGCCGTCGCACTCGACGGCGTGCCACCCGAAGGCCTGGGCCCGGGCGCGGTAGGCGTCCAGGTCCCACCCGTGCATGGTCTCGCCCCGTTGACCGAGGCGGTTGACGTCGACGATGGCGGTGAGGTTGTCCAGGGCAGAGTGCGAAGCCTGCTCGAAGGCCTCCCATATGGACCCCTCCGCCATCTCGCTGTCGCCACAGACGACCCACACCCGGAAGGGAAGCTGCATCAAGCGCTTGCCCGCCATGGCCACGCCGACGGCGATGGGCAGCCCCTGTCCCAGAGAACCGGTGGCCACGTCGACCCAAGGAAGCAGAGGCGTGGGGTGTCCCTCGAGGCGGCTGCCGAACTTGCGGAATGTGAGCAGCTCGTCGTCGTCGATGGCGCCGGCCGCCTTGAAGAAGGCGTACACGAGGGGCGAGGCGTGGCCCTTGGAGAAGATCAGGTGATCGTTGTCTGCTTGCTTGGGGTGGTCGAAGTCGTACCTCAGGTGGCGAGCGGCCAGCACCGCGATGAGATCGGCCGCCGACATCGATGAGGTCGGGTGACCGGAACCGGCTGCCGCCGCAGCCCGCACCGAGTCAACTCTCAGCTGCTGTCCAAGTTCCTGGATCTCGTCATCTCTCACACCCAAGAGGGTATCGGGCCGTCTTTACCTTGCCACCAGGACACTCACCGCGATTGGAACAGGGCCAAGGACGCAGTGAACCCATGCAGGAAATTTCGCCCACCTACCGGACCAAACTCCCCCTGGCAGAAGAAACCGGACAAGGGGGGCGCGCCCAGGAGATCGGCGGCCACCCCGGCGTCGTGGTCGGGCACACCGAAGAGTCTCGAGCCCCGGCCGTTGCACGTGAAGAGCAACGCTCCTTCGGCCTCTTGGCCCGAAAGCAGCGAGCGCAGCTCGTCGTCCGCCGCCTCCGCGTCGCGTACGTGGAACTGCACGGTGGTGCCGACCTCGACCACGTCGGCCACCTTGACGGCGCCCGACTCCTGGTCGGCGCCCAGGATGTTGCGGATGAGGAAGTCGCCGCGACGGAACTCCGGCTTGTGCTCGTCGATCACCTGCCCCAGGTGCAGGCCGCCGCTGTTGATCACCGCCAACTCCTCGGGCGACAGATCCTGCACCACCTCGAGCAAGCGCTGATATGCGGACCGGCCGGCCAGCTCGTGCAGCACGAGGCCGTCCGAGCTCGTCACGACCAAGGGCCTGCCGATGGGCCGGCATCCTTGGGAGACGACGGGCACCACCTCGACGCCGGGGCCGAGGAGCGCGCCCACGGCGCCGTGGGTGCGAACGCGATCGTCGATGGCCAGCCGGTTGCCCCCGGGCCCCAGCGCGGCCGAGGCCATTCCTCCCACGACCGGGACCTTGGGGTGGGCCTCGGCCAGCCAGCTGAAGAAGCCCTCGGCCGGAAACGAGTACGGGTCGGCCACCAGCACCACCGCGGCGGGCTCGAAGGGCAGCTCGTCGGGCCAGCCCGCCAGCCCCAGGCCCTGGTCGGTGCGCAGGATCTGCAGCTCCAACGGGGCGACGGCCGGGAGGCGGGCGGCCCACAGGGTGACCGCGGGGTCCTGCTCCACCTCCTGGCCCGCGCCTGCCACCGACTCGGCCGCGCAGCCGATCAGGGTGCCAGGGTGGAGGATGGAGCGCACGGCCGCGGCCGCGTCCTCGAGAGCGCCGGCATGGGGCCTGGTGACGAAAAGCATGGCGATGTCGGGGTCCTCGCCCAGCCGCTCGAGCACCTGCCCGGCAGCCTCACCCACCGCGTGGGCGGTCACCGGGTGTTGCGACAGAGCAGCCGCGAAGCGGGCCATGCCGCCGTCAAGCTAGTCGGGGTGGTCGGGCCCGCCGGCGTGGTCGGGGCCGGACGCCGCCCACGCCGGCTCGCCTGCGACCCACACCTCGGTCACGTCCAGCGCGGGGGAGAGGGCGACGATGTCCGCCCGCCGGCCCGCGGCCAGCTCCCCGCGGTCGCCCAGACCCAGCAGGCGCGCCGGCGTCGTCGCCGCGGCGTCGACCGCGGCACCGAGGTCGATTCCCGCGGTCCGCACGCAGTTGCGCACGGCCCGGTCCATGGTGAGGGCGCTGCCGGCCAGCGTGCCGTCGGCCAGGCGGGGCGCGCCGTCCTGGCCCACGACCAGGGCCAGGCCGCCCACCCGTCCTGCCCGCACCGCCACCGCGTCGGTCACCAGCGCCACCCCGCCCCTGCCTTTGGCCAGGAAGGCGGCCCTCAGAGCTGCGGGGTGGACGTGGACGAGATCGGCGATGACCGACACGGCCAGGCGCCCGTCGGCCAGGGCCGCCCCCACCAGGCCCGGGGCCCGGTGGTGCAGGGGCGCCATGGCGTTGAACAGGTGGGTCACCAGGCGGGCGCCCGCGTCCACACAGGCCAGGGCCTGGTCGTAGGTGGCGGTGGAGTGTCCCAGGGAGACGAGCACGCCCTGCTCCACCAGGGCGGCGACGGCCTCGGGCGCGCCGTCGAGCTCGGGGGCCAGCGTCACCACGGCCACGGCCACGCTCGCAGGCGCGGCCAACCCGGCCAGCCAGCCGAGGTCGATGGGCCGCAGCCACTCCCGGGGGTGGGCGCCGGGAGCACCGCCCAGGAACGGCCCCTCGAGATGGACGCCGGCCAGCGTCGGCCTAGGGCCGCGCTGGGGGCGGGCGCGGGCGGTGGCCAGCCGGCCCAGGGCGGGGCCATAGCTCCGGGGCGGGGCGGTGACCAGGGTGGGGCACCACGTGGTGACGCCCTGGGCCAGAAGGAGACGGTCGAGCCGGTCCCAGTCCTCGCCCTGGGCGTGGGCCATGTCCACGTCGCCGTGGCCATTCACCTGCAGGTCCACGAAGCCCGGCGCCAGGGTGCGGGCGGGCACGGCGCCCGCATCGACGCCAGCCAGAGGCACGACGTCGGCGATCACACCGTCATCAACCACGACCGCGCCCGGCTCCAGGACGCGGTCCGGCGTGACCACGGCGGAGGCGCGCAGCTCCTGGGTTGCCATGGCGAGAGCGGCTCCTCCGCCCCGGACGGGCCCTGGGCTAGGCGGCGGCGCGGCCCGCGGGCTTGAGGCGGGGTTCGCCGTGACGGATGCTGGCCCGCCCAGAACGCTGCAGGACGCGGACCAGCCACCAGCCCGGGTCGACCTCTCCCCGGCTCATGGCGAAGCGGGCCGAGGTGGGGGCGGCGTGGTGGTTGTTGTGCAACCCCTCGCCCGCGGTTATCCACGCCAGCCACTGGCTGTTGCGCGAGGTGATGGGCCGGGGTTGGCTGCCGAAGCGGTGGCCCACGGCGTTCACGGCCGCGCTGAGCAGGAGGTAGCTGACGGCGTGGACGGCCGCCGCCATCAAGCCCAGGCGCCAGCCCAACACCAGGCACAACGCGGCGATGCCCATGCCCAGGCCGATGGAGGCGTGGTCGAACAGGACCCGGTCGAGGCGGTCGGGGGGGAGGTCGCGGGCATAGCGGGACACGGGAGAACGGGGGAGTGGGGGTCGCCCTCCACGTCGGTGAAGGCGTGGTGGCGTCGGTGGACGGCCACCCACTGGCGGGGCCGGATCCCGGTCGTGATCCAGGTGAGGACCCGGAAGGCAAAGGTGGGGCCGGGTGTGAGGGCCATGGCCCGGTGGGACAGGGTGCGGTGCAGGTAGACGGTCGTCACCAGCGTCGCGAACTGGCTGAGGCCGAGCCCGACCAGGACGGCGAGGAGGACCGGCGGCATCCTGTCAGGCTAGCGCACACCCCCCTACCTACCGGTCGGTAGGCGCACCGGTTCCGCCACGTCCCGCGGCCCTCGTGGCGCCGGGGTCGCGCCCGGGGTGGCGGACCGGCCGATACCCTGTTCGAATGGCCGTCACGGCCCGCCGTCCTGCGACCGACACTGCACCCCCGTCGACGCGCGAGGCCATCCTGAAGGAGGCTCGGCGCCTGTTCGCGGCCCACGGCTACGACGGAACCTCCCTCAACGACATCGCCCTGGCCGTGGGCATCAGGCGTCCCAGCCTGCTCCACCACTTCCCCTCCAAGGAGCACCTCTACAGGGAGGTGTTCGAGGTCTCCCTGGCCGACTGGTTCGTCCGGGTGGACGAGGCCGTGGAGGAGCCCAAGGACGGGTGGGCCAAGGTCGACCATGTGATCACCGCCGCCTTCGAGTTCTTCGCCCAGAACCCTGACTTCGTGCGCCTGGTGATCCGGGAGGGGCTGGAGGAGGGGAGCCATCTGGGCATCGACCTGGGCGCCGCCCTCCGTCCCCTCATGGAGGACGCCACCGGGTTCTTCGAGAAGGAGATGGACGCCGGGCGGTTCCGGCGCCACGACCCGGAGCAGCTCATCCTCACCGCCTTCGGGACCGTGCTCAGCTACTTCTCCTACCTGCCCTTCTTCGAGTCGCTGCTCAACCGCGACCCCCAGGGCCAGGAGGCCATGGACGAGCGCCTGGCCCACGTGCGGTCCTTCTTCCGCGCCGCCCTCGAGCCCTAGCCCTCCCACCGCCCCTCGCGCCCGTCCCCACGCGCCGGTGAGCCGCCGCCCGCCCGGGCTCCTCTTCCTCTCCACGGCCCTCATGGCCCTGACCGCCGTCCTGCTCGCGCCGGCCCGCGCCGGCGGCGCGGCGGACGCGGTGCCGCGGCCTGCGGCCGCGGTGTCGGGGCCGGGAGGGCAGGCAGGGCTGGCCGCGCCCGTGCTCTCGCTGCGCAGGGTGCCCGCCCTCCTGTCCCGCTGGTCCAGCGACGCCCGCCTGCGGGCCGATCTGGACGCGGCCCTGGCCGACCCCGCCCTGGGCGGGGCGAGCGCCCACTCCTGTCTCCTCGTGGACCAGGACGGGCGGCCCATCTACCGGCGGCGGCCGACCGATCAGCTGATACCCGCGTCCAACATGAAGCTGCTGGTCGCCACCGCCGTCCTGGCCAGGCTCGGACCTCAGGCCCAGCTCGTCACCGAGGCCCGGGCCGCCCAGCCACCGGTCAACGGCGTCGTCTCCGGTCCCCTCTGGGTCGTGGGCGGGGGCGACCCCCTCCTCGACACCAACGACTTCGCCACCACCTTCACCAAAGCCGACCTGCTTCCGCCGTCGGTCGAGCCCCGGCCCCACACCGCCTACGAGCAGCTGGCCGACAGGATCCGGGCCGCGGGCGTGCGCCAGATCACGGGCGGCGTCGTGGGCGACGACACCCGCTACGACGGCCAGCGCTTCATCCCCACCTGGAAACCCGCCTATGCCGCGGCCGGCGAGGTGGGGCCGATGGGGGCGCTGGTGGTCAACGACGGGTTCGCGCAGTTCACGCCTCGGGTGGTCATCGCCCCGGCCCCGGCCGTGCACGCGGCGGGCGTGCTCACCGCCCTGCTCCAGGCCCGGGGCGTGGCCGTGACGGGCCCGCCCGCCCAGGGCGTGGCGCCCAGGACGGCGCCGGTCCTGGCCAGCCTCCCCTCCCTGCCCGTGGCCCAGATCGTGGGAACCATGCTCCGGGAGAGCGACAACAACGCGGCCGAGGACCTGGTCAAAGAGCTCGGTGCCCGCTTCGGCGGGCAGGGCACGACTGCGTCGGGGCTGTCGGTCGTGCGGGCCACCCTGCTGTCGTCCCGCCTGCCCGTGGATCAGTATTCGGCCGTGGACGGCTCGGGCCTCGACCGCGCCGATCGGGCCTCGTGCCAGCTCGTCCTCGACGCGCTGCAGGCACCCCACCCGGCCGACGCCATCGCCGCGGGGCTCCCGGTGGCGGCCCGCAGCGGCACCCTGGGCCGCCGCTTCCTGGGCACCCCGGCCGCGGGCCGGCTGAAGGCCAAGACGGGCTCCCTCGAGACCGTCGTCAGCCTGAGCGGGCTGGTGGACGAGAAGGACGCGGCCCCCCTGGCCTTCTCCATGATCGTCAACGACGTGGCCCGCGACGCACTGGGCCGGGCCCTGGAGGAACGGGTGGGCGTAGCCCTGGCCCGCTGGCCCGCGGTCGCGCCCACCGCCGATCTGGGCCCGGCGGGTGGATGAGCGACCACGAGCAGGGCGAGCAGGCGGAGCAGGCCGAGGTGGACCCCGCCGACGCCGGGCCGCCCCTGCTCCCGCTGCCCATGTTCCCGCTGGGGTGCGTGCTCTTCCCCCACATGGACCTGCCGCTGCACGTGTTCGAGCCCCGCTATCGCACCCTGACCAGGGACTGCCTTCGCACCGACCGCCAGTTCGGCGTGGTGCTCATCGAGCGGGGCTCGGAGGTTGGGGGCGGGGACACGCGGTTCTCGGTGGGGACGGTGGCCCGCATCGTCGAGGAGCTCGAGCTCCCCGACGGCCGTTGGGTCCTTCGGGCCCGGGGCACGACCCGCGTGCGGGTGCGCACCTGGCTCCCCGACGATCCCTACCCGGTGGCCCTGGTGGAGCGCCTGGGAGACGAAGCGGACCGCCCGTCCCAGGCGGCCATGGCCGGGGCCGAGCAGGCGGTGCGGCGGGCCCTGGGACTGGCCGCCGAGCTGGCCGAGCGGGAGGTCGTTCCCGCCACGGTCGAGCTGGACGAGCGCCCCGAGGTGGCGGCCTGGCAGCTCTGTGCCATCGCTCCGCTCGGGCCCGCGGACCAGCAGCGGCTGCTCGAGGCGGACGACGCGGGGGAGAGGATGGGCCTGCTGGAGCTGGCCGCGGTCCAGGCGGCCGAGCTCTTGGCCTTCCGCATGTCGAGCAGCTGACGTGGGGATGACCCGAGCTGAAGATGGTAGGAAGAACCGTGCTCGACACTCGGGAGAGCAAGAGCGTCCCGGCGCTCGTCGGCGAGCTGTGGGAGCTGGCCCTCGCCTATCTGAAGCAGGAGACGGTCGAGCCCGCCAAGGGGCTCGGACGGTTCGTGGTCGCCGGGGTGACGGGCTCGGTGGTGCTGGGGAGCGGTCTGGTGCTGCTCCTGGTCGGGGGCCTGCGGGCCCTGCAGGACGAGACGGGTACGGCCTTCACCGGCAACCTCACCTGGGTCCCGTACGCCATCACCGCGGGCGCGTCCCTCGTCCTGGTCGCTCTGGCGGGCTGGGCCGCGGTCCGGGGAAGAGACAGAAGAAGGCGACGGAGGTCGTGACGTGGTGACTGCCACCGAGCCCGTGTCCCGCGACGACATCGAGGCCAAGCTGCGCCAGATCCAGGGCGAGGTCGACCGCACGGCCCAGGCGGCCAAGCCCATAGGGATCGCCGTGGGTGCGGCGCTGGCCGTGGTGCTGGTGGGCGCCGCCTACTTCCTGGGCCGGCGCCGGGGAAAGAAGAAGACGACCGTGGTCGAGATCCGGCGGGTCTGACCCATGGAATGGGTCATCAGCTACCTGACCCGCAACGCGTGGCGGCGCGGGGTCCTGGGTGGCAACCGGCTCTGGGTGGTGGCTGGGGCCGCGGCCCTTCTCGCCCGCATGGTGCGGCGCGACGGTAAGGCCAAGGTCGTGTACCAGGAGGAGCTGCACCCGGGCGAGACCATCGTGATCAGCCACTTCCCGGAGGAGCCCACGGCCAACGGGGGCTGAAGGCAACAGGCCAGGGCGTAGCCTCGTGGGGTGAAGATCCGGCTGCGGAATCCCCGGCGCGAGGTGGAGATGGCGGGGCCGTTGCGCGTACACGTCCTCCTCGACCGCCTCGCCCTGAACCGCGAGTCGGTCCTGGTTATCAGGCAAGACACCTTGGTCACGGGCGACGTCCTGCTCGAGGACGGCGACGAGGTGGAGGTTCGGCCCGTCATCTCGGGAGGCGGGGCATGAAGTGCCGCAGCTGCCGGCAGCCGGCCGTGATCGAGGTGCGCCGCCACAACGCCGGCTTCTGCGCGGGCTGCTTCCTGCGCCACTGCCGGGAGCAGGTGGCAAGGGCGATCCACGACCACGCGATGGTCGAGCGCGGCGACCGGGTCCTGGTCCCGGTCTCGGGGGGGAAGGACTCGCTCGGTCTGTGGGACCTGCTCCTCGACCTCGGGTACGAGGCCGACGGCCTGTACCTGGGCCTGGGCATCGGCGAATACAGCGATGAGTCCCGGGCCTTCGCCACTGGTTTCGCCGAGGGCCGGGGCCTCTCGCTCCGGGTCCTCGACCTGCCGGCCGAGCACGGCTTCGGGATCCCCGACGGGGCGGCCGCGGCCCGGCGCGTCCCGTGCTCGGCCTGCGGTCTGTCCAAGCGACACCTGTTCAACGAGGCGGCCTTGGAGGGCGGCTACGACGTGGTCGCCACCGGCCACAACCTCGACGACGAGGCCGCGGTCCTGTTCGGCAACGTGCTGCACTGGTCGACCGAGTACCTGGGCCGCCAGCTCCCGGTGCTGCCCGCGGCCCGGGGCTTCGTGCGCAAGGTCAAACCCCTCATCCGCCTGGGGGAGCGGGAGATGGCCGCCTACTGCGTGCTCCGGGGCATCGACTACATCGTCGAGGAGTGCCCCATGGCCGAGGGCAATCGCCACCTCGGGTACAAGGCCGCCCTCGATGCCATCGAGGAGCGCTCGCCCGGCTCCAAGGCCTCCTTCTATCTGGGCTTCCTGGAGCGGGCCTCGCACCGCTTCGTTCCCGATGCCACCGTCGAGCAGGAGCGTCTCGGGCCCTGCATCTCCTGCGGCGCGCCCACGACGGGCGAGGTGTGTGCCTTCTGCCGGCTGGTGGAGAAGGCCCACGCCGCCCCGGCCCCACGGTCCGAGGCAGTCTCCGTGGGGCGGCCGCGGCGCCGGGCCCGTGGGGACGCATGACCCGTACGTTCGCCCCCGGCGATCGGGCCCTGGTGCTGGACTCCAAGGGCCGGCGCTACCTGCTCACCCTGTCCCCAGGGGCGGAGTTCCACACCCACGCCGGCTTCGTCCGCCACGACGACGTCCTGGGATCGCAGGAGGGCACGGTCGTGCGTTCGACCACCGGGGGCCGCTACGTCGTGGTCCGGCCCACCCTCGCCGAGTTCGTGCTCAAGATGCCCCGCGGCGCCCAGGTCATCTACCCCAAGGACCTCGGCCCCATCCTGATGCTGGCCGACGTCTTCCCCGGGGCGAGGGTGCTGGAGGCCGGGGTGGGCTCGGGGGCGCTGTCCATGACCCTGCTGCGGGCCGGCGCCGAGCTGACCGGCTACGAGCTGCGCCCCGACTTCGCGTCCCGGGCCCGAGCGAATGTGGAGGGCTTCCTCGGTCCCGACGCGGCCGAGAGGTTCCGCGTCGAGCACCGCGATGTCTACGAGGGCGTCGACGCCACCGGCCTCGACCGCGTCGTCCTCGACGTCCCCGAGCCGTGGCGGGTCGTGAAGCACGCCGAGGGAGCCCTGCGCCCGGGAGGCATCCTCGTCGCCTACCTCCCGACCATCGGGCAGGTCGCCCAGCTGCGGGAGACGCTCGCGTCGGGGCCCTTCGGGCTGGCCGAGACGGTCGAGGTCCTCCACCGGGGCTGGCACGTCGAGGGCCAGTCGGTCCGGCCCGACCATCGCATGGTCGGCCACACCGGGTTCCTGACCTCGGCCCGGCTGCTCTCGACCTAGGCCCGGCGGCCCCGGCCCGACCCCTATGGTGCGGGCGGGGTGACCGAGCCACCCCTCGACCACCGTGAACCTCCTCGACCTGATCGTTCTCGCCGCCGTGGTGTCCGCCGTCATCGGGGGCTACCGCCTGGGCTTTCTGGCGCGAGCCTCGTCGTGGGTCGGCCTCGCCCTGGGGCTGTTCATCGCCGTGCGCGAGCTGCCCGCGGCCATCCGCCTCGTCGACGGCTCCACCCCCGCCAGCCGCCTCATGGTCGCGGCCATCGTGCTCGTAGGCGGCTCGCTCGCGGGCCAGGCCCTGGGTCTGATCGTGGGCTCGCGGATCCGCAGCGTGCTCCCGCTCGGGCCTCTGTCGCTCGTGGACAAGGGCGCGGGAGCGGCGGCCGGTGCGGTGGGGGTGCTTGCCGCCTTCTGGCTGCTGGTGCCGGCCATGGCCGACTCGTCTCCCTCGGTGTCGCGGGAGGTGCGCAACTCGGTGATCGCCCGCGCCGTGGACTCCCACCTGCCCCGACCCCCGGACACCTTGCAGGCCCTGCGGCGCCTGGTGGGCGCCAATCGCTTCCCGAGCGTGTTCGACGCCCTCCGTCCCGCGCCCGCAGCGGGGCCACCGCCCGCCGACTCGGGGCTGGCGCCGGCGGTGCTGACCCGGGTGCAGGCTTCGACGGTGAAGGTCCAGGGCGAGGCCTGCCATCGCATCCAGGAGGGAAGCGGGTTCGCGGTGGCCCCCGACCTGGTCGTCACCAACGCCCACGTGGTGGCGGGGGAGCGCTCCACCGAGGTCCTGCGCCCCGACGGGAGGTCACTGGCGGCCACCGTGGTGCTGTTCGACGCCGACCGGGACATAGCCCTGCTGAGGGTGGGGGCCCTGGGCGAGATCCCCATGGGCCTGGGCTCAGGCGGCCCCGGGGCCGTCGGCGCCGTCTTCGGCCACCCCGAGGGAACGTCCCGGGTCGTGGTGTCCCCGGCCAGGGTGCAGCAGGAGGTCGACGCCGTCGGGCGCGACCTCTACGACAGCCACACGACCCACCGCGACGTGTTCATACTCGCCTCGGTGCTGCATCCGGGTGACTCCGGGGGAGCGCTGGTGGACCACGCCGGGGCCGTCGTCGGGGTGGCCTTCGCCATCGCCCCCGACCGGCCCGGGACCGCCTACGCCCTGACCACCCGGGAGGTGACGGCCGATCTGTCCCGTCCCCGGGCCGGGGCAGTGGCCACCGGGCCCTGCCTGGCCGACTGACACGTACCCCGCCGGCTCTCTCAGCCCACGCTCAGCTCGCGGCCGACTGTGGGTCAGTCGACCTCGATGAAGATGCACTCGCCCGGGCACTCCTCGGCCGACTCGATCACGGCGTCATCCATGCCGTCCGGCACCGCGGCCAGGCCCTCGGGCCCGCCGGGGTCGCTGAAGACCTTGTCGGCTTCCTTCACGTAGGCGAGCCCGTCGTCCAGCAGGGTGAACACCGCGGGGGCGATCTCCTCGCAGAGACCGTCACCGGTGCACAGATCCTGATCGATCCAGACCTTCATGGACTCCCTCTCCGGTCTCGCTCTCCGGTCTGTTCTGCTCTGTGGCCGCGGCGGGCGACACGTCGACCATAGGTAGCCCGACCGCAGCTGTCAATTTACACGGTACTGGCGGGTGAAATGCGTCACGGAGGGCCACGGGGGGCGCTGAAAGTGACACCTGTTCCGCAGGTGCCGGTGTATGGTCCCGAACAGGGGTGGAGGACGACGGAAGGAGGTGGTCCCGACGGCGGACTCTGAGTACCAGCGTCGGCTGACCGCCTATGAGCGCGAGGTCGCGGAGCTCCAGGAACAGGCCAAGGTGCTCGAGGAGGAGGTAATCACCCTCCGCCGGCGCCTCCAGGACGCTCCCAAGCGCGTCCGCACCCTGGAGGAGAAGCTGCTGGAGACCAAGGGGCAGCTGGCCCAGGCCGTCTCCCAGAACGAGAAGCTCACCTACACCCTGCGTGAGGCGCGCGAGCACATCGCCGCCCTGCGAGAGGAGGTCGAGAAGCTCACCCAGCCCCCGGCGGCCTACGGGACCTACCTGGGGACCAACGACGACGGCACCGTGGACGTGTTCTCCGGAGGGCGCAAAATGCGCGTCGCCTTCCACCCCGAGCTGGACGCCACCCAGCTCCAGCGGGGCCAGGAGGTCGTGCTCAACGAGTCCCTGAACGTGGTCCTGGCCCGCAGCCGTGAGGTGGCGGGCGAGGTCGTGACCCTCAAGGAGATCCTCGACGACGGCCGGCGGGCCATCATCGTGGGCCGGGCGGACGACGAGCGGGTGGCCGAGCTGGCCGACGAGCTCGTGGGCGAGAAGCTCCGGGCCGGGGACTCGATCCTCATGGACCCCCGCACGGGCATGCTCCTGGAGCGGCTGCCCCGCCCCGAGGTGGAGGAGCTCGTCCTGGAGGAGGTGCCCGACATCTCCTACGAGGACGTGGGCGGCCTGGACGAACAGATCGAGGCCATCACCGACGCCGTGGAGCTCCCCTTCCTTCACCGGGAGCTGTTCGTCGAGCACAAGCTGCCCGCCCCCAAGGGCATCCTCCTCTACGGCCCGCCCGGGTGCGGCAAGACCCTCATCGCCAAGGCCGTGGCCAACTCCCTGGCCAAGAAGGTGGCCGAGAGTTCGGGCGACAAGCAGGCCCGCAGCTACTTCCTCAACATCAAGGGGCCCGAGCTCCTGAACAAGTACGTCGGTGAGACCGAACGCCAGATCCGCCTCGTGTTCCAGCGCGCCCGCGAGAAGTCGGAGGAGGGCGTGCCCGTCATCGTCTTCTTCGACGAGATGGATTCCCTGTTCCGGACGCGTGGGACGGGCATCAGCTCGGACATGGAATCCACGATCGTGCCCCAGCTGCTGGCCGAGATCGACGGGGTCGAGGCACTTCGTAACGTGATCGTCATCGGCGCTTCCAACCGGGAGGACCTGATCGACCCCGCCATCCTGCGTCCGGGACGCCTCGACGTGAAGATCAAGATCGAGCGTCCCGACGAGCGGGCCGCCGCCCACATCTTCTCCCGCTATCTCACCGAGGACCTCCCGCTCGAGGACCGCGAGGTCGACGAGCTCGGTCGGGGCGACCGGGCCAAGGCCGTGTCGGTCATGATCGACAGGACGGTGGCCGACATGTACCGCGCCGACGAGGAGAACCGCTTCCTGGAAGTCACCTACCAGAACGGTGACAAGGAGATGATGTACTTCAAGGACTTCTCCTCGGGCGCCATGATCGAGAACGTCGTGCGCCGGGCCAAGAAGCTCGCCATCAAGCGGACGATCGCCGGCGAAGGTAGAGGCATCCGGACCTCCGACCTGCTCGAGTCGATCAGGCAGGAGTACAAGGAGCACGAGGACCTGCCCAATACGACGAACCCCGACGACTGGGCGAAGATCTCCGGCAAGAAGGGCGAGCGCATCGTCTACGTGCGCACGATCCTCTCGGAGGGCAAGGAGACCACCGGTGGCCGCGCCATCGAGCGGGTGGGCACCGGTCAGTACCTCTAGCCGGCCTCGTCTGGACGGGGGCGCGGGGGGGACGGGGGGCCCGGCTGGGACGCGGCTCCACCAGCGGCGCGGGCGCGTCTCCCGATGGTCTGTAGTTCACGGGTCCGTGGACGGGTAGGGTCGATCCGTGGCCATCCAGAAGGTGTGCGGGATCGAGACCGAGTACGGGATCCTCCTGCGCGGCTCGGGGGACTCCAACCCGATAGCGGCATCCTCGGTGCTGATCAACGCCTATGTGGCCGACCTGCAGCGCAAGGTGGACTGGGACTTCGAGGACGAGTCGCCAGGCAAC
>VAXP01000141.1:37506-63419 GCA_005884125.1 Actinomycetota bacterium | reverse complement strand
AGCTGGTCGGCCTCCTCCATGTAGTGCGTGGTGAGGAGGATCGTCTGGCCCTCCGTGTGCAGCTGGCGGAGGATCTCCCAGAGGGCCAAGCGGCTCTGGGGGTCGAGCCCGGCGGTGGGCTCGTCCAGGAAGAGGATGGCGGGCCCGTGGAGGATGGCCCGGGCGACCATGAGCCGCTGGGCCATGCCACCCGAGAGCGCCGTCACCGGTGAGGAAGCCCGGTCGGCCAGCCGGAACTGCTCCAGGCGGTAGTCGGCCGCGGCCCTGGCCTCTTTCGCCCCCATGCCGAAGTAGCGGCCGTGGAAGTACAGGTTCTCCCAGACCGACAGGGCCCGATCCAGGGTGTTGGTCTGGGGCACCACGCCGATGACGCGTTTGGCCCGGGCCGGCTCGGCGACGACGTCGATACCGCCGACGAAGGCCCTGCCCTCGGTGGGCAGGACCCTGGTGGTGAGCATGCCTTCCGTGGTGGTCTTGCCCGCGCCGTTGGGCCCCAGGAGGCCGAAGATCTCGCCCTGGTCCACGGAGAGGTCGAGGTGGTCCACGGCCAGGATGTTGCCCGGATAGACCTTGGTCAGGGCCTCGGTGGCGATCACGACCTGGTCCGTCGGGGCCGGGGCTCCAGCCGGGGAGGGACGGGCCGGAGCCGCGCTCTGGGGCATGGGCCAAGATTCGCCGGGGAACGGTGGGCGGGCAAGCCGGCCCCGGCGAGGGCTGCTCCCAAGGAGGGCCGGGCACAGTGGAGTCGGTAGCCTCCGGTCGTGGCGCGCCTGCGCATCGCCGCCTGTCAGCTCGACACCGTGGTTGGCGATCTCGACGGGAACGTGGAGCGGATCCTGGCCGCGCTCCAGCAGGCCGAGGAGGCCGGAGCCGACCTCGCCGTCTTCCCCGAGCTGGCCGTCACCGGCTACCCGCCCGAGGACCTGCTGCTCAAGCCCGGGTTCGTGGCCGACAACCTCAAGGCGCTGCAGGCCCTGGCCGCGCGCACCCGGGAGTGCGCGGCGATCGTCGGCTTCGTGGACGCGGGCCGCGACCTGCACAACGCCGCGGCCGTGTGCGTCCGGGGCCGCGTCGTGGGCCGCTACCACAAGCGGCTGCTCCCCAACTACGCCGTCTTCGACGAGCAGCGCTACTTCACACCGGGCTCGGGTCCCCCGGCGCTGTTCGAGATCGCGGGCGTGCGCGTCGGGGTCTCCATATGCGAGGACGCCTGGAGTCCCAACGGTCCCGTGGCCGAGCAGGCGGCCGGGGGGGCCGAGCTGGTCGCCAACCTGAACGCGTCCCCCTACTACGCGGGCAGGCTGGCCGAGCGCGAGCGCATGCTGGCGACGCGCGCCGCCGACGCCTCCTGCGCGCTGGTGTACGTGAACCAGGTCGGAGGCCAGGACGAGCTCGTCTTCGACGGGGCCTCCCTCGTGCTGGACGAGGGCGGGCGGGTGGTCACGGCCGGGGCCCAGTTCACCGAGCAGATCCTCATCTTCGACCTCGAGGTCAGGCCCGTCTTCCGCAAGCGGCTGCTCGACCCCAGGGGCCGCTACGCCGGGGTGCCCCTGCCCGTCGAGGTGGTGAGCCAGAGCTCGCGAGCGGCCGGCCAGCCCCGGAGCGTGCCGCCCAGGCCGGCGGTGCTCGAGCCGGTGGGGGAGGTGTACTCCGCCCTCGTGCTCGGGACCCGGGACTATGTCGCCAAGAACGGCTTCAGCGACGTGGTCATCGGCCTGTCCGGCGGGGTGGACTCCTCCCTGGTGGCGACCATCGCCGCCGATGCGGTGGGCCACGAGCACGTCCACGGCGTGGCCATGCCCTCGCGCTACTCGAGCGAGGCCTCCCTGTCGGACGCCACCCGCCTGGCCGACAACCTGGGCCTGGAGCTGCGGACCATCCCCATCGAGGCGGCCCACCGCGCCTTGCTGGAGATGCTGGGTCCCTCCTTCGCCGGCCTGCCCGAGGACCTGACCGAGGAGAACCTGCAGTCGCGCGTACGGGCGGTGCTGCTCATGGCCCTCTCCAACAAGTTCGGCTGGATCGTGCTGACCACGGGCAACAAGAGCGAGCTGGCCACCGGGTACTCCACCCTCTATGGCGACTCGGCCGGGGGCTTCGCCGTGATCAAGGACGTTCCCAAGACCATGGTGTACCGGCTCTGCGAGCACCGGAACCGGGTGGAGGGGCGCGACGTCATCCCCCGCTCGGTGCTGGACAAGCCCCCGTCGGCCGAGCTGCGCCCGGGCCAGCGCGACGACCAGTCCCTGCCCCCCTACGAGCTCCTCGACCCCATCCTGGAGGCCTACGTCGTCGGCGACCTGACCGCGGCCGAGATAATCGAGGCCGGCTTCGACGCCGACCTGGTGCGGCGGGTGGTGCGCCTGGTCGACCGGGCCGAGTACAAGCGCCGCCAGAACCCGCCCGGGGTGAGGGTGACGCCCAAGGCCTTCGGCAAGGACCGCAGGCTCCCGATCACCAGCCGCTACCCGGGATGAGGCGGCGGCCGTGAGGCCCTCGACCCGTACTTGACCCACCGGTCAAGGGAAGCGATGCTGGGCCGATGGCCGACCCCAAGAAGCCCAGAGCCCCGTTCGCCCCCTGGGACCGCCGCGAGCTGCCGGGCACCTTCACCGTGGAGGACACGGCCAAGCGGGTCGGTCACTACAAGTGGGTCGAGATGCGCCTGTTCGAGGCCCTGGGCGGATGGGTGGCCACCGTCCCCGAGCTCGACGTGAAGATGCGCCTGGGGACGCACTGCTACAAGCACGCCTGGCACTCCGAGCTGTGGCACAAGCGCCTACCGGAGCTGCGGGAGATGAACCCCGATCGCCTCACCCGGCCTCCCAACGAGGCCATGGAGGAGTTCTTCAAGGTCCTCACCGAGCCCGAGGACCAGGGGCAGACCATCGAGAAGCTGGTGGGCGTGTACCGGGTGCTGATCCCCCGCAAGATCGCGGCCTACACGTACCACCTCAACAACACCTCCACCATCACCGATGCGCCTACCATCCGGTCCTTGAAGCTGGCCCTCAACGACGAGTTCGACGACTGGCGCGACGGCGAGATGCTCATACAGGCCCTGATCGAGACGGACGAGGAGGTCGAGCGGGCCGCCGCTCACCAGACCCGACTGGAGAAGATCATGCTGCGGGCAGGCGGAGTCGCCGGGCCCGGCAGTCTTGGCAGTGTTCCGGAGACCATGACCGAGGAGGTGCCGGTATGAAGAAGAACATGCCCCCCGATGAGCTGGCCCGCGACGGTCGGTTCGTGCGGGTCAACATGGTCGAGCGCATCTCGGACCCTCGCAACGGTCGGGGACCGACGGGCGGACGGGTCGGCGCCCGCCTGACCCCGGACCGCCCGGGTGCCCCCGACGCGGCCCGTGCCCTGATGCACGGCATCTTCGTGGGCGAGATCCAGGCCCTGGAGGGAGCGGGGCGCACTTGCTGGGACTTCGAGGTGGGCGCCGGGTCTGACGACGTCCCCTTCCAGCTGAAGCTGGACATGGCCCGCCAGTGCTGGGACGAAGCTCGCCACTGCGAGATCTCGGTGAAGCTCTCGGAGTGGATGGGGACCGAGATCGGCGAGTTCGCCGAGTCCACCTTCCTGTTCGAAGCCGCCTGCAACCCCGACCCCGTCCTCCGCCTGACCGGGGTCAACCGGGCCCTGGAGGGTCTCGCCATCGACGTGTTCAACACCATGAAGGAGTTCGGCAACGTCGTGGGCGACCCCGTGCTGGAGTTCTGCGAGGACTGGATGCTGGCCGACGAGGTCACCCACGTGAAGATGGGATCTGACTGGCTGCGCCGCCTCACCGTCGACGACCCCGAACGGCGTAAGCGGGCCCTCGAGTTCCAGAGGATCGTCGACAAGCTCTTCTCCGGCGGGGGCTTCCGGGGCGACGACGAGGACAGCCCCGTGCACCTGGCCCGCCGCTTCAGGGAGATGGCCGGGTTCACCGTCGACGAGATCGACGAGATCTCCGATCTGGCCCGCCAGGCCCGGGCCGAGGCCCGAGCCCGCACGGCCGGCGCGACGGCGGGAGCGGCGGCAGAGGCCGGCTAATGACCAAGGTGGTCGTCATCCCCGAGGCGTTCACACTGGTCCACTTCGAGAGCGGCCGCATCCAGGACCTGGCCGCCAAGGTGGCCGGCCTGGTGGGACTGCCGGCCGACGTCGAGATCCGCATCGAGGTCGAGGAGCAGAGCCCGCTCGGGCGGGTGCGGGTGGAGTCGATCGACCCCATCACCATCGCCGTGCAGGGTGGGGCCTTCGAGCACGCCAAGAAGCCCAGGCAGCTGTCCGACGACTCCGTCGTCGACGTCCTGGGCCGCGTCTTCCACCGGATCAAGGACCGCCTCGACCCCGACTTCGGCAAGCCCCCGCCCGACGCCGAGCTCACCCTGCAGCAGGCCACGGCCTGGGACGCCTACTGCGTGGGCCGCTCAGATCGTCTGGGGCTGCACCCGTCCAAGGCACGGCGCCTCTACCACTTCCGCAACCGCCACGGCTTCACCGACGTGGCCGACGCCACCTTCGAGCGGCTGTGGAACGCCGAGCACCTGACCTGGGCCGACATCGAGGCGGCCTGCGCCGCCACCGCCTCGGCCCGGCAACCGGCCTGAACGGCCGGCTCCTGCCTGAGTCTGTCTGAGTCCGTCCGGGGCGACCGGCCTGGGCCCGTCCGGGGCGACCGGCCTGGGCCCGCCTCAGGGGACCCGCCCCGGCTGGCCTCAGCGCAGGTCGTGGGCCGACCCCGGCCGGCCTCAGCGCAGGTCGTGGGCCGACAGGCCCTCGAGTAGGTCTATGTCGGGCTTGCGGGCCAGCAGGCCCTGGCAGGAACGGGCCATCTCCACCATGTCGGGCGAGTCGAAATGCGCCCGTTGCGCCTCCGGCGACTCCCACTTCTCGATGACGACGTAGCGCCCGGGCGTGGTCACCGACTGGCACAGATCGATGTTGCGACATCCCGGCTGCTGGCGGGACACCACGACGTACTTGGCCAGCACCCCCAGCAGGCGACCGGCGGCGTCCTCGTCGCCGCCGGTCTCGAACACCATCGTGACCAGGGTGACCTCGACCTCACCGCCACCGGCCGGACCGTCGGGGGAGGTGATTCCGCTCTCCTGCACGATTCGGGACCGTAGCCGGGTATGACAATGAGTAGACGACGAGGAGGACGAGCAGGAAGTGGAGGATTCCCTGTCGAAACCCCATGTTCCTGCCGAAATACCACTCAGAGTGGCCCTTGACGTCGCCAGTATGGTGACAGCGATATCGCCTGTTGCCTTCCCCCGCCGCGGGGAATCGGCCGTCACGGCGGCATGTTGTACATAGGCCACGATCCGGCACAGACGACGAAGGGTGGAAACCGTTGCCCAAGGAGCGAGTCGAACGGGATGAGGAAGATCTCGTACGTCTCTATCTGACCGATATCGGGCAGTACCCGCTCCTCACCAAGGATGACGAGGTCCGCCTGGCCCAGGCCATCGAGCTGGGCAACGCCTGCCGGAGCGAACTGGACGAAAAGGGCCGGGAGCTAAGCGCGGCCCGGCGCCGGGAGCTCCGCCGTGGCACCCAGGGTGGAGAGGACGCCCAGCGCACGTTCGTGCAGTCCAACCTGCGCCTGGTGGTGTCGATCGCCAAGAAGTACCAGGCCTCAGGTCTGCCCCTCCTCGACCTCATCCAGGAGGGGAATCTCGGCCTCATGCACGCAGTCGAGAAGTTCGACTGGCGCAAAGGGTTCAAGTTCTCGACCTACGCGACCTGGTGGATCCGCCAGGCCATCACCCGGGGCATAGCCAACACCGGCCGCACCATCCGCCTGCCCGTCCACGCCGGCGACACCCTGGCCCGGGTCCAGAAGGCCCAGGCCCGCCTGGAGCTGAAGCTGGGCCGCCCCGCCACCCTGGCCGAGCTGGGGGCAGAGGTGGAGATGCCCGAGGACAAGCTCATCGAGGCCCTCCGCTTCCGGGCCGAGCCCCTCTCGCTGTCCGAGCCGCTGCGGGAGGACGGGGACGCCGAGCTCGGGGACGTGGTCGAGGACCGCTCGGCCGAGTCGCCCTTCGAGGTGGCGGCCACCTCGCTCCTGCCCGTCGAGATCGCCCGCCTGCTCGCCCCCTTGGACGAGCGCGAGCGGGAGATCCTGCGCCTTCGCTTCGGCCTGGACCGGGGCGAGCCCCGCACCCTCGAGGAGGTCGGTGAGCACTTCAACCTCACCCGGGAGCGCATCCGCCAGATCGAGGCCCGAGCCATGTCCAAGCTCCGCCACCCCTCGTCGGACACGGGCGCCCGCGACCTGCTGACCGTCTGAGCGGGCTGCCGCCCCGCCGCAACGCCGTCGGTCCACACCGCCGTCGTTCCCGTACCGCCGTCGTTCCGCACTGCCCTCGCCTCCCCCGTGCCGCGGCGCCCGCGGCGCGGGTTGAGCCTGGCGGAGGTGGACGGGAATCGAACCCGCCGGACGGGGAGCGCCCGTCCCACCCGCTTTGAAGGCGGGGGAGCCCACCAGGTGCCCGGACACCTCCGGTCGGGACGCTACCCGGCCCCCCCGCCCGACGAGTGCAGGATCGAGTGGAGGATGAGTCGCGCCAGGCGCGCGTTTTTCTCCACAGTTCGACTCTCTAACAATTCCGCTGGCTCCGCCCCGGCCCTTCCCGCTGGGCCCCGCCGGGGGCTACGGTGCAGCGCCATGAAGAAGCTCCTCCTATTGGCGGTCCTCATAGCCCTCGGAGCGGTGGCGGCCAGGAAGCTGCGGACGGACTGACCCGGCACTGACCCGGCGCCGACCCGGCACTGACCCGGCGCCGACCCGGTGCCGACGCAGCGCCGACCCGGCGCTGACCGCAGCGCTGACCCGGCGCCGACCGCAGCGCTGAGACCACCTCGCACCTGACGCAGGTCAGTCGGGGTGGCCCACCAGCATGGGCGGCCGGGGTAGCTGCGACGGCAGCCGGGCCGGCAGCCCTGCTAGCTGCGACGGCAGCCCAGACAGCTGCGACGGCAGCCGGGCCGGCAGGCTCGACAGCTGACGCAGCCTCGACGACCAGGCCGCAGGGGGCGGGCTGGAAGGCGACCGGCGGGCCTGGACGCGCCACCAGACCAGCCCCGCGCCGACCAGGGCAACGGCGGCCGTGCCCGCCAGCGCTGCGGCCGGGCCCTTGCCCCGGACGGGCTGGCCCTCGCGCAGCGGCACCGGCCGCACGAACTGGCGCACCTCCCAGCCCCGGTCCCGAGCGAGCTTGCCCAGGACCCGGTCGGGGTTGACGACCACGGGGTGGCCCACCACCTCGAGCATGGGGACGTCGGTGTACGAGTCGGAGTAGGCATAGGAGCTGGCCAGGTCGATGCCCCGGGCCCCGGCCAGGTCCCGCATGGCCTCGGCCTTGTAGGGGCCGTAGGCGTAGAACTCCATCTAGCGGCCGTTGGCGTCGATGCGGGCCCGGCTGGCGATGGCGCCGTCCACCCCGAGGTAGGCGGCCAGGGGCTCGACGATCTCCTCGGGCGAGGCCGAGACGAGGAAGACCAGCCGGCCGGCCCGGTGATGCTCGGCGATGAGCTCCTGGGCCTCGGCGTGGATGATGGGCTGGACGACCTCCTCCAGGGTGTCCCGCACGATCTCCCTGACCCGCCGGCGCTCCCAGCCCCTGGTCAGGGCGAGGACGGAGTCCCGGATGCGGGCCAGCTTCTGCTCGCTCGCCCCCAGGTGCATGTAGACGAGCTGGGCGTACAAGGCCCGCAGGATGGTGCGACGGGAGAGGAGACCCTCCCGGTAGAGGGGGCCGCCGAAGGCGACCATCGACGCCTTGGCGATGACCGTCTTGTCCAGGTCGAAGAAGGCGGCCTCCACGGCAGACGAGCTTATGGACGCGGCCCGCCCCCGCCGCGGGCGGGGCCCTTCATCACCCGCTCAGCTGCGCGAGCCGGCCTCCACCACCTCGAGCCGGCTCGGGGCCCGCGTCCTGCGGGGGAGCACCTGCTCGAGCTGCTGGGCCGTCAGGGCCTCGGCCTGCTCGGGGGTGGCGCTCTTGGATCGCAGGGCGGCCGCGACCAGGGCCTCCGGCGACAGGAATCGCTCCTCGACCCAAGCTGAGAGCAAGAGCAGTCCCATCAGCAGGCCCAGGGTCCCGAAGACCGAAAGCGGGACCCAGACGGCCATGGCGATCTCCTAGCCCATCCGCACGCCGCGGAAACCCCGGTGGCTCCCGGTCGGAGGGGAATTGCGACATTAGCGCCATTCGCGGCGTTCGTCTCCGGGGGCAAGCGGGGGCCAGAGAGCTTGTGAAGGTCAGCAGGGATGGGGTCATCGGACGCCGAAGAATGCGTTCAGAGACGGCTCCGGGGCGGCGAGCCGGCAAGGGACAGAGGTTGCACGACAGAGAGGGGCCGGCATGAGGTTCCGTCGGGTGGGGGCGGCTATCGGTACGTGCCTGTGCGCGGGCATGTTGCTCGCCGGTACTGCGGGGGCCGATACCCCCGAGGTCTACGTCGGGAGCGCGGCGGGCAAGGCGCTCGACCTGACCATGACGCTCAACGGTGCCGCCAACTCGCTCACCTTCGGGGTGTCGGACGCCAAGGTCGACTCGACGCTGTCGGCCACGGCCCACGCCGCCGGAGAGCTCCTGTCGGGGACGCTGCAGACCGCGCAGGTCAAGGGCGACAACTCCTCACAGGCCAACCCCCAGACGTGCGGCCCTGTGGCCGTGCCTGCCGCGGACGTGGGGTTGTCCCTCAACACCGCCTGCGCGGCCAGCTCGGTGACGGTGGCCAACGGGCTGCCCGTGGCCACGGGCCAGGGCAGCGTGGCCGCTCTCTCCGTGAATATGGCCAGCCTGGTGAAGACCCTGCAGCTCACCCAACCGCTCAACCAGGTGCTGACGCCCATCTTCCAGGGCATCGGTCAGGTCCCGACCGTGGGCCAGCCCCTGGTGGACGTGCTCAACAGCGTGCTCAACACCGAGACGGTGAACGCATCGCTGGGCAACTCGGGTTCGAACGTGACGGTCAACGGCAAGACCGTCACCTCCACGGCCACCGCGGCCGGCGGGGTGATCAAGCTGCTTCCCTCACCCGTGGGCACCAACCCCAACGGCCTGGTCAGCACCGATCCGCTGGCCACCATCACGGTCAGCTCCTCCCAGGCCCAGTCCGTTTACGACCGGGTCACGGGCAAGTCGAACGCCACCTTCAACGCCGCTCTGGTCACCGTGCACTTCAACCCGACCCTCAAGGTGCCCGATATCTCCGTCACGCCCGGCCAGACCCAGTCGCTGTTCGCAGGGACCCCCCTGCAGACCGACATCACCGTCGCCAACGGCGCCACCACCACGAACCCCGACGGCTCGATGGGCGCCACCGCCGACGGGGTCAGGGTCGACCTGCTGCGCGATGCGGCCGACGCGACCAACAAGTCGGCGCTGCTGTCGCTGAAGTTCGCCCACGCCGAGGCTGGCGTCGGCGGCACGCCGGCGGTCATCAAGCCGCTGCCCCAGCCCCAGCTCCCCAGGGACCTGCCCCGCACGGGCGGCACGCCGTGGATCCCCATGGCCGGCGCCGGCGCCCTGGTGCTCGCCCTGATCGTGCGCAGGAGCGCGCTTTGGGCCAAGGACCGATGACCGAGAACTGAGCTCCTGGCGGTCCCACCGCCCGAGGCTCTCCCCCGCGAGGCTGGACACCACTATGCCCTTCGTTGACCCAGCAACCAGCACCCGCACAGCACGCCCGGCACCGGCCCCAGGGGGTCCGGCCCGGCCCTTGGTGTCGTACCTGCGACACCACCGGTGGGCCCGCCGGGGAGTGTCGGCCCTGTCCGTCGGCCTGCTCGTCGCGGCCGTGGGGCTGCTCGGTTACCCCTTCTACACGAACCTCTACCAGAGCCGCGTCCAGAGCAATCTGCGCCACCAGCTGGCCAGCCCCGAGCTGCGCCAGGCCTACCAGCACCGGTCCCTGAGGGTGGGTGACAGCCTGACGCGCATCAAGATCCCCAAGATCGGAGTCGATGTCGTGGTCGTGGAGGGCACCTCGGCCAGCGCCCTCAAGGCGGGCGCGGGCCACTACCCGGAGACGCCGTTGCCCTGCGAGAGCGGCAACGTAGCCATCGCCGGGCACCGCACCACCTACGGCAAGCCCTTCGCCAACATCGACCGCCTCGGGCCGGGCGATCTCATCGTGCTCGAGACGCCGGTGGGCGCCTGCACCTACGAGGTGAGCCGCGACCCGTTCGTGGTGCCCGCCGACGAGCGCTCGGTGGTGGCCAGCACCCCCGGCCACGCCAGCCTGACCCTGACGTCGTGCCATCCCAAGGGATCGGCCAGCCACCGCATCGTGGTGTCCGCGGACATGAAGGGCACGGCCGTCAGCGCGTGATGGCCCGTCTGGCGCGCACCCTGGTCGCGGGCAGCCTGGTGGCTCCCTTTGGCGCCGCTCTGGCCCTCAGCGGCGCGGGACCGGCGGGAGCGGCCGCGACCATCAGCATCAGCTCGCCCGCGGGTGGTCAGGCCTACCAGTCACAGCCCGCCATCCGGGGCTCGGCCGCCCCCGACACGGCCGAGCATCTGTCGCGCAACATCCAGCTCGAGGTCAGAGACACCGACCAGGCCGGGCTCGTCGACCTGACGACCGTGGTCACGGGCACCGCCGGGTACACGACCGCCGCTCCTTTCGCCTGGCAGCCCACCCTCCCCTACAACGGCCACTACCTCGCCGTCGTCACCGTGTGGGAGGCCAACCCGGCCGGGTTGGAGGACGGCCCCTACAACGCCACCCAGAGCTTCGTCATGCAGGTCCCTCCGGCCCGCCCCGTCCCGCCGACCGTGGCCCTCGGTGCCGACCGGGCCTCCGCCACCGTCGGCTGGCGGCCCAACAGCGAGCCCGACCTCCTCGGCTACCAGCTCCTGCGCACACCCTCCTACACCGGGGGCAAGGTGCCCACCATCGCCAAGGGCGACACCCTCTGCTCGCCCTCGGCCTGCTCCTATACCGACTCGGACGTGACGCCGGGTACCGCCTACCAGTACCAGGTCGAGGCCGTGCGCTCGGCCGGACCCGGCACCACCAGCGGGGTCACGGCCACGTCGGACTTCTCGCCCAAGCTGGCCGTCCCCGCCCCGGCCGGCGCCTCGACCACCGTGGGCACCGCGGGCGCGGGCACGGCGGGCGCGACGGCGGCCCAGGGTGCGGCTGCGGCCCAGCCCGCGCCGCTGGCCCCCGCGCTGGCCAGGACGGGCAGGGTCGACCTCTCCGGCTTCGCCGCCCTGCTCGACCACTCCCGGGCCGCGGCCCTGCGCCCTCCGCCGGAGGTCGACACCGGCTTCCAGACCGCCCTTCCCTACTCGCCCGCCCAGCCCGAGCCGGGACGGGGTGGCGACCCCGTGGCCCGCCGGGCCACCGTGCTCGGCGCCGGTGACGGCCCCGCCCGGGTGAGGCCGTGGGCTCTCTTCGCGCTGGGCCTGCTGGTGACGGCGGTGGCCCTGCACCTGCTGTGGCTTCGGGGTGAGGTGCGCCACGACCCCGACCTCGAGGCCCTGCCCGTGCCCGGCCCCAGACCCCCGGCCCGGGCCGGCCGGCGGGCCGTGCCCGTGCCCGCCCCCATTCCCGCTCCGCCCTCCCCGACGGCGTCCGTTGCGGTGGCGGCCACGGCCAGGCCCAGAGAGCTGCGTCGCCTGGCGGGCTGAGGCGCGGTCGTACATGCCCCTCGCATGCCCAAGCCACTACCTTGGTCGCATGTCCAGGTGGACGACGTCAAGGAGGCCCCGCTTGCGGCAGCCGGGCGACCAGGAGGGTGCCCCGACATGGATCTGAGCCTCGACGTGACCGAGCGCAACGGCTACACGGTCCTCGCCGTGCACGGCGAGGTGGATGTGTACACCGCGCCCCGCCTGCGCGAGCGGCTGGTCGAGCTGGTCAGCCAGGGCAAGCACCAGATCGTGGTGGACCTCGAAGGGGTCGACTTCCTCGACTCCACGGGCTTGGGTGTCCTCGTGGGAGGGCTGAAGCGCCTCCGGAGCCACGACGGCGATCTCACCCTGGTCTGCACCCAGCAGCGCATACTCAAGGTCTTCGAGATCACCGGGCTGACCAAGGTTTTCGCCATCCACGACTCCGTGGAAGCGGCGACCGCGGGATAGCCCGCACCCATGACGGCGCCGGAGCCGGCCCCGGGGTCCGATCCCATCGAGCTGGAGATTCCGGCCCGAGCGGAGTTCGTCGCCCTGGCTCGCCTCGTCGTCTCCTCGCTGGCATCGGCTCGCCGGGAGATCGCCGACGACCGCATCGACGACCTGAAGCTGGCCGTCTCGGAGGCGTGCACCAACGCCATCGAGGCCCACGGCGCCGGCGAGGTGGACGAGCGCGTGCTGCTGCGGTGGTGGGAAGGCGACGACCGTCTCCGGGTGAGCGTGGAGGACCAGGGTTCCGGCTTCGACCCCCAACGCCTGCGCGACCACCCGCCCGTGACCGACCCCGAGCGTCTCAACTTCGAGAGAGGGCTGGGCATACCTCTCATCCGCACCCTGGTCGACGAGGTCGACTTCACCCCTTCCCAGCGCGGCACCAGGGTGAGCCTGGTCATGTACTGCGGCCCGGCCGAGCCCGACCTCGAGCCCTGAGCCCGCGACAGCCCTGAGCCGCGACGGCCCTGAGCCCGTGTGCGTGAGGGCGTGGTCGCCTCACCCAGAGCGAGCTTGACGTTTTTGGGCTACAAAACTTAGCTTCTCTCTCGGGGAAAAATGACCGCGGACATGATCCTCTCCAAGTCCGAGCGCGAGACGCTCAAGGCCCTCTACCGGCTGACCAAGGCCGGCTCTGACGCGCACACAGGTGCGCTGGCCGAGGCCCTGGGCGTGAGCCCGGGTACGGCCACGGCCGCGGTCAAGCGCCTGGCCGACCGGAACCTGGCCAACCATCGCCCCTACAAGGGGGTGGAGCTCACCGCCGTGGGCCGGCGGGCCGCGGTGGCCGCCATCAGGCGTCACCGCATCGTGGAGCGCTTCCTCTCCGACATGCTCGGCTATCCCTGGAACGAGGCCGACCGCTTCGCCGCGTCGTTCGAGCACGAGCTGCCCCAGGACGTCGAGGACCGCCTCTTCGTGGCCCTGCACCGGCCGGCGACGTGTCCCCACGGCTTTCCCATCCCCGAGCCCGAGATGGGAGAGATCGCCGAGCTCCCGCCCCTGTACGCGCTCGAACCCGGCGACGCGGCCGTGGTCGCCGTTCCCGGGTCCACCGACCCCGAGGTGGTGGCCTTCCTGGACACCCTCGGCCTGCGCCCCGGCGTGCGGGTAGTGGTGCGCGAGAAGCACCCCTTCGACGGCCCCCTGGTGCTGACAGTCGAGGGCCAGGACCGCACCGTGGGCGAGCGCATCGCCCAGCAGATCTTCGTCCGCAAGGAGGCGCGCCCCGAGCGCCACGCGCCCGGCGAGCAGGACAGAAAGGAGCAGTCGGCATGATCCGCGTCTTCGCCGCGGAAGGCGGGTACCAGGCCTTCCATCTGCGTGGCATCGAGTGGTTCTGGTTGGCGTTCTCCTTCGCCAGTGCGGTGCTCGCCATCCTCGTCGGCTTCGCCCTCATGAGGGGCGTCCTGGCCGCCGACGAGGGCACCCCTGTGATGCGCACCATCGCGGCCGCCATCCAGGAGGGAGCCCTCGCCTACCTCAAGCGCCAGTTCAGGACCATCCTGATCATCGTCGTCCCCCTGGCCGTGCTCGTGTTCATCACCTCGACGCGCGTCGTGAAGCCGGGCGGGGCCGAGGCCCTGAACTTCGCGCAGTCCGGCGTCTTCCGCACCGCCGCCTTCCTGCTCGGCTGCTTCATGTCCGGCCTCACCGGCTTCATCGGCATGAGCCTGGCCGTGCGGGGCAACGTGAGGACGGCCGCGGCGGCCAAGAGCGGCTCGCTGCCCGCGGCGCTGAAGGTGGCCTTCCGTACAGGTGGGATCGCCGGCATGTTCCTGGTGGGGCTGGGTCTGATGGGGGCCACGGCCATCATCGCCCTCTTCCAGAACTCGGCCACCGCCATCCTGGTGGGCTTCGGCTTCGGCGGCTCCCTGCTCGCCCTGTTCATGCGGGTGGGCGGGGGGATCTTCACCAAGGCGGCCGACGTGGGCGCCGACCTCGTCGGGAAGGTGGAGGCGGGGATCCCGGAGGACGACCCCCGCAACGCGGCCGTCATAGCCGACAACGTGGGCGACAACGTGGGCGACTGCGCGGGCATGGCCGCCGACCTATTCGAGTCCTACGAGGTAACCCTGGTGGCCTCCCTCATCCTGGGCTACGCCGCCTTCAGGTCCATCGGCCTCAACCCCGCCCTGGGCGTGATCTTTCCGCTGATCGTGCGGGCCCTGGGTGTGCTCGCCTCCATTGTCGGCGTGTACATGGTGCGGGCAACCCCCAATGACCGCACGGCCATGGCCCCCATCAACCGCGGCTTCGCCGTGGCCGGCGTGCTGACCGTCATCGGCACCTTCCTCGTGGCCCAGTTCTACGTGCACGAGCTGCGGGTGTTCTGGGCCGTCGTCGCGGGCCTGGTCCTGGCCCAGGTGGTCAGCAAGCTGACCGAGTACTTCACCTCCACGGAGAGGTCCCCGGTGCGAGAGATCGCCGAGGCCGCCCGCACCGGGCCGGCCACCACGGTGCTGTCGGGGCTGAGCGTGGGCCTGGAGTCGACGGTGTGGGCCATCATCGCCATCGCCCTGGCCATCGCCGTCGCCGTCGGCCTGTCCCCCCACGGCAACATCCAGTTCGCCCTCTATCTGGTCGCCCTCACCGGCATGGGCATGCTCGCCACCACGGGCGTGGTGGTGTCGGAGGACACCTTCGGCCCGGTGGCCGACAACGCCGCCGGGATAGCCGAGATGTCAGGCGAGTTCGAGGGCGAGCCCGCCCGCGTCATGGTGAGCCTGGACGCGGTGGGCAACACCACCAAGGCCGTGACCAAGGGCTTCGCCATCGGCTCGGCCGTCATCGCCTCCGTCGCCCTGTTCGCCTCGTTCATCGAGACCATCGGCTCCGAGCTCAACCTGGGCAAGACGGGGACGGCCCTCTTCCGCGACATCTCCACCCAGATCAACGTGGCCGATCCCAAGACCTTCATCGGCATGCTCATCGGGGGCTCGGTCGCCTTCCTCTTCTCGGCCCTGGCCATCAGGGCCGTGGGCCGCTCGGCGGGGACGGTCGTCCAGGAGGTCAGACGCCAGTTCCGGGAGCACCCCGGGATCATGGACGGCTCGGAGACGCCGGAGTACGGCAAGGTCATCGACATCTGCACCGCGGCCTCGCTGCGGGAGCTCACCACCCCCGCCCTCCTGGCCGTCCTCACGCCGGTGATCATCGGCTTCGGGATCGGTTACCTGGCCCTGGGCGCCTTCCTGGCCGCCGTCATCCTCACCGGCCAGCTCATGGCCGTGTTCCTGTCCAACTCGGGCGGCGCCTGGGACAACGCCAAGAAGTACATAGAGGACGGCCACGAGGGGGGCAAGGGTTCCGAGGCCCACAAGGCGGCCGTGATCGGCGACACCGTGGGCGACCCGTGCAAGGACACGGCGGGCCCCGCCCTCAACCCGCTGATCAAGGTCATGAACCTGGTCTCGCTCCTCATCCTCCCCGCCGTCATCAAGTCGCGCCACGACGACTACCGCTTCGGCGTGGCCGCGGTCGCCCTGGTCGTGCTCATGGCTGCCATCGCCTTCTCCAAGAGGCGCACGACCGGTCTCGACGCCGGCCTCCCCGCCGCCGTGGTCCCCGTGGGCCCGCCCTCCAACGGGGAGCTGGCGATGGGGGGTTCTCGAGACGACACCCTGCGGGCGGCCATCGACCGCTGGATCTACGACCTGGGCCAGGAGGAGCACGAGCTGCGGGAGCGGCTGCTCCAGGTCAAGCGCCAGATCGAGTCGTCTTCGCCCACCTAGCAAGCCGGTCGGCTCCCGGCGGGGCCGGAGGTCGGCGTCAGCGCGGCTCGGCCGCGGCCCGGCGACGGGCCCGCAGCAGCTCCAGGCCGACGGGCACGAACGACACCACGACGATCACCCCGATGATCGGAAGCAGGTAACGGTCGACGTTGTGGATGCTCTTCCCGAGCGCGTAGCCGAGCAGGGTGACGCCGACGGCCCAGGGGAGCGCCCCCAGCACATTCATGACGAAGAACCTCCACGCGTCCATCTTGGCCACGCCCGCGATGACGGTGGCGAAGGTGCGCACCACGGGCACGAAACGGCACAGCAGGATCGTCTTGGCCCCGTTGCGCTCGAAGAAGGCCTCGGCCCGCTCCACGTGGGCCCGCCTGAACAGGCGGGAGTCCGGTCGGTTGAACAGCCGGGGGCCGGCGCGCCGGCCGATCTCGTAGCCGGTCTGGGCCCCGGCCACGGCCGCGAAGAAGCAGCCGACCGTGACGGCGGCGAGGTTGAGGTGGACGGCCGCGCCAGGCGCGGAGAAGAGCCCCGCCGTGAACAGCAGTGAGTCACCGGGCAGGAAGAAGCCGATGAGCAGGCCCGACTCGGCGAAGATGATGGCCAGCACACCTATGGTGCCGAACGTCTCGATCAGGTGGCGCGGGCTCACTGCCGGGAGGGTAGTGGTGCGACTCCGCCCGCCCACCACACGTGGTAGCAGCCACCCATAGCGTCCGAGGCAGGCGAGGTAGTCGGCGGACTCCGGTCCAGGTCAGGGGGGCCTTGCGTCCCCGGACGGCCCGACCCGGGCCAACCCCGCCCCCAAGCGCCGGCCACTGTGAGCGGCGACCGGTCGCTTCGGGCTGTTTGACACCGCCGCCGGCGTCTGCCAAGCCTTCCACGAGGCCATGCCCAAATCCCTGGTCATCGTCGAGTCGCCGTCCAAGGCCCGCACCATCGCGGGCTTCCTCGGCAACGACTTCGTCGTCGAGTCCTCCATCGGCCACGTCCGCGACCTGCCGAGGGGCGCGGCCGAGGTCCCCGCGGCCTACAAGGGTGAGCCCTGGGCCCGGCTCGGTGTGGACCCCGACAACGACTTCAAGCCCCTATATGTCGTGGCCAAGGAGAAGAAGACACAGGTCGCCAAGCTCAAGAGCCTGTTGCGCGGGGCGGAGGAGCTGTACCTGGCCACGGACGAGGACCGGGAAGGCGAATCGATCGCCTGGCACCTCATCGAGGTCCTCGCCCCCCGCGTCCCGGTCAAACGCATGGTTTTCCACGAGATCACCCGGGCCGCCATCCGCCGGGCCGTGGACCAGTGGCGCGAGATCGACCGCCATCTCGTGGACGCCCAGGAGGCCCGGCGCATCCTCGACCGCCTCTACGGCTACGAGGTCTCACCCGTGCTGTGGAAGAAGGTCATGCCCCGGCTGTCGGCGGGCAGGGTGCAGAGTGTCGCCACCCGGATCCTGGTGGAGCGGGAGCGGGCCCGCATGCGCTTCCGCGCTGCGGGCTGGTGGGACCTGGAGGCCGCCTTCGACGCGCCCGTCGCCGCGGGACGGGCCGACGGGCCCACCACCTTCGCCGCCACCCTCGTCGGCGTGGACGGGCTCCGGGTGGCCACGGGCCGGGACTTCGGCGAAACGGGCGAGCTCAAGGCCGGCACCGAGGTCGTCCGCCTGGACGAGGGGGCGACGGCCGAGCTCGTCCGCCGTCTCGAGGGGGCCAGCTTCGGCGTCAAGTCGGTGGAGACGAGCCCGTGGCGGAGCCGGCCCTACCCGCCTTTCATGACCTCGACCCTCCAGCAGGAGGCCTCCCGCAAGCTCCGCTTCGGATCCCAGCGCACCATGCAGGTGGCCCAGCGCCTCTACGAGAGCGGCTACATCACCTACATGCGTACCGACTCCACAACCCTGTCGGAGACGGCGCTGGTGGCGGCCCGCCAGCAGGCGCTCGCCCTCTACGGCCAGCGGTTCGTCCCCGACCAGCCCCGCCGCTACGAGAAGAAGGTCAAGAACGCCCAGGAGGCCCACGAGGCCATCCGGCCCGCGGGTGACACCTTCCGCACCCCCGACCAGGTGGCCGGTGAGCTGTCGGGCGACGACCTACGTCTCTACGAGCTGGTCTGGAAGCGAACCGTCGCCTCGCAGATGGCCGACGCCGTGGGCCAGCGGGTGCAGGTGCGGGCCACGGGGGTCACCGAGGTGGACGGGCGCACCGAGGTGGAGCTGGCGGCCAGCGGCAGGGTCATCTCCTTCCCCGGGTACCTCCGCGCCTACGTGGAGGGGGCGGACGACCCGGACGCCGAGCTGGAGGACAGGGAGGTTCACCTGCCCTCGCTGGAGGAGGGCGACCCCCTGGTGCTGGAGGGTCTCGAGCCCCGGGGCCACAGCACCCAGGCCCCGGCCCGCTACACCGAAGCGTCCCTGGTCAAGGCCCTGGAGGAGCTGGGCGTGGGCCGGCCGTCGACGTACGCCACCATCATCGGCACCGTCCAGGACCGCGGCTACGTGTTCAAGAAGGGCACGGCCCTGGTGCCCTCCTTCACCGCCTTCGCCGTGGTGGGCCTGCTCGAGCGCCACTTCCGCGACCTGATCGACTACGGCTTCACCGCGTCCATGGAGGACGACCTCGACGAGATCGCCACTGGTCAGGAGGAGGCCGTCCCCTGGTTGCGGCGCTTCTACTTCGGCAACGGCCGCCCCGGGTTGCGGTCCATGGTCTCGGACCATCTCGACGAGATCGACGCGCGCGAGGTCAACTCCATACCGATCGGCAGCGACGAGGACGGCACCGAGATCGTGGTGCGCGTCGGGCGCTACGGGCCCTACCTGCAGAGAGGCGACGAGCGTGCGCCCGTGGCCGAGGACCTGCCCCCGGACGAGCTGACGGTCGAGCGGGCTCTCGAGCTGCTCCGGGCCCCGAGCGAGGAGCGCGAGCTGGGAGCCGACCCCGCCACCGGCCTGCCGGTGGTGGTGAAGTCGGGACGCTTCGGGCCCTACGTCCAGCTGGGCCAGGTCGAGCCCAACGGCGGCGACCGCCCCCGCACCGCTTCGTTGTTCAAATCGATGACCCCCGACAGCGTCACCCTGGACGACGCGGTGCTCCTCCTCTCCCTGCCCCGGGTGGTCGGCGCGGATCCCGCAGACGGCCAGGAGATCGTGGCCCAGAACGGCCGCTACGGGCCCTACCTCAAGAAGGGGAGCGACACCCGCAGCCTGGCGTCGGAGGAGCAGCTGTTGAGCATCGGCTTGGAAGAGGCGCTCGCCCTCTTCGCCCAGCCCAAGCGGGGTCGGGGCCGGACCGTGCAGGCTCCCCTGCGGGAGCTGGGTCCCGATCCGGAGACGGGCCGGGCCATGGTCGTGAGGGACGGGCGCTTCGGTCCCTACGTCAGCGACGGCGAGGTGAACGCCTCCCTCCGCTCAGGGGACACGGTCGACGAGCTCACGCCCGAGCGTGCCGCCGAGCTGCTTGCCGAGCGGCGGGCCGCGGGCCCGTCCCAGCGCCGGGGCCGGGCCCGATCGTCGACCAAGGCAACCAAGGCAACCAAGGCAACCAAGGCAACCAAGGCAACCAAGGCAACCAAGTCGAGCAAGGCAACCAAGACAGCGAAGAGCGCGAAGTCCACCAAGCGGGCGGCCAAGGCCGGGGCGGTCAGCGCGGAGAAGGCCGGGGCCGACGGCTCACCCGTGGCCGTGACCGACGCCGACGCCAAGAAGGCCGAGCGTTAGCGCCGAGGATCCTCAACCGCGCATGGAGCCGTCCTTTACCCTGTCGCGGTGGCCCAACCGTCGTACGTGTCTGGGGCCGGAGAACCGGACGACTCACCCGGGCCACGCCCCGTATCGGCGGCGCGGCCATTGTCGGTTGTGGGATCGCAACGGCCACCGACCGGGGTAGACCGCTTCTTCGGGTCTCCTTCGTTCTTCCGGCTGTGGCTCGCCCAGGGCGTGTCGGCGCTGGGCGACTGGATCGGCTTCGTCGCCATCACCGCCCTGGCCGCCCGCATCGGCGGCCGCTCGCCCGAGACGGCGGTGAGCCTGGTGCTGTCCGCTCGACTCGTCCCGGGTTTCTTCCTGGCCCCGGTGGCCGGCGTGTTCGTGGACCGGTGGGACCGGCGCCGGGTGATGGTGGCCTGCGACATCGGCAGGGGCCTGGTGCTCGCGGCGCTCCCCTTCGCCCGCTCCATCCCGATGCTGGTGCTGGCCTCCTTCGCGCTGGAGATCCTCACCCTGATGTGGACCCCGGCCAAGGAGGCGTCGGTCCCGAACCTGGTGCCCGCGGACCGCCTGGCCAGCGCCAACTCGATGTCGCTGGCCGTGGCCTACGGGACCTTCCCCGTCGCATCCGCGCTGTTCGCCTTCCTGGCCAAGGTGGCCCAGTGGCTCGGCCACATCCGGGCTCTCCACGTCCTCCAGGTGCGTCAGGAGTCCCTGGCCCTGTGGGTCGACGTCGTCACCTTCTTCGCCTCGGCCGCCATCATCTCCACCCTCGCCCTGCCGCGCCGATCCGTAAGGCAGGCCGACGGCCACCACCAGTTCGCCCGCACCTTCGGAGAGCTGAAGGAGGGGTGGCGCTTCATCGCCATCAACCCCGTGGTCAGGGCCGTGATCCTGGGTGTGGCCACCGGGCTCATCGGCGGGGCCATGGTCGTGCCCCTGGGTCCGGTCATCTCCAAGGAGGTGTTCGACGCCGGCACCGCCGGCTTCGGCGTGCTCCTCACGGCGCTGGGCACCGGGCTGGCCGTAGGGATCGTTGGCCTGAGCGTCATCCAGCGGCGCCTGCCCCACGAGCGCATCTTCGTCGCCGCCCTGCTCGGTGCCGGCACCTGCCTGGTGGCGGGAGCGTCCATGTCCAGCCTGGCCGCGGCCTGCGTGCTGGTGGCGGGGATGGGGATCTGCGCCGGCACCGTGTACGCCCTGGGCTTCTCGATCCTCCAGGCCAACGTGGGCGACGAGCTGAGGGGCAGGGTGTTCGCCACCCTCTACACGCTCATCCGGGTCTGCGCCCTGCTCGCCTTCACCCTGGCCCCGCTGCTCGCCTCGCTCCTGGGATCGCTGTCGCGCCGCCTGCTCGGCGGTCACGCCCAGCTCCTCGGAGTCGACGTTGCCCTTCCCGGCGTGCGCCTCAGCCTGTGGCTGGGTGGGGTGATCGTCTTCGCCGCCGGTCTGCTCGCCCGCCGCTCGGTACGGGCGCCCGCGGCGGGACGGGCGCCCGCCGGCAGCGGGGGCCACGCCGAGGGCGACATGGCCGGCGAAGCCAGGGCGTGACCGGCGCCGGCGAGGCCGGCACCGGGCCCGGCGCCCGCTCGGGACGGGGGACGCTGGTCGTCCTGGAGGGGGGCGAGGCCAGCGGCAAGTCGACCCAGGCCCGCCTCCTGGCCGAGCGGCTCGACGCGGTCCTGACACGCGAGCCGGGGGGGACCGCCCTGGGGGAGCGCGTCCGCGTACTGCTCCTCGACCCCGCGGTCGGCCCCTTCGACGCCCGCACCGAGGCCCTGCTTGTCGCCGCGGCGCGAGCCGAGCACGTGGTGGAGGTTCTCGAGCCCGCGTTGGAAGCGGGCCGCACGGTGGTGAGCGACCGCTTCACGGCCTCCTCCCTGGCCTACCAGGGCTACGGGCGGGGGCTGGACGTGTCCCACGTCGAGTGCCTCAACCGCTGGGCCACAGCAGGCCTGGCGCCCGACCTGGTGATCCTGCTCGACGTGCCCGGCGACGAGGCCCGCTCCCGCCTGCGCCGCTCGGGTCGCACCCTCGACCGGCTCGAGTCGGAGGAGGCCGACTTCCACGAGCGCGTGGCCGCTGGCTTCCGGGCCCTGGCCCGGGTCGAGACCTCGCGATGGGTCATCGTGGACGGCGTGGGTACCGTCGAGGAGGTGGCGGCCCGCGTCTGGGCCGCCTACCAGACGTGCGAGAAGGGAGGCGAGCGGCCGTGAGCGACGTCTTCGCCTCCGTGCTGGGTCAGCCCCGGGCCGTGGCTCAGCTCCGGGCGGCGGCCGCCTCACCGGTGCACGCCTACCTGTTCGTCGGTCCCCCGGGTACGGGCAAGCGCGCGGCGGCGCGTGGCTTCGCCGCCCTGCTCCTGTGCCCGCGAGGTGGCTGCGGCGAGTGCGAGGACTGCCGCCGCGCCCTGGCCGGCTCGCACGCCGACGTCGTCCTGATCGAGCGGACGGGCGCGTCCATCAGCGTGGAGGATGCGAGGAGGGTGGTGCGCCTGGCATCGCTCAGCCCCGTCGAGGGCGCTCGCAGGATTCTCGTGCTGGCCGACTTCCACCTGGTGGAGGAGGCGGCCCCGGCCCTCCTCAAGACGATCGAGGAGCCCCCGGCCACGACCGTATTCGTGGTGCTGGCCGACCATCTCCCCCCCGACCTGGTGACCATCGCCAGCCGCTGCGTCCGCGTCGACTTCGGCCCCATCCCCGCCTCGATCCTTGCCCAGGCTCTGCGGGAGGAGGGCATCGAGGCCGCCGACGCCGACCACGCCGCAGCCGCGTCGGGCGGACGGCTCGACCGGGCCCGGCTTCTCGCGTCCGACCCGGGATTCTCCGACCGGGAGCGAGCCTGGTCCTCGGTGCTCGAGCGCCTGGACGGCACCGGGGCGACCATCGCCACACTCGTCGACGAGCTGCTGGCCGCCACCGACGCCGTGACCGAGCCCATCCAACGCCGCCAGGCGGCCGAGACGGAACAGCTTGCCGCCCGGGCCAAGCTGACGGGCGAGCGCGACGCCCGGGCCGAGCGCGACCTCGAGACCCGCCACCGCCGCGAGCAGCGCCGGGCCCGCATCGACGAGCTCCGCTTCGGCCTGTCGGTCCTGGCCGCAGGATGCCGGGACCGGCTGGCCCGAGCCGCGGGGGACGCCTCGCGGCGCGCTGCGGCCGCGGCCCGGGCCTGGGCCGATGCGGCCCAGGTCGTGCAGGAGGCGGTCGAGGCGCTGGAGCGAAATCCCAACGAGGCACTGATGCTGCAGGCCCTGCTGGTCCGCCTCTCCGCGGCCGAGGGCGCGGGCTCGACGGCCCTGGCGGGCGCGGGAGCGGGTGCCCCCCGGCGATAGGGTGACCGTCCGCGTCACCGGCCGTGCCCGGCGGCGCGCCGGTGTCGCCTTCCGCCCGAGTAGCTCAGACGGCAGAGCAGCGGTTTCGTAAACCGCAGGCCGTGGGTTCGAGTCCCACCTCGGGCTCTGCCTGTATCGCGCCCGACAGTGACGCGAGCGCGCCCTGGCGTGAGAGGAGGTCCCCATGGCGGGGTGGGGCGACGACCCGGAGCTCGACGAGCTGCGGCGGCTGATCTACGAGGACGGCTGGGTGCCGGTGGCCATCGAGGAGTCCCGCACGGCCGACACCGTGGTCGTCGAGAAGGAGGGCGAGCAACGGCGGGTCACCTCGGACCACATCGCCTTCCACCGCTTCGTGGAGGGGCTGAGGGAGGACCACGGCCTGGGCCGCTGATGGGGGCGACCCTGGCCTCCCGGGCCTAGTCTGCCGGTATGGCGGATCGTGAGAGGTTCGTGGGGCAGGCCATGGAGCACATGCCCTCGCTCTACACGGCCGCCCTGCGCATGACGCGCAACCCGGCCGACGCCGAGGACCTTGTGCAGGAGACCTACCTCAAGGCCTACCGCTCCTTCGACAGCTTCCAGGAGGGGACCAACCTCAAGGCCTGGCTCTACAAGATCCTCACCAACACCTTCATCAACTCCTACCGGGCCCGCCGGCGCCGGCCCGAGCAGACGGAGCTGGACGACGTCGAGGACCTGTACCTGTACCGGCGCCTGGGCGGCCTGGAAGCGGTCGCGGCCGGGCGCAGCGCTGAGGAGGAGGTCATGGACCTCTTCACCGACGCCGAGGTCAAAGACGCCCTGGAGTCCCTCCCCGAGCAGTTCCGTATGGCCGTCCTGCTGGCCGACGTGGAGGGGTTCTCCTACAAGGAGATCGCCGACATCATGGACGTGCCCATCGGGACGGTCATGAGCAGGATCCATCGCGGAAGAAGGGCGCTGCAGAAGGCGTTGTACGAGTTTGGTCAGGCACGGGGGCTGGTAGCCCAGGGCCGCTGAGGCCCTGGCACGGAGGACGGATAACGCGCTATGGACACGACGGGTGGGGACGACTGCGGCGACAGCATCACTCGTCTGTACTACTTCCTGGACGGGGAGCTGACCGAGGAGAGGCGGGCGGCCATCTCCCGCCACCTGGACGAGTGCGGCCCCTGTCTGAGCGCCTTCGACTTCGAGGCCGAGTTGCGCCAGATGATCGCCTTCAGGTGCCGTGAGCGGGTTCCCGACGGGCTCCTCGACCGCATAGCCGCGGCCATCCGCCAGGAAAAGGGCGGGCTGGACGGGCTGGGAGGCCCCTTCCCGGTCTGAGGCCGTGGCGGGGCGGGAGCGACAGGCCCCGTCCGGTGGCGCCCTCTACCATCCCCCCGATGGAGCCCGTCCTCGCTGCCAGGGTCTGGCACTACTGGATCTCCTACGCCCTGCTGGGCATGACCATCGCCCTCGTGGTGGCCCTGGCCGTGGGCTACTTCGTGAAGATCACCTCCATGCGGCCTCCCCGCCAGTGACCGAGGCGGTCGCCTGGGACCTGGCCGAGCGCGTGGCGGTGAGGGTGGCGGGAAGGGAGCCCTTCTCCGAGTCCTACCACTACGACTCCCTGCAGCCCGACTTCGAGGAGCTCACGGCCCAGGCCGAGGACCTGGTGGCCGCGGCCACGGGCCTTCGCTCGCTCAGCGGTCCGGCCCGGGCCCGCGTCACCGACCGGGCCGGGTGGGTGCGGGCCAACGTGGCGTCCTTCCGCCGCCTGCTCCAGCCCATCACCGATCGGCTGGGCTCCCGCATGGCGGCCAGCCCGCTGGCCCCCGCCAGCCGGGCCCTGGCCGGCACCCAGATCGGGATCATGCTGGGGTGGATGTCGACGCGCGTCCTGGGCCAGTACGACCTGCTGCTGGTGGAGGACGACTCGCCCGAGGACCAGGACCTCGTGTACTTCGTGGGACCCAACGTCATCTCCCTGGAGAAGCGCTTCGCCTTCCCGCCGCGCGAGTTCCGCCTCTGGCTGGCCCTCCACGAGGTGACCCACCGGGCCCAGTTCACGGGCATTCCCTGGATGCGCGGCCACTTCCTCGGCCTCGTCGACCGCAGCCTGGGCTCCATCGACCCTGACCCCCGCCGCTTCCTCGAAGGGCTGAAGCGGGCGGTGGACGAGCTGCGGGCCGGGCGCAACCCCCTGGCCGACGGTGGGCTCCTGGCCCTCATCACCGGCGACGAGCAGCACGCCGTCATCCAGCAGGTCCAGGCCCTCATGAGCCTGCTCGAGGGCCACGGCGACGTCACCATGGACCGGGCCGGGGCGGCCCAGATCCCCAGCGCCGAGCGCTTCAGCCGGGTCCTGCGGGAGCGGCGCCAGCAGACCCGGGGCCCGGCCCGCCTGCTGCAGCAGCTGGTGGGCCTGGAGGCCAAGCTGCGCCAGTACGAGCTGGGCGAGCGCTTCATCGAGGCGGTCGAGGCCGTCGGGGGCCCCCAGCTCCTGGCCCGGGCGTGGGAGGGGCCGGAGTGCCTGCCTACGCTGGCCGAGATCCGCCGGCCCGCCTCGTGGGTGGAGCGGGTGGGCTCATCGACGCCCGCCCATCGCTAACCTGGCCTTCTCCAACCTGGGGGTGCCTGAGATGGGGCGCATCCTGATCGTCGACGACGAGGCAGACATCCGCGAGCTTGTTCGCATCAATCTCGAGCTCGACGGACACCAGGTCGCGACCGCGGCCGATGGGGCCGAGGCCATGGACGCCGTGCGCCGCATGCGCCCCGAGCTGGTGATCCTGGACGTCATGATGCCCGGCGTGGACGGCTGGGAGGTGCTGGCCAGCATCAAGGCCGAGCCCGACCCCGACCTCTCCCGCATCCCGGTGGTCATGCTGACGGCCCGCACCGACGACGTGGACCGCATCCGGGGCGGGATCGAGGGCGCCATCCGCTACATCACCAAGCCCTTCTCGCTGGCCGAGCTGCGCGAGGAGGTCCAGCTGGCGCTGGAGGGCGACGCCGAGCCGGTCAAGCG
>VAXP01000141.1:36982-37464 GCA_005884125.1 Actinomycetota bacterium | reverse complement strand
AGGGCGACGCCGAGCCGGTCAAGCGGCGCCGGGCCCAGCACCAGGCCCTGGAGCAGCTGGCCCGGCTGGAGAGGGGCGCCGCCTCCGAGCCCGAGGCCCGGGCACCCAGGCCCAAGCTGACCAAGCTGGAGGGCCCCGGAGAGGCCAGATCCCAGCACAGCCGCGCCCCCCGGGTCAGCCCCGAGGCCTACGAGACGCTGTCGGACAAGCAGCGGGAGCTGCTGCGGGCCGTGTCCGACACCCCGACCGTGCAGGCCGCGGCCCTGGAGCTGGCTGTGAGCCGCTCCAACGTGTACGCCAGCCTGCGCCGCATCGCCCGCAAGCTCGGGGTGACCTCGGTGCCCGAGCTCGTGGCCCTGGCCCGCCAGGGCGGTCTGCCCGTCACGGAGGGATGACGGCCGGCCCCCTCGAGGCCGGGGGCCGGGGCATCGACGCCGCCGGCATCGACGCCCGCGCCCCGGCCCCCGCCGCCCTGCTCTCGC
>VAXP01000141.1:0-36968 GCA_005884125.1 Actinomycetota bacterium | reverse complement strand
GCCGTGTCGGGAGGACCCGACTCCATGGCCCTCCTGGCCCTGGCCGTGGCGGCCGGGTGCCTGGTCACGGCAGTGCACGTGGACCACGGCCTTCGCCCCGGCTCGGAGCAGGAGGCCGGGCTGGTGGAGAAGGCCTGCCTCGGTCTCGGCGCCGCCTTCCGCTCCGAGAGGGTCGATGTCGCCTCCGGGCCCAACCTGGAGGCAAGGGCCCGCACCGCCCGGGCCTCGGTCCTGCCCCCCGACGCCGCGACCGGGCACACGGCCGACGACCAGGCCGAGACGATGCTGGTCAACCTGCTGCGGGGTGCGGCCCTGGACGGCCTGGCCGGGATGAGGCCCGGGCCCCGCCATCCCATCCTGGCCCTGAGGCGGAGCGAGACCCACGGGCTGTGCCGCGACCTGGGCCTGGACACGGTCGACGATCCCAGCAACGCCGACCCCGCCCACCTGCGCAACCGCCTGCGCCACGAGGCCCTGCCCCTTCTGGCGGCCATCGCCCGGCGCGACGTGGCCCTGGTGCTGGCCCGCCAGGCCGAGGTCATGCGGGAGGACGCCGAGCTGCTCGAGAGCCTCTGCGCCGACGTCGACCCCACCGACGCCCGGGCCCTGGCCGCCGCCCCGGTCCCGCTGGCCCGCAGGGCCGTCCGGCGCTGGCTGCGGGCCGACGCCTGCCCGCCCCATCCCCCCGACCGCGACGCGGTGGAGCGGGTCCTCGCCGTGGCCCGAGGCGAGGTGCGCGCCTGCGAGGTGGGCGGGGACGTACGGGTCCGTCGCAGCCGGGGAAGGCTTCTGCTGGAGCGTGCCGGCGGTCGATAGTGTGCGGCGCGATGAGCGCCACCCCGCCCGGGCGCGCCGGCGCCCAGCCCGGGCGGGCGGCCGACGTCTCGGGCGACCCGCTGCTCGGGCCCGTGGTGGTGGCCGAGGCCCAGCTGCAGGGACGCATCGCCGAGCTCGGTAGGCAGATCACCTCCGACTACTCCGGCCGGGCGCCTTTGCTCATAGGCGTGCTCAAGGGCGCCTTCGTGTTCATGAGCGACCTGGCCCGCCACATCAGGCTCCCGGTGGAATGCGATTTCATGGCTGTGTCGTCCTACGGCAGCGCGACCAAGACGAGCGGGGTCGTGCGCATCGTGAAGGACCTCGATCTCGACCTCAGCGGGCGCCACGTCCTCGTGGTGGAGGACATAGTCGACAGCGGCCTCACCCTCTCCTACCTGCGGCGCAACCTCCTTGCCCGCCATCCGGCCAGCCTCGAGGTGTGCGCCCTGCTGGTCAAGGAGGGACTGCAGCGGGTCGACCCCGATCTGCGCTACGTGGGCTTCCGCATCCCGCCCGACTTCGTGGTGGGCTACGGGCTTGACGTGGGCGAGAGGTACCGCAACCTCAGGGACGTGTACGTCTACCTGGGAGCGGTGGGATCTGTACCCTAGGCAGCCAGATGCAGGTAACGGCTGAGCTGCGCTAGGCACCCATGAGACGCGTCTTCCGCAGCATCGTGTTCTACATCGTGCTCGCCGTGGCCGCCCTGCTCGTCGCCACCAGCGTCCTGAGGCACAAGAGCGACCGCCAGCACGTCTCGCTCACCTCCCTGGAAGCCAGCATCGCCCACCACGACGTGGTCCGGGCCCAGGTCCTGGACGGGGACGACAAGGTGCGGGCCGACCTCAGGGACGGGGCCAAGGTCGAGGTGTCCTTCCTCAACCGCGCCGGGCCCGACCTCACCAGGCAGCTGCTCGACTCCGGCGCGGCCGTCGAGGTGCGCAAGCACCATGACAACGCCCTGCTCAGCCTGTTCCTGAGCTCCCTGCCCATCCTGCTGCTGCTGGTGGGCTTCGTGTTCATCCTCAACATGATGCAGGGCGGCGGCAACCGGGTCATGCAGTTCGGCAAGGCCAAGGCCCGCACCGTCTCCAAGGACCAGCCCAAGGTCACCTTCGCCGACGTGGCCGGGGCCGACGAAGCCGTGGCCGAGCTGCAGGAGATCAAGGAGTTCCTGGAGGCGCCGGCCAAGTTCCAGGCCATGGGGGCCAAGATCCCCAAGGGCGTGCTGCTCTTCGGTCCGCCGGGCACGGGCAAGACCCTGCTGGCCCGGGCCGTGGCGGGCGAGGCCGGTGCCCCCTTCTTCTCCATCTCCGGGTCGGACTTCGTGGAGATGTTCGTGGGCGTGGGCGCCAGCCGGGTGCGCGACCTGTTCGAGCAGGCCAAGAGCTCGGCGCCGGCCATCGTGTTCGTGGACGAGATCGACGCCGTGGGCCGTCACCGCGGCGCCGGCCTCGGAGGCGGCCACGACGAACGGGAGCAGACGCTCAACCAGCTCCTCGTGGAGATGGACGGCTTCGACGTGAAGACCGGCGTCATCCTCATCGCCGCCACCAACCGCCCCGACATCCTGGACCCGGCCCTGCTCCGCCCCGGGCGCTTCGACCGCCAGATCGTGGTGGACCGTCCCGACCTGGAGGGGCGCAAGGCCATCCTCCGGGTCCACGCCGAGAGCAAGCCCCTGGCCGACGCCGTCGACCTCGGCGTGCTGGCCCGGCGCACGCCGGGCTTCACCGGTGCCGACCTGGCCAACCTCATGAACGAGGCCGCCCTCCTCTCCGCCCGCCACAACCGGCGGGAGATAGGCATGCGGGAGCTGGAGGAGGCCATCGACCGGGTCATCGCCGGTCCCGAGCGCAAGACCCGGGTCATGTCCGACCGGGAGAAGCAGGTGATCGCCTACCACGAGGGCGGCCACGCCCTGGTGGGCCATGTCCTGCCCAACGCCGACCCCGTGCACAAGGTCTCGATCGTGGCCCGGGGCCGGGCCCTGGGCTGGACCCTGGCCCTGCCCATCGAGGACCGCTACATCGTCACCCGGTCCGAGCTCACCGACCAGCTGGCCGTGCTCATGGGGGGGCGCACGGCCGAGGAGCTGATGTTCCTGGAGCCGACCACGGGGGCGCAGAACGACATCGAGAAGGCCACCGAGATCGCCCGGGCCATGGTCACCGAGTACGGCATGAGCGACCTGCTCGGGCCCCAGCAGCTGGGCCAGAAGAGCGGAGAGGTGTTCCTGGGCCGGGACTTCGGCCATCAGGCCAACTACTCGGACGAGGTGGCGGCCCGCATCGACGGCGAGATCCGGGCTCTCATCCACAGGGGCCACGAGGAGGCCAGGGCCATCCTCGAAGCCCACCGGGCCACCCTCGACCTGCTGGCTGCGGCCCTGATCGAGAAGGAGACCCTGGACACGGCCGAGCTCCAGGAGATCCTGGGGCCGCTCCCCCCCTGGGCCAGCAAGCGGGTGACCGAGCCGCCCCGCCGCGGCACCCGGCAGTCGCCCCGGGCCCGCACCGCGGCCGCGGCCGCATCGGACCAGCCCGTGGCCAAGGTGCCCAACGCCGGGGCCCGCAGGGCGCGTCCCCGCATCCGACCGGCTCCCAACCCGACCTGACCCCGACCGCGCCCGCGGTGGGCGCGCTCGCGTCGGACGCGCCCCCGTGCCATCCCCGAGATGGGCGTCGGTAGGGTGACCGTCGTGTCGGGAGTGGACAAGGAACGAATCGCCTCGGCGGTGACCGACATCCTGTCCGCCATCGGCGACGACCCCGGGCGGGACGGGCTCGAGCGCACGCCCGAGCGCGTGGCCAACATGTACGAGGAGATCCTGGGCGGTGTCGACGACGACCCCGACCGCCACCTCACGGTGACCTTCGACGCCGGTCACGACGAGATGGTGATGGTGTCGCCCATCCCCTTCGCCAGCGTGTGCGAGCACCACATCATCCCCTTCGTGGGCGAGGCCCACGTGGCCTACATCCCGAGCGCCGACGGGCGCATCACCGGCCTGTCCAAGCTGGCCCGCCTGGTCGACTCCCTGGCCCGCCGCCTCCAGGTCCAGGAGCGGCTCACCACCCAGATCGCCGACAGCATGGAGAGGGTGCTCCAGCCCCGGGGGGTGCTCGTGGTCATAGAGGCCGAGCACTTGTGCATGACCATCCGGGGGGTCAAGAAGCCGGGGACCAAGGCGACCACCTCGGCCGTGCGGGGGCTGTTCCGGGACGACGCCCGCACCCGGGCCGAGGCCATGGCCTTCATCCATCGCCGGCGCTGAGGGCGCCCTTCCGGGGCCGGGGGCGCAGCCCGGCCCGGGCGACGACGGCCGGTACTCTGAGGCCCGATGCAATCCCTGGTCATGGGCGTCCTCAACGTGACGCCCGACTCCTTCTCCGACGGGGGAAGGTGGTTCGACCGGGAGGCGGCCATCGCCCGGGGTCTGGAGCTGGTGGCCGAAGGCGCCGACGTCCTCGACGTGGGCGGCGAGTCGACCCGGCCGGGGGCCGGGCCGGTGGACGAGGCCGAGGAACGCAGGCGGGTGCTGGCCGTGGTCGAGGCCCTCGCCCCCCACGTGCGGGTCTCCATCGACACCTACAAGGCCGGGGTGGCGCGCGCCGCGGTGGACGCCGGGGCCTCCATCGTCAACGACGTGTCCGCCTCCCTGGCCGAGGTGGCCGCCTCCTGCGGGGTGGGGTGGATCGCCATGCACATGCAGGGCGCGCCCCGCACCATGCAGGAGGACCCGCGCTACGTCGACGTGGTGGGCGAGGTGCGGGACTTCCTGCTCGAGCGTGCCCGCGCCGCCGTCTCCGCCGGCGTGGGCGAGGTGTGGATCGACCCCGGCATCGGGTTCGGGAAGACGCCGGAGCACAACCTCTCCCTGCTGCGCCACCTGCGGGCCCTGGTCGACACCGGCTTCGACGTGGTGGTGGGCGCCAGCCGCAAGAGCTTCCTGGGCAGGTTGACGGGCGCCGGCCCCGACCTCCCGGCTCCGGTCGAGGACCGTGGCGAAGCTTCTCTGGCCGCGTCGGTGTGGGCCATGACCGCGGGCGCGGCCATGGTGCGGGTGCACGACGTGGCCGCCACGGTGCAGGCGGCCAGGATCGTGGGCCAGCCGGTGCCGGTATGAGAGGCAAGTGGGCCGCGGGCATCCCGCCCCGGAACTTCGCCTGGGTCCTCAAGGACCAGCTGGCGGTGAGCGAGCGCCCCGGGGGCTACGCCCGCAACCACCGCAAGGTCAGGCGCATGGAGGAGATCATCTGGCTGCGGGAGCAGGGCTTCACCCGGGTCGTGTCCCTGCTGGCCTCGGCCCACAACCTGCACGCCTACGACGAGTACGGCGTGCCCTGGGCCCACTTCCCGCTGGCCTCCCACACCGACCCCCGCACCGTCCTGCCCGACCTCTACCCTCAGCTGCGCAAGTGGCTGGCCGAGGGCGAGAAGCTCCTCGTCCACCAGGAGGAGCTGGGCGACCGGCTCATGGGGATCATGGCCGGCTATCTCCTGTGGTCGGGCAAGCTGGCCTCGGGCCCCCAGGCCATCACCGTGCTGGAGCGCATCCTGGGCCGGCAGATGGGGCCGCCCGGGCGGGAGATCGTCGGCGTGGTGGTGGAGGAGGGGGTGGACTCGCAGCCGTGACGGGGGACGGGGCCCCGCCTCCGGCCGGCGGAGACGGGGCCGTCGGTCCCGACCGCATCGAGCTGCGAGGCCTGCGCGTCCTCGGCACCCACGGCGTGCTGGCCGAGGAGCGGGACCGGCCCCAGCCCTTTGAGGTGGACCTGGACGTAGTGGCCGACCTGGGACCGGCAGGCGCCAGCGACGACCTGAGCCAGACCATCGACTACGGCGTCCTGGCCGCCCAGGTCGTCGAGGTCGTCGGGGGGGAACGGTGCGACCTGCTCGAGCGGCTGGCGGCCCGCATCGCCGAGGTGGTGCTGAGCGAACGGCGCGTCTCCTCGGTCACGGTGGCCGTGCGCAAGCTGCGCCCCCCGGTGCCCGTCGATCTGGCCTCGGCGGGCGTGCGGGTCACCCGCACCCGGGACGCGACCGGTGGGTGAGGCCCGCAGGCGGGCCTTCGTGGCCCTGGGCTCGAACCTCGGCGACCGCTGGGCCCAGCTGCGGGCCGCGGTGGCGGGCCTCCCCGGCGTGACCGCGGTCTCCCCCGTGTACGAGACCGAGCCGGTGGGAGGCCCTTCCGGTCAGGCGCCCTATCTCAACGCGGTGGTCGAGCTCTCGACCGAGCGCTCCCCCCGGGAGCTGCTCGACATAGCCCGGGCCCTGGAGGCCGGGGCGGCCCGGGTGCGGGCCGAGCGCTGGGGGCCGCGCACGCTGGACGTGGACGTTCTCCTGGTGGGTGACCTGGCCGTGGACGAGCCCGACCTGGTCGTGCCCCATCCCCGCATGTGGCAGCGGCGCTTCGTGGTCCAGCCCCTGGCCGACCTCGCCCCCGAGCTCGTGCTCGAGGGTTGGGAGCACCGGGTTGCGGGGCGCGTGCGCAGGGTGGGTACCCTGTAGGCGCACGAACGGCACCCCGCCACGGGGGTCGGAACGTCGAGGAAGGCCTGTGTCCGCATCCTGTCTGCCTGCGTCCACGCCCGCGTCGCCTCGCGCCGGCGCGGGCGGCGCGGGGGGTCGTCACCCGTGCAGGTGATCGACTCGGTGGCCGGGTTCACCAAGGCGCTCGAGGCCGACCGGGCCGCCGGGCGCACGGTGGGCCTGGTCCCCACCATGGGCTATCTCCACGAGGGTCACGCCTCCCTCATGCGCCGGGCCGCGGCCGACTGTGACGTGGTGGCGGCCAGCGTGTTCGTCAACCCCCTCCAGTTCGGCCCGGGCGAGGACCTGGCGTCCTATCCGCGCGACCTGGACCACGACATCGCCGTGGCCTCCGCCAGCGGCGTGCGCTACCTCTTCGCCCCGTCCACCGAGGAGATGTACCCGGGCCCCACGCTGACGACGGTGCGGGTCGAAGGGGTGAGCAGGGGACTGGAGGGCGACAGCCGCCCCGGCCACTTCTCGGGGGTGGCCACGGTCGTGGCCAAGCTCTTCGCCCTGGCCGGTGCCTGCCGGGCCTACTTCGGCGAGAAGGACTACCAGCAGCTCGTCGTCATCGGCCGCATGGCCAGGGACCTGTCCTTCCCCGTCGAGGTCGTCGGCTGCCCCACGGTGCGTGAAGCGGACGGCCTCGCCCTGTCCAGTCGCAACGTGCACCTCTCGCCCGAGGAGCGCTCGGCCGCGCCCGTGCTCTACCGCGCCCTGCGGGCGGGGCGGGAGGCGGTCGAGGCCGGTGAGCCCGGTCCCTCTGTGGTCGTGTCCTCCATGGAGGACGAGGTGCGGGCCGAGCCCCGGGCCCGGCTCGACTACGCGGCCGCGGTCGACCCCGTCGACCTCCAGGTGCCCGCGACCGTGCAGGGCGAGGTGCGCCTCCTGGTCGCGGCCCGCATCGGCGCCACCCGCCTCATCGACAACCTGGGTGCTCGCGCTCCGGCCCGACCGGCTCGAGACGGCGCCCGCGACCACGGCTGAGACACCAGGCCACAGGGAGACGCTCATGCGCCGGCGCATGCTCAAGTCCAAGATCCATCGGGCGACGGTCACCGACGCCAACCTCAACTACGTGGGTTCGATCACCCTCGACTCCGGGCTGATGGAGCTGGCCGACATCCGCGAGTGGGAGCAGGTCGCCGTGCTCGACATCGACAACGGCGCCCGCTTCGAGACCTACGCCATCGCCGGGGGTCCGGGCGAGGTCTGCCTCAACGGGGCGGCCGCCCGCCTCGTGCAGCCGGGCGACAAGGTCATCGTCATCACCTACGCCGACTACGAGGAGGCCGACCTGGCCTCCTACGGACCCCGCATCGTCCAGGTCGACGCCCGCAACCGGGCCCTGGACCAGGCGGAGCTGGCGGCTGACGCCCGGCTGACGGCATAGCTCATGACGTCCCCGGGCCCTCCGGCCCTGGACCTGCTGGTCCTGGGCAGCGGGGTGGCCGGGCTCTCGGCCGCCATCCGGGCCGCGGGCGACCCCGGCATGCGCGTCGGCGTGCTCACCAAGGCCGAGCTCAGCCAGTCGGCCACCCGCTGGGCCCAGGGCGGGGTGGCCGCGGCCCTGGGCGGGGACGAGGACTCGACCGACCTCCACCTGGCCGACACCCTGGCCGTCGGGGCCGGGCTGTGCGACGTCGACGCCGTGCGCGTCCTGGTGGCCGAGGGGCCGGGCCGGGTGAACGAGCTCATCGCCATGGGCGCGGTGTTCGATCGGGACGCCCAGGGCGGTCTCCTTCTGGCCCGGGAGGGGGGGCACTCCCGGGCCCGCGTCGTCCACGCCGGGGGCGCGGCCACGGGTGCGGAGATCGAGCGGGCCCTTGTCGAGGCCGTGCGCCAGACGGCGGCCGCGGTGATGGAGGGATGGTTCGCCCTCGACCTCCTGGTCGAAGCCGGGACGACATCCGCTGCCCCCATGTGTTGATGGCCACCGGGGGCGCGGGCCAGCTCTTCGCGGTCACGACCAACCCGCCCCAGGCCACCGGCGACGGGCTGGCCATGGCCCTGCGGGCCGGCGTCCCCGTGGCCGACGTGGAGTTCATGCAGTTCCACCCCACGGCCCTGCACCACCCGGCCATGCCCCGCCCCCTGCTGTCGGAGGCGCTGCGGGGCCACGGCGCCCTCCTGCGCGACGGCCGGGGTGAGCGCTTCGTCGACGAGCTCCTGTCCCGTGACGTCGTCAGCCGGGCCATGACGGCCCGCATGCTCGAGCAGGAGGTGGAGCACCTGTGGCTGGACGCCACCGCCCTCGACGCCTTCGACGACCGCTTCCCGACCATCGCCGCCTCGGTGCGCGCCGTCGGCCTCGACCCGGCCCGGGACTGGCTCCCCATCGCTCCCGCGGCCCACTACCTCTCGGGAGGGATCGTGACCGACCTGGACGGGGCGTCGGCCCTGCCCGGGCTGTGGGCCTGCGGCGAGGTCGCGTGCACGGGCGTGCACGGGGCCAACCGCCTGGCGTCCAACTCGCTGCTGGAGGGCATGGCGTTCGCCCCCCGGGTGGTGGAGGCCATCGTGGGCGGTAAGGAGGGGCCCGCGCCCGCGGGGGCACTGCGGGCCGTGCTCGCGGCCGAGAGCCCGGCGGAGGGCAGCGTCCCCGTCCGCCGCATCCACCGCCGCCCGCCGCCCCTTCTGGCGAGGGCGGGGGGAGAGGCCGCGGCCCCCGCCCCGCACAGCGCGGCCACCACCGCCGAGCGCCGGGATCGCCTGCAGCGGGCCATGACCGCAGGGGCGGGCGTGCTGCGCAGCGCGGCGTCGCTGGCCGAGACGGACAAGGTGTTGGACGAGCTGGCGACCCCGGAGGAGGGGCCCCAGGGCTGGGAGCTGACCAACCTCCTCACCGCCGCCGGCGCGCTGCTGGCCGCGGCCGAGGCCCGCCAGGAGAGCCGTGGCGCCCACAGCCGCACCGACTTCCCGGAGACGAGCCCGGCGTGGCGGTGCCGGCTTGTGCTGGCATAGCGGCGTGTCGAGGCCGGACGTCCACCCTCCGCGGGCCGCGGTGCGCGAGGCCGTGGCCCGGGCCCTGGCCGAGGACCTGCTGCCCCTGGGCGACCTCACCGCCGGCCTCCTGCCCCCGCACACGGTGGCCCGGGGGGCCATCGTCTCCCGGGCCTCGGGCGTGCTGGCCGGGCGCATGGCCGCGGCCGAGGCCTTCCACCAGGTCGACCCCACCGTGCGTCTCCAGTGGGATCTCGACGACGGCGCTCCGGTCGGGCCCGGCTCCGTCGTGGTCGAGGTGGGCGGACCGCTGCGCAGCATCCTCAGCGCCGAGCGCACGGCGCTGAACTTCCTCTGCCACCTGTCGGGGGTGGCCACCCTCACCGGGCGCTACGTGGCCGCGGTGGGAGGCTGCGCCGAAGGCGGGGACGGGCCCGGCGCCGGGGCGACGCGCGTGCTGGACACGCGCAAGACCACGCCCGGGCTGCGGGCCCTGGAGAAGGCGGCCGTGCGGGCCGGCGGGGGGACGAACCACCGGGGCAGCCTCTCGGAGGGTGTCCTGGTGAAGGACAACCACCTGGCCGGCATGGGCATCGCCCAGGCCGTCGCCCTGGCCCGGGCCCGGTGGCCGGGGCGGATGGTGGAGGTCGAGTGCGACCGCCGGGAGCAGGTCGAAGAGGCGGTGCGGGCCGGGGCGACCATGGTCCTGCTCGACAACATGACCCCGGAGGAGGTCGCCGCCTGCGTGGCCCTGGCCGACCCCGGGGGCCGGGGACCGGGACGGCGCCCGGTCGCGGTGGAGGTGTCCGGCGGGGTGAGCCTGGACACGGCGCCCGCCTACGCCGCGGCCCGCCCCGACTTCGTGTCCGTGGGCGCCCTCACCCACTCCGCCCCCGCCCTCGACCTCGGCCTCGACCTCGACCCCGAGGGCTGATCCCGTGCTCCTGGTCGTCGACGTGGGCAACACCCAGACGGTGATCGGCCTGTACGCCGACGGCGGGTCCGGAGGTCACACGGGCGAGCTCCTCCACCACTGGCGCATCGCCACCAACGTGGAGAGGACATCGGACGAGCACGCCGTGCTCGTGTCCCAGCTCCTGGACCTGCAGGGCTACGAACCCACCGAGGTGGTCACCGGCATCTCCATCTCCTCCACCGTGCCCCGCCTCACGGCGGTGATGAGGGAGATGGCCGAGCAGTGGTTCCGCGTGCCCACCGTGGTCGTGGAGCCGGGGATACGCACGGGCATGCCCATCCTGTACGACAACCCCAAGGAGGTGGGGGCCGACCGCATCGCCAACGCGCTGGCCGCCTTCGACCTCTACGGCGGGCCCTGCATCGTCGTGGACTTCGGCACCGCCACCACCGTCGACGCCACCTCGGGGCGGGGCGAGTACCTGGGCGGGGCCATCATGCCCGGCATAGAGATCAGCATGGCCGCCCTCTTCGAGCGGGCCGCCCGGCTCTTCGGCGTGGAGCTGGTCGAGCCCGGCAACGTGATCGGCACCAGCACCACCGAGTCGGTGCAGTCTGGTGTCGTGTACGGCTTCGCGGCCCAGGTCGACGGGCTGTGCCGGCGCTTCCAGGCCGAGCTGGGCGACTGCCCCGTGGTGGCCACGGGCGGCTTCGGCGCCCTCATCGCCCCGGTGTCGGAGACCATCGACCACGAGGAGCCCTGGCTCACTCTCCATGGCCTGCGCCTTATCTACGAGCGCAACGTCCAGCCCCGGTGACCGATCCCGGCCCCGTCCCCTACAGCTTCGAGCGCACCCACGACGCGGCCTCGGTGCGGGACCAGTTCGGCTCCATCGCCCAGGGCGAGGAGAGCGGGGTCGAGGTCAGCGTGGCCGGGCGCCTCATGCTGAACCGGCCCCAGGGCAAGCTCGCCTTCGCCGAGCTGCGCGACTCCAGCGGCTCCATCCAGCTCTTCGCCGGGGCGGGGTGGACGGAGGACTTCGAGCGCTTCTCCCGCCTCTCGCTGGGCGACTGGGTCGGGGCCGGGGGCGAGGTGGTCAAGACCCGCAAGGGGGAGCTGAGCGTCAAGGTGCGCTCCTGGGCCCTGCTGGCCGAGGCCAGGCGGGGCTTCGGCGACAAGTGGCGGGGGGTCACCGACATCGACACCCGCTCCCGCCAGCGCTACGTCGACCTGTGGGCCAACCCCGGGACCAGACGGGTGTTCCTCCTGCGCAGCAGGCTGGTGAGCGCCATGCGCAGGTGGCTGGAGGACCGCGGCTTCGTCGAGGTGGAGACGCCCGTGTTCCACCCCATCCCCGGCGGCGCCACGGCCCGGCCCTTCGTGACCCACCACAACGCCCTGGACCTCGACCTCTATCTGCGCATCGCCACCGAGCTCTACCTGAAGCGCCTGGTCGTGGGCGGCTTCGAGAAGGTCTTCGAGATCGGCCGCACCTTCCGCAACGAAGGGATCGGCTACCGGTGGAACCCCGAGTTCACCATGCTCGAGGCCTACCAGGCCTACGCGGACTACACCGACATGATGGAGCTCACCGAGTCCATGGTCTCGGACCTGGCCGTGGAGCTGTGCGGCTCGGCCAAGCTCGTCTACCGGGGCCGCCCCCTCGACCTCACCCCGCCCTGGCCCCGGGCCACGATGTACGACCTCATCGGGGAGCACGCCGGGGTCGGGGTCGACGTGCAGATGCCGGTGGAGGAGCTGGCCGGCGTCGCCGCCGGGCTGGAGGTGCCGGTGGAGAAGGGCTGGGGCCCGGGCAAGATCGTCCTCGAGATCTACGAGAAGACCACCGAGCGGGAGCTGTGGGGGCCGGTGTTCGTGTGCGACTACCCCCAGGAGGTCTCGCCCCTGGCCCGGCCCCACCGCAGCAAGCCGGGGTTGGTCGAGCGCTTCGAGCCCATAGCGGCCGGCCTGGAGCTGGGCAACGCCTTCAGCGAGCTCACCGACCCCGAGATCCAGCGCCAGGTCCTGGAGGCCCAGGCCCGGGCTCGGTCGGCGGGCGACGAGGAGGCCATGGCCGTGGACGAGGACTTCCTGCGGGCCCTGGAGCACGGCATGCCCCCCACCGGGGGACTGGGCATCGGCATCGACCGTCTGGTCATGCTCCTGGCCGACGTGCACCACATCCGCGACGTGATCCTGTTCCCCACCCTCCGGCCCGAGCAGGGCGACCAGGCCCAGGGGCCGGCCCCGGCCCAGGGGGACGCCGAGGGGGCCTAGGCCACCCGGGCGGTCAGGGGGTCCAGGAGCTGGTGGGCCAGGGCGGCCATGCCCTCGACCACCGGGGAGGGGTCCAGAGGCTCCAGGGAGGCCGCGGCCTGGTCTGCGAAGCGGCGGGCCTCACCCAGCGCGGCCGCCACCGCCCCGGTGGTGCGCACCAGGTCCCGGGCCCGGTCCCGCTCGTCGGGACCCAGGTGACGGCCGAGGAGGTCGCGCAGGGGGTCGCCCACGCCGGGGTCGGCCAGGGCCCGGATGACGGGCAGGGTGTAGATCCCCTCCACCAGGTCCTGGCCCGCGGGCTTGCCTAGCTCGGCGTCGGTGGCCACCACGTCGAGCACGTCGTCCCTGATCTGGAAGACCATGCCAAATGCCTGGCCGAAGCCGGTCAGGGCCTCCACCTGCAGGGGGGGGAGGCCGGCCACCATGGCGCCGATGCGGCAGGAGGTGGCCATGAGGGCCGCGGTTTTCCCGGCGATCGAGGCCAAATAGGCGTCCTCGGCCCTGGTGGTGTCGTAGGCCGCCTTCAGCTCCAGGACCTGGCCCTCGCACAGGCGGCCGATGGTGGCGGCCATGAGGGCGGCCACCTCGGCGCCCAGCCGGGCCGAGATCTCCGAGGCCCGGGCCAGGAGGAAGTCGCCGGCCACGATGGCCACCAGATTTCCCCAGCGGGCGTTGACGGTCTCCACCCCCCGTCTGGTGGCGGCGTCGTCGATGACGTCGTCGTGGTAGAGCGAGCCCAGGTGGACGAGCTCCACCGCCACCCCCCCGTCCAGAATGTCCTGGTCGCCCCGGTAGGCCTGCTCGGCCTGGCCGGCGGCCACCCCCCGGGCCGCGGCCGCAGAGGCAATGGTTAGGGTGGGGCGTAGCCTCTTGCCCCCGGCGGCGATGAGATGGGTGGCCACCTCGGCCAGAAAGGGGTCCTCGGAGCTGACCGCCCTGCGTAGCGTGACCTCCAACCGGGCCAGATCGTCGTCCAGGCGGGGAAGACCGAGGAGCCGGCCGGCGTTGTCCACTGTCTCAGGAACATACGCGTCCCAGCCGATCAACCCATAACGCAAAGGGGCCCAACCAAGAGGTACCGGGCACGGTGACATGCCTTAGAACCACCGTCCCCGGGTAGACTGACGCCATCAAGGAACGCCGTTTCGGGAGGCGGACCACTTGTTCGAACGCTTTACCGACCGAGCCCGCAGAGTCCTGGTCCTAGCCCAGGAGGAAGCCAGGCTCCTCAACCACAACTTCATCGGCACGGAGCACATCCTCCTCGGGTTGATCCATGAGGGGGAGGGTGTCGCGGCCAAGGCCCTGGAGTCCCTCGGCATCTCGCTGGAAGCAGTGCGCGAGAAGGTGGAGGAGACCATCGGGCCGGCCGGGTCCTCGACGACCGGGTCGCCTCCCTTCACGCCCCGGGCCAAGAAGGTCCTGGAGCTGTCCCTGCGTGAGGCGCTCCAGCTCGGCCACAACTACATCGGGACCGAGCACATGCTGCTGGGTCTGGTCCGCGAGGGCGAAGGAGTGGCCGCCCAGGTCCTGGTGAACCTGGGCGCCGACCTGTCCCGCGTGCGCCAGCAGGTCATCCAGCTCCTCTCCGGCTACGCCGGCGGCAAGGAGGCTGCGTCGGCCGGTACCGGCCCCGGCGAGTCGACCCCCAGCGGGTCCCTGGTGCTCGACCAGTTCGGCCGCAACCTCACGCAGCTGGCGCGCGAGAAGAAGCTCGACCCGGTCATCGGGCGCGACCGCGAGATCGAGCGTGTCATGCAGGTGCTGTCCCGGCGCACCAAGAACAACCCCGTGCTCATCGGGGAGCCGGGCGTGGGCAAGACCGCCATAGTGGAGGGCCTGTCCCAGAAGATCGTGGCCAACGACGTTCCCGAGACCCTGAAGGGCAAGCAGCTCTACACCCTGGACCTGGGGGCCCTCGTGGCCGGCAGCCGCTACCGGGGCGACTTCGAGGAGCGCCTGACATTGACGAACTGCATACACTGGTCGGCGCGGGTGCAGCGGAAGGGGCTATGGATGCCTCCAACATGCTCAAACCTATGTTGGCACGTGGGGAACTGCACTGCATTGGCGCCACCACGCTGGATGAGTACCGCAAGCATATCGAGAAAGATGCCGCCCTGGAACGTCGTTTCCAGCCCATCAAGGTCGAGGAGCCCTCGCTCAGCCACACCATCGAGATCCTGAAGGGGCTCCGCGACCGCTACGAGTCGCACCACGGGGTCACCATCACGGATCAGGCCGTGGTGGCGGCGGCCAACCTGGCCGACCGGTACATCTCCGACCGCTACCTGCCCGACAAGGCCATCGACCTCATCGACGAGGCCGGCAGCCGACTCCGCATCCGGCGCATGGCCACCCCTCCGGATTACAAGCAGCTGGAGGACGACATCACCAAGGTCCGCAAGGACAAGGAGACGGCGATCGAGAAGCAGAACTTCGACGCGGCCAAGAAGCTGGCCGAGCGGGAGAAGACGCTGGTCGATCAGAAGGTGGCCAAGGAGGCCGAGTGGCGGTCCGAGGGCGTCGACCTGTTCGACGTCGTGGACGAGGAGGTCATCGCCGAGGTCCTGGCCAACTGGACCGGCATCCCCGTCTACAAGCTCACCGAGGAGGAGACGGCCAAGCTCCTGCGCATGGAGGAGGAGCTGCACAAGCGGGTGATCGGCCAGGAGGACGCCCTCAAGGCGCTGTCCCGGGCCATCCGCCGCACGCGCGCCGGCCTCAAGGACCCCAAGCGCCCCAGCGGGTCGTTCATCTTCCTGGGGCCCACGGGCGTGGGCAAGACCGAGCTGGCCAAGGCCCTGGCCGAGTTCCTCTTCGGTGACGAGGCCGCCCTCATCCAGCTCGACATGAGCGAGTACATGGAGAAGCACACCGTCAGCCGCCTGGTGGGCTCGCCCCCGGGCTACGTGGGCTACGAGGAGGGCGGGCAGCTCACGGAGGCCGTGCGCCGCAAGCCCTTCTCCGTCGTGCTCTTCGACGAGGTCGAGAAGGCCCACCCCGACGTGTTCAACACCCTCCTGCAGATCCTGGAGGACGGCCGGCTGACCGACTCGCAGGGCCGCTCGGTGGACTTCAAGAACACCGTGCTCATCATGACGTCCAACCTGGGCACGGCCGATCTGCGCAAGGCTTCGGTTGGCTTCGCCAAGACGACCGAGGCCGTCACCTACGAGCGCATGAAGGAGAAGGTCCACGAGGCCCTCAAGCAGCACTTCCGCCCCGAGTTCCTGAACCGCATCGACGAGGTCATCGTCTTCCACGAGCTGTCGAAGGAAGAGGTCACCCAGATCGTCGAGCTCATGGTCCGCCGCATCCGCGAGCAGCTGGAGGGCCAGGGCCTGGGGCTGGAGCTGACCCGTGCCGCTGAGGAGCACCTGGCTGCGAAGGGCTACGACCCCACCCTGGGTGCCCGTCCCCTGCGCCGGGCCATCCAGCAGCTGGTGGAGGACCCGCTCTCGGAGCGGATCCTGTGGAAGGAGTACCGCGTCGGCGAGACGATCATCGTCGACGCCGAGAACGGGGAGATCGTGTTCCGCTCGATCGAGGGCATCGAGCCCCCGTCGGTGGAGCTGGCTGGCACGGGATCTCCGGCCGAGTAGCTCCGCAGGAGGGCAACCGGGCAGTTGGTGGCGGTCTTGTCGCGGCCCGCCGCCCGGGCGGCGGCCCCCGGCGTGCGCCGGCGCTCGCGCTTGCCCTCCTCGCCCCTCTCCTGCTGGCCGGGTGCCACGTCACCGTGGCCGTGGGCCTGCAGAGCCGGGCCGACGGCAGCGGGAGCGTGCAGGCCACCGTCACCCTCGACCGGGACGCGGCCGACCAGGTTCCCGACCTCGCCTCCCAGCTCCGGGTCGCCGACCTGGCCCGGGCCGGCTGGGTGGTCACCGGTCCGGCGAGGCGGGCTGACGGCAGCGTCCTGGTGCGGGCGTCCAAGGCCTTCCCCTCGCCCGCCCGGGTGCCGGCCCTGTTGGCCGAGCTGGCCGGCCCCGCGGGGCCGCTGCGGGACTTCCGTCTCGTCCAGCACCGGGGCTTGTTCGTCACCGCCACCCACTTCTCGGGCACGGCCGACCTGGGCCCAGGCGTCGAGGCCTTCGGTGACGCCCAGCTGCGCCAGCGCCTGGGTGGGAGCTCGATCGGCGTCGACCCCGCCGAGCTCGAGCGCCAGCTCGGGATCGCGCTGGCCAAGGTCGTCGACGTGCGGGTGAGCCTGCACATGGCCGGCTCGGGCTCGGTCCACTCCAACGCCCCTCGGGGCGGGACGGAGTGGCGCATCCCCCTGGGGACGGCGGAGGCGATGCAGGCCTCGGCCCACCAGTACCGGTGGGTGCGCATCGAGATGGTCGGCGGTGCCGCCCTGGTGCTCCTCCTGGCGGCCGCCGTGGTCGTGACGCGGCGGGTGCGGGCCCGCGGCCACGCCCGGCTCCACGTCCACTGACGCGCTGGGTGAGCGTCACAGGGCCTGCGTACGGTGCGTCGCATGACGCGGGCCAGGACCGTCCATCGCTGCGCCGAGTGCGGCGCCGAGGCGCCCCGCTGGTCGGGCCGTTGCCCGACGTGCAGCGCGTGGAACGCCCTGGTCGAGGAGCTCCGTGAGCCGCCCCTCGTCCCCGTGCCGGCACCCGGTACGGGGCTCGGTGGTGGCCTTGGTGCCGGAGCCCGGCCTGGCCCCCAGCCCGTCTCGTGCGTCGAGCGCGTGGCCGGGCGGAGCAGGCCGACGGGGCTGGACGAGCTGGACCGGGTGCTCGCCGGCGGCCTCGTCCCCGGCTCGGTCACCCTGGTCGCCGGGGAGCCCGGCATCGGCAAGTCCACCTTGGTGGTGCAGATGCTGGGGGCGCTGGCCCGCTCGGGGGCGCGCTGCCTGCTCGTCTCGGCCGAGGAGTCCTCCCAGCAGGTGAGGCTGCGGGCCGAGCGCCTCGGCGCCCTCGAGCCCGATCTGTGGCTGTTCCCGGCCGGGTCGCTGCCCGCCATCGTCGGCGCGGTCGGCGAGCTGGAGCCCGACGTCGTCGTGGTGGACTCCATACAGACCATCGCCGAGCCCGCGCTGGGTTCGGCGCCCGGCACCGTGGCCCAGGTGAGGGAGTGCGCCCGCCAGCTGGCGGCCATGGCCAAGGACCGTGGACTCACCACCGTGCTCGTGGGCCACGTCAACAAGGAAGGGGCGATCGCCGGGCCTCGCGTCCTCGAGCATCTGGTCGACACGGTGCTGACCTTCGAGGGTGAGCGACACCACGCCCTGCGCATGCTGCGCGCCGTCAAGCACCGCTTCGGGCCCACGGGCGATCTGGGGCTGTTCGAGATGACGGAGGCGGGCCTGGTGGGCGTGCCCGATCCCAGCGGCCTGTTCCTGGGCGACCGGCGGGGCGCGGTGCCGGGCAGCGTGGTGGTCCCCGCCATGGAGGGCCACAGGCCACTGCTGGTCGAGCTCCAGGCTCTGGTCGCGCCGAACAAGGTGAACACGGCCCGCCGCTCGGCCCAGGGACTCGACACCGGCCGCCTCGACCTGCTCGTCGCCGTGCTCCAGCGCCGCGTCGGGCTTCGCTTCGGCGGCGACGACGTCTACGCGTCCGTGGTCGGTGGCGTCCGCGTGGTCGAGCCCGCGGCCGACCTGGCCCTGGGGCTGGCCCTGGCCTCGGCCCTGTCGGGCGTTGCCGTGCCGGCGACGGTGGTGGCCTGCGGCGAGGTGGGCCTGAGCGGCGAGGTCCGCCAGGTGCCCAGGCTCGATGCCCGTCTGGCCGAGGCATCCCGCCTGGGCTTTCGCGAGGCCCTGGTGCCGGCGTCGGCGCCGCCGCGACCGGGCACCATCCAGGTGCTCAGGGTGGCGTCTTTGGCTCAGGCCGTGGACGACCTGGGCCTGCGCCCCTGACGGCCGGCGGGCCCGCGGCACGCCGGTGACGGCGCCACGGGCGAGGCGCGCGAGGGGAGCGACCCGCGTCGCACAGATGGGGTGAAGAGTACGATCACGCCGTGCTGGTTCCGCGCGGTGCGGCCATGATGGACGCGCTCGCAGCCGTGGCCCCGGGCACTCCGTTGCGCGAGGGTCTCGACCGCATACTCCAGGCCAACATGGGCGCCCTCATCGTCGTGGGCGACGGCCCCGAGGTGCTGGCCATCTGCTCGGGCGGCTTCCTGCTGGACGCCGAGTTCTCCCCGCCTCGGTTGTCGGAGCTGGCCAAGATGGACGGCGCCATCATCCTGGCCCCCGACGCCAGCCGCATCGCCCGGGCCAACGTGCACCTCGTGCCCAGCCCCAACGTCCCCACCACCGAGACCGGTACCCGTCACCGCACCGCGGAGCGGGTGGCGCGGTCCATCGACGTCCCCGTCATCTCCGTGTCGGAGGACATGTCGGTGATCGCCGTCTACCGCAACGACGTCAAGCACCCTCTCGAGCCACCGCAGCGGCTCGTAGCTCGGGCCAACCAGGCCCTGCAGACCCTGGAGCGCTACAAGAACCGCCTCGACACCGTGAGCGGGGCGCTGTCGGCCCTGGAGGTGGAGGACCTGGTGACGGTTCGCGACGTCGTCACCGTCCTTCAGAGGGCCGAGATGGTGCGACGCATCGCCGAGGAGATCGACGGCTACATCGTCGAGCTCGGCGTCGACGGACGCCTCGCCCTGCTGCAACTGGAGGAGCTCATGGGCGGGGTCGAGGACGACCGGCGCCTGGTGATCCAGGACTACCTTCAGGAGGAGCGGAGCTGGCATCTGGATCAGGCCATGGAGAAGCTGGGCGCCCTGTCGACGGAGGAGGAGCTGCTCGACCTCAAGGCGGTGGCCTCGGTGCTGCACCTGCCCGGGGACGCCAGCGAGCTGGACGCCAGCCTCCAGCCCAGGGGCTACCGCCTGCTCTCGAAGATCCCCCGCCTGCCCGAGTCGATCGTCGAGAAGATCGTTGCCCGCTTCGGCACCCTGCAGAAGATCCTGCGCGCCACCGTCGACGACCTGGACGAGGTGGAGGGCGTGGGCGAGGTGCGGGCCCGCGCCATCAAGGACGGGCTGTCCCGCCTGGCCGAGACGAGCATCCTGGACCGCTACAGCTGACGCGTGCGCCCGCGGGCCCGCAGATGCCAGGATCCACGGCCGTGCGTGTGACCCTTCCTTCCGGAACGCCCGCCGAGCTGGCCACGCCCGCGGGAACGCCCGCGCTGGGTCTGGCCCTGGCCCCGGACATCGGCGGGCTGCGGCCCCTGTTCGACGAGCTGTGCGCCCGCCTCTCGGCCGAGCACGGGTGGGCCGTGTGCGCCCCCGAGCCTTTCCCGGGACACGAGTCGATGCCCGTGCCCGAGCGCCTGGGTGCGGTGGGCAAGCTGTCCGACGAGCGCGTGGTGGGCGACCTCGTCGCCGCCGCCGACCGCACCGGCGCGGCCCGCACCGCCGTCGTCGGCTTCTGCATGGGCGGCATGTACGCGCTGAAGGCGGCGGGAACGGGGCGCTTCGATCGTGCCGTCTCCTTCTACGGGATGATCCGCGTGCCCCAGGACTGGAGGGGAGCGGGCCACGCCGAGCCTCTCGACGCCCTGCGTGGGCCCGACGCCTGCCCCGTCCTGGCCCTCATCGGAGGGCGGGACCAGTGGACCCCGCCCCAGGACGTCGCCGCACTGGAGCAGGTCCCCCACGTGAGCGTCGTGCGCTACCCCGACGCCGAGCACGGCTTCGCCCACGATCCCACCCGGCCCGCCCACCGTGCCGACGACGCGGCCGACGCCTGGCGCCGGGCCATCGAGTTCCTCGGCGGCTGAGAGGGTCGGGCGAGGGGCTATAGGCAGCCGCGGCGCCGCCGCGGGCTCAGGTCGCCCGGCGCGACAGCTGGTTGCGGTCCTTGATCCGGTAACGGCGGTCGGTCTGCTCGATCCACCCGAGGCGGATGAAGGCGGCGATGGCCTTGTTCACCCGCTCGCGCGACGCGCCCACCATTCCCGCCAGCTCCTCCTGGGTCAGGGGCAGGATGAACTCGTCGGCTCCCGCGGCCAGCTCCAGCAGGCGCTTGGCCGTGCGCCCGGTCACGTCCAGGAACACGGTGTCGCCCAGGGCCACGTCGGTGACCCGGAGGCGGCCCGCGAGCAGCTCGACCACGTGCCACAGGAGCTGGGGCCGCTCCTCGAGCACGCCGCGGACGGCGCGGAAGGGCACCGCCACCAGCTCGGACGGTTCCAGGGCCCGGGCGTTGGCCGACCGGCCCTTGCCGTCGAACATGGACATCTCCCCGAAGAGGTCGCCTTCCTCCATGAGGGCCACGACCGACTCCCGCCCGTCCGGGGAGCGACGGACGATGGCGATGCGCCCCGAGCGCACGACGTAGAGGTCCTCGGCCGGCGCGTCCTCCTCGAAGGCGGTGGCGTTGCGCTGGAGCGTGACCGGCCGGGCCGCGCTGGCCAGCTCGGCCAGGGCGCGGTCGTCCAGCGCTCGGAACAGCTCGGCTCGGGACAGCAGCTCGACGACGTCCACCTCGGGCACCTCGAGCGAGCGTAGTGGCGACGGTCGCGGCGGGTCCGAACCGCTTTGCGCCGGGGCCGCGCCGCGCGGCCGGCGCGGACACGGGCACCGAGTTGAGCGTTGGGGGCGCGACCCGTACCCTAAGAGCTACCCCCCTCCATCTCGCCCCCGGGAGATCTATGTCCTTCGACGTCGGTGACAAGGTCGTGTATCCCCATCACGGCGCCGCCGTGATCGAAAAGCGCGAGAAGAAGCAGGTATTCGGGGAGACGCGGGAGTACCTGGTGCTGCGCCTCGCGTACGGCGACCTGACGCTGATGGTCCCCGCCGACAACACCGACGAGGTCGGCCTGCGCGAGGTGATCAACGACGAGGAGGTGGAAGAGGTCTTCGCCGTCCTTCGCAAGAAGGAGGCGCGAATGCCGACCAACTGGTCGCGGCGCTACAAGAACCACGTCGAGAAGCTCAAGTCGGGCGACATCTACCAGGTCGCCGAAGTGGTCAGGAACCTCTCCATCCGCGACAAGGACAAGGGCCTTTCCGCGGGGGAGAAGCGCATGCTGACCCGGGCCCGCCAGATCCTGGTCTCCGAGCTCACCTTCGCCATAGGCGTGAGCGAGGAGGAGGCCGAGAAGAAGCTCAACGAGGCCCTGCCCTAGCCCTGGTCCAGCGCTGAGCAGGCCGGCGGGCCCCGGGCATCCCCCGAGAGGACCCGGGTGGGCCCCCGGAGGACCCCACACGGCCGCCCCTGACGGCCCCCGGTGCGCCAGGGCCCCAGGGGGCCGGGGAGGATCTGCCGGGGCCAGGCGTCCCCCGGGGCCCGAACCTTCAGGGCCGGGCGCCCGGATGCCGATAAAGGCGACGAATTCCCATGTTCGTCGAGACCACCCGCCTGATCATCGTGTTCCTGGCCACGGCCGGGGGCTTCACCCTGGCCCAGCAGAGCCCGGGGGACCACGCCATCCTGGGCGCCACCCTGGGGGCGGCCCTGGGCTACGTGGCCGGGGGGATCCTGGGCCGCCTGCTGGGCCAGGCCATGGGGATGGCGGAGCGCCGCATCGAGCAGGCCTCGCCCGCCCGGCTCCTGGCCGGGACCTTCGGCGCCGTGGGCGCAGGCGGGCTGGCCCTGCTGGTGGGCTTCCCCCTCATCGTCCTGCTGCCCCCGATGATCGGCTGGCCCGCCCTCATGCTGCTGGTGTGGATCGGCGTCTACGGGGGCGCGGCCCTGGCCGGCCACAACGCCGAGGGCCTCCTGGCCATCGCCGGTCTCTCGACCCGCCCCCTGGTGCGGGCCTCCCCCTACGGCGCCACGGTGGAGGAGGGCGCCACCCTCCTCGACACCAGCGCGGTCATCGACGGGCGCCTGCTGGCGCTGGCCCGGGCCGGCTTCCTCAAGGGCGCGGTGCTCGTGCCCCACTTCGTCCTCGACGAGCTGCAGGCCATCGCCGACGCCCAGGACCCGGTGCGCCGGCGCCGGGGGCGCAGGGGCCTCGACCTCCTCGACGCCATCCAGCGCACCTCCGGGGTGGAGGTCCACATCATCGATGACGAGGTCCTGGAGCACGAGCAGGTGGACGCCAAGCTCGTGGCCCTGGCCCGACGCCTGCAGGTCCAGCTCCTGACCGTCGACAGCCCCCTGCAGCGCGTCGCCGAGCTCCAGGGCGTGCACTGCCTCAACATCGACAGCCTCTCGGAGGGCCTGCGCAAGGTCCACGTCCCCGGCGAGACCCTGCGCCTGCCCATCACGCGCCAGGGCAAGGAGCCGGGCCAGGGCGTGGGCTTCCTGGACGACGGCACCATGGTCGTCGTGGTGGACGCCGCCCCCCTGGTCGGCCAGGAGATAGACGTGCGGGTCACCGGCAACGTGCAGACCTCGATCGGCCGCATGCTGTTCGCCTCCATGGCGGCCGAGGACTGACGGGCTGACACCCAGTCCGCGGCGCCGGGGAGGGGCGCGACCCCACCGGTAGCGTTGGCCCGTGTCCGGGTCTGAGCGCAGCGGGGCCACCAGCGTGTGGGCCGTGGTCGTCGCCGCCGGCGCCGGGGAGCGCTTCGGCGGGGCCAAGCAGTTCGCAGCCCTGGGTGACCGTCGCGTCCTGGACTGGTCGGTGGCCGCGGCCGCGGACGCCTGCGACGGCGTCGTCGTCGTCCTCCCCCCGGGGACGGGCGAAGCACCCGACCCTGTGGCATCCCCGGGCCCCACCCCGCCTCCGACGACGACGGTGACCGGGGGGGCGACGCGGTCGGCGTCGGTGCGGGCCGGGCTGGCCCTGGTCCCCGACGACGCCCACGTGGTGGTCGTGCACGACGGCTGCCGTCCCCTGGCCGGGCCCGCCCTGTTCCGGGCCGTGATCGCCGCCGTGCGCTCGGGGGCCGACGGCGCCGTCCCCGGCGTGCGCCCTGCGGACACCATCAAGCGCGCCGCGGGCTCGGCCGTCGTCGACACCCTGGACCGATCCGGGCTGGTGGCCGTGCAGACGCCCCAGGCCTTCCTGGCCTCGGCCCTGAGGCGGGCCCACCAGGGCGAGCCCGAGGCCACCGACGACGCCGCCCTGGTCGAAGCCGCGGGCGGGAGGGTCGAGGTCGTGGCCGGGGACCCCCGCAACCTCAAGGTCACCACCCCCGACGACCTGGCCCTGGCCCGGACCCTGCTGGGCGGGCGGGCACAGGCGCCGGCAGCCCGGGTGGGTATGGGCTTCGACGTCCACGCCTTCTCCGACGACCCCGGCCGCGCCCTGGTCCTGGGAGGGGTGACGCTCCCGGGGGAGCGGGGCCTGGCCGGTCACAGCGACGCCGACGTGGTCGCCCACGCCGTGGCCGACGCCCTCCTGGGTGGCGCCTGCCTGGGTGACCTGGGAGCGCACTTCCCCGACAGCGACGAGCGCTGGCGGGACGCCGACAGCCTGGCCCTGCTGGCCCGGGTCGTGGACATGGTGAGGGAGGCGGGCCTGCGCCCGGCCAACGTCGACTGCACGGTCGTGCTCGAGGCCCCGCGCCTGGCTCCCCACCGGGCCGACCTGGAGCGCAGTCTGGCCGCCGTGCTGGGCGCGCCCGTGAGCGTCAAGGCCACCCGGGCCGAGGGCCTGGGCGCCCTGGGCCGGGGCGAGGGCGTGGCCTGCTGGGCCGTGGCCCAGCTCCAGCCCCGGTGAGCCCGGCCCGAACCCCCCGGGACCGTCCCCGGGGCCACCGGCCCCGGCCACCCGGATCCCGCCAGCCCGGCTCCCGCCGCGGCTCGGATCGGGGGGACCTGGGCGGCGAGCAGGTGGAGGGCAGGCGCGCCGTGCGCGAGCTCCTGGCCGCGGGCCGGCGCCGGGCCCGGGAGGTGTGGGTGGCCGAGGGCGTCGATCCCTCGCCGCTGCTCGAAGAGATCGCGTTTCTGGCCCACGAGCGCCGGGTGCCCCTGCGCCACGTCCCCCGGGCCCGGCTCGAGGCCGCGGCCCGGACCGAGGCCCCCCAGGGGGTGCTGGCCCACGCCGAGGCCCTGCCCGACGTGGACCTGGACGAGCTGTGCCGGCCCGGCCCCGACGGCGGGGCGCCGTTCCTGCTCGTGTTCGACGGCGTCACCGACCCCCACAACCTGGGCGCCCTCCTGCGCAGCGGCGTGGCTGCGGGGGCCACGGGGGCGATCCTTCCCCGCCACCGGGCCGCCCACGTGACTCCGGGCGTGGCCAAGGCCGCGGCCGGCGCCATCGAGCACATCGCCATGGCCGTCGTCGCCGGGGTGCCGTCGGCCCTGCGCAGCCTGGCCGGTCATGGCGTCTGGACGGTGGGACTCGACCCGGGGGCGCCCTCGTCACTGTTCGAGCTGACCCTGGCCGATCAGGCCGTGGCCCTCGTGCTGGGAGCGGAGGGGTCGGGCCTGTCGAAGCTGACGAGGCAGCGCTGCGAGGTGCTCGTCGCCGTCCCCATGCGGGGGGCGGTCGCCTCCCTCAACGTGGCCGCCGCGGGCGCGGTGGCCTGCTTCGAGGTGGCCCGCCGCCGCAGCTGAGCGGTCCGACGCGGCTGACGGCCGCGGCCCTTGTCCATCTTGTCGGTTTCGTGGCAATCGCCCACTGTCCGTTGTGGCGGGCCTGGTGGGCTTTGGCCTTTCCGCGCGCACTGTGACGGTTGACACCTGACCAGGGAGTAGCTACAAAGCACTAGTCCTATCCGGCTAGTCATCCAGGCGGCTAGTCCCCCACCACAACTTCAGGCATCCGGCGGCGTCGTCACACCACTGCAGGAGTCAGACATGGCGCTTCAGTTGCTCCGGTCCGGATGTTCCCCCCTCACCGAGCTGGCCGACGACGAGCTGGTCGCCCGCTTCCACCAGGGTGACGAGGCCTCTCTGCAGGTGCTGCTGGAGCGCTACCGGCGCTTCGCCCGGGCCAAGGCGCGCGGCTACTTCATCGTGGGCGCCGACGCCGACGACATCGAGCAGGAGGGGATGATCGGCCTGTTCAAGGCCGCCCGCGACTTCAGGCCCGAGCGCCAGGCCTCGTTCCGGGCCTTCGCCGAGCTGTGCATCACCCGCCAGGTCATCACCGCCATCAAGACGGCCACCCGCCAGAAGCACCAGCCCCTCAACCGCTACGTCTCCATCTCCGGTGTGCGGGGCGGCGACGAGCCGGGCGAGCGCTCGATCGAGGACATGCTCGTGTCCCATCACACGCCCGACCCGGCCGAGACGGTGCTGGCCAACGAGCGCATGGCCCAGATGCGCCAGTCCATGGCCGACATGCTCTCCGGCCTCGAGGTGGACGTGCTCCGCCTCTACGTGGAGGGCAAGTCCTACCAGGAGATCGGCGAGCAGCTGGGCCGCCACGTCAAGTCCATAGACAACGCCCTGCAGCGCATCAAGCGCAAGGTCGACCAGCATCTGCACGAGGAAGCGACCGAGGACCCCGACATCGTCCTGGCTTGACCTCTGGGCCCGGCCCCGTCCTCTCGGCGACGGGCACGGCGGGCACACGGAGCTGGAGAACAACCCGACCCGAGCCCGAGGTGGGACTCGAACCCACGACCACCCGCTTACAAGGCGGGTGCTCTGGCCAGCTGAGCTACTCGGGCGTGACGCGGCCATGGTAGGGGCGAGGCCGCGGCGGTCCTCGGCGCCGATCCCGGCTGCGTCTCTCCGCCCGGCCGAGGGTCCTTGATTCTGACGGTCGGGGTTGGCAGGCTGCCCGGGATGGCACTCTCCGATCGGGACCAGGCGATCCTCGACTTCGAGCGCTCGTGGTGGACGGAACCAGGCCCGAAGGAGCTCGCCATCCGCGAGCGATTCGACCTGTCCCCCACTCGCTACTACCAGGTTCTGAACGAGCTGCTGGACTCCTGCGACGCCATGGCCTACGACCCCCTGGTCGTTCGCCGCCTGCGTCGCATGCGGGACCGGCGCCGGCGGGCCCGGTTCGAGGGTCGACCCGCGAGCGAGCCTCCCTCGCGGTGAGACAGGGGCGGCACGCCGCCGGCGACGGCTCCTTCGGCCGCTCCGCGGGCGGAGCCACGGCGCGCGGCCTGGTCCTTTTGGCCGTGGCCGTGGTGCTGGGGATCGTCCTGCTCAACAGCGCCGACAACCCCAGAGGGACCACGCTGGCGACGGGCAAGACCCCCCGCCCCGTCGCGACCGTCTCCACCCTCCCCACCCCCACCACGGTGCTGGCCCGCTCCCCGCATGACGTGAAGGTGTTTCCGGCCAACTCCACCTCGGTCAACGGGGCCGGCGCTCGCGTGGGCAACACCCTCAAGGCCGCCGGCTACGACGTGCTGGCGGCCGCGTCGGTGACCCAGCAGGCCAGGTCCACCGAGGTCCTGTTCCAGCCCGGCTTCGACCGCGACGCCGCGGCCATCGCCGTGGTGCTCAACCTGCCCGCCACCTCCGTGCAGCCCCTGCCCACCCCGCCTCCCTTCGACACCAAGGCAGCCAACGTCGTCGTGTGGATCGGGCCCGACCTGGCCGGCACCACCGCTCCCACCACCGCGCCGGGCTCGACCTCCACCTCCCACCCCGCCACCACCGCGCCCGGCCGCTCCACGACGACCACGGTCCACGCCACCTCGACGACCAGGTAGCCCTGACCGGGCGGGTGCGGGACCCCGGTCGCCTCACCGCAGCCGGCTGGTGACCGAGCCCACCTCCAGGTGCAGGGTGCCCACGGTGCCGCCCGAGGGCAGGGAGATGACCAGGTCGGCGGCGCTGTCGGCCCGCACGCCCTCCACCGACCCGTCGCCGAGCGAGCGCGTCGTCTGGGACCGGGTGCGCTGGGTGCCGGTCAGGGTCACCCCCGCGGGCGCGGGCGGGGGCGCGGGGCCGGTCACGGGAAGGTCGAGCGTGGCCGACACGGTGGCCAGCCGCCGGCCCGAGGAGCTGCCCAGCCCGGCCAGGCGGCCCGTGCCCTACAGCCGGGCCCGCTGCAGGCCGGGCAGGTCCACCACCTGGTCGATGCGCCAGCGGTTCCCTGTCCGCAGCGGCCTGTCCGGGGGCGCGCCCGCGGCGGGGGGGAAGATCTCGGCCAGGCCCAGGCGACCCAGCTCGGCGCTGGGCAGACCCTCGACCTGCTGCACCGAGGTGAGCTGGAACTGGCGGTCGAGGCGCACCACGTAGTCGCGCTGCGTCCCGGGCACGCTGATGCGCACGGACACGGTCGTGCCCTCGGCGTCGACGGCGAGCACCTGCTGGCGTTCGGTGAAGGTGATCTCGTCCACCGACCTCTGCGCCTCCTGCCCGGTGAGGTGGATGTCGCTTGTCGTGCGCACCTTGACCCGGTAGCTCAGGGCGTCCCCGGCTCTGGGCCTGAACACGATGCGCACCGCCTCCTGGCGGCAGGCGCCCGTGGCCATGGCCACGGCGACGACGGCCGCCAGCGCCCCCGCCGCCCGCGGCCGGGGACGGGGGCGGATGACGGGCTCGGGCACGAGCGGGGAACGGTAGCGTGACCCGTCGCCTCCATGGATGCCGCCCACGCCGCCCACCGCGCCCACCGCATCCCCGAGCGACTGGCGGAGCGCCTCGCCCCCATCCGGGAGCAGGCGGCGCGCGCCGCCGTGCTCGTCGACTTCGACGGGACGCTGTCGCCCATCGTCGAGGATCCGGCCGCGGCCCGCCCGCTGCCGGGAGCGGGTGCGGCCCTGGCCGAGCTGGCGCGCAGGTACGCCCGGGTGGCGGTGGTGTCGGGCCGGCCCGCCTCGTTCCTCCTGGCCCACATCGGCCAGGAGGCGGTCGGCGCCGGGGTCGTGCTGGCCGGCCTCTACGGCCTGGAGCGCGGGGGCGACGGGTCGGTCGAGGTCCACCCCGACGCCGCGGGCTGGAGCGAGGCGGTGGAGCAGGCGGCCCGGGAGGCGGAGGCGGTCGCGCCGACCGGGGCCGTGGTCGAGCGCAAGGGTCTGTCGGTCACCTTGCACTGGCGGGCCGCGCCCGAGGCCGAGAGCTGGGCCGTCGCCTTCGCCCGGTCCCAGGCCGAGCGCACGGGGCTGGCCGTCCATGCGGCCAAGCGCTCGGTGGAGCTACGCCCTCCCGTGGACGCGGACAAGGGCACGGTCGTCGCCGGGCTGGCCCGGGGCCTGGACGCGGCCTGCTTCGTGGGCGACGACGTCGGCGACCTCCCCGCCTTCGCGGCCCTGCGCAGGCTGGGCGCCGAAGGCATGGTCACCCGGGCCGTGGCCGTGGCCGGGCCCGAGGCTCCTCCCGAGCTCTTGGCCGCGGCCGACGGGGTCGTGAGCGGGCCCGAGGGAGCCCTCGAGCTGCTGCGCTGGCTGGCTGCTACCGCCGCGACCTGACGGGCCCCGGGCGCGGGCTCAGGGGCGGGGGCGGGCCGCGGCCAGCTGGTCGGCCAGCCAGTCCTCGGGCGAGCGCCGGGCCGCGGCCCGCCTCAGGGCCTCGGCCCGCTCGGCCCGTTCCCCGGGGGCCATGTCCAGGGCCGCGCCCATGGCCTCGGCAGTCCCGGTCACGTCGAAGGGGTTCACGCCTATGGCCCACTGCGACAGCTCGTCCCACACCCCCGCCTCGCGCGACAGCACGAGCACGCCGTGGCGCTCGTTCACCAGCGGCCCCTCCTTGGCCACCAGGTTGAGCCCGTCGCGCACGGGGTTGACCAGGAGAACGTCGGCCCGGCGCAGGGCGGCCACCGAGCGCGGGTAGTTGTCCTCCAGGTCGAGCAGCACCGGGGTCCAGTCCGAGCCGCCCCACCGCTGGTTCAGCCGGCGGGCCAGGCCCTCGACCTCCTGGCGGTAGGCCTGGTACTCGGGCAGCCCCTGGCGGGTGGGATACACGAGGGCGGCGAACACGACCCGGCCCCGCAGGTCGGGCCTGGCCTCGAGCAGCTCGTCGTAGGCCAGGAACCCCCGCAGCAGGTTCTTGGACAGCTCGATGGTCCTCGAGGGCGGCTCCCTCGTCGGCGCACTCCTTGGAGTCGGCCGTGCTCCCGATGTCGTCGTGGTCGGGGCTGATGGGCGACACGAAGGTGGAGGGTGTCCAGCCCAGCACGTCGCTGCTGCAGGCCTCGAAGTTGGCGGCCCAGCGCCGGGCGTGGAAGCCGCAGGCCGAGGCCGCGGCCAGACTCGACATGAGCTCGGAGCGGACGGCGTCGGGCAGCACCCGCAGGCCGTCGAGGGCGGGGAAGGGCGTGTGATGGAAGTGCACGGTGCGCAGGTCGGGGCGGCGGGAGGCGAGCTCGCCGGGCACCAGGGAGAGGTGGAAGTCGTGGATGAGGACGGTGGCGCCCGGGGCGGCCAGGGTGGCCACGGCCTCGGCGAAGCGGGAGTTGATGGCCCGGTAGCCCTCCCACGCGCCCCGCCAGTGCTTGTCGAAGCGGGGCCGGCGGGCGTGGTCGAACAGCCCGTGGTAGAGGAACCAGAGCGTGGCGTTGGAGACCACGTTGTAGAACTGGCGGTACTGGGGCGCAGGCAGGTCGAGAAGCTGGACCCGGAAGCCCTCGGCCTCGATGGGGCCGCCCCCGGCGGCCTCACGGTCAGCCCTGGAGATGGCGCCGGCGGCCCAGGTGGCGCCCGTCCCGGCCAGTGCCGGGCCCAGGGAGGCGACGAGGCCCCCACCGCCGCGCCCTGGGACCAGGGTCCCCGAAGGTCCCCGCTCGAAGGCCAGCGGGCCCCGGTTGGAGGCCACGATGAGCTGGTTGAGCTGGGACTCGGCCACGGTGGGCCGAACCCTACCGTCCTGCCTTGGCCGCCCCGCCGGGCCGTGAGGCAGGATCGGGGCCGTGGCGCACGTGGTGGCCGCGCCCGACAAGTTCCGGGGGACGGCCACGGCCGCCCAGGTGGCCGAGGCCATGGCCAGGGCCGCGGCCGGCGCGGGCTGGACCTGCGACCGGGCCCCGGTGGCCGACGGCGGCGAGGGGCTGCTGGAGGCGCTGGGGGGCTCGGTGCGGCGCACCCTGGTCACGGGGCCCCTGGGCCGGCCCGTCGAGGCGGAGTGGCGCATGCAGGCCGGCCGGGCCGTCATCGAGATGGCCCGGGCCTCGGGCCTGGGCCTGGTCGGGGGGCCCGAGGGCAACGACCCCCTGCGGGCCTCGACCACGGGGACGGGCCAGCTCGTGGCCGCGGCCATCGCCGCCGGGGCCCGGTCGGTGATCGTGGGCGCCGGGGGCTCGGCCACGACCGACGGGGGGCTCGGGTGCCTCAAGGCCCTCGAGCCCCTGGCCCGGCTCCGGGGCGTCGAGCTGGTCGTGGCCTGCGACGTGACCATTCCCTTCGTCGACGCCGCCCCCCTCTTCGCCCCGCAGAAGGGGGCGACGCCGGCCCAGGTGGCCCTGCTCACCAACCGCCTGGAGCGCCTGGCCCAGGTCTACGAGCGGGACCACGGCGTCGACGTGCGCTCCCTGCCCGGAGCGGGAGCGGCCGGGGGCCTGGCCGGGGGGCTGGCCGCGGTGGGGGCGAGCCTGGTGCCCGGCTTCGACCTGGTGGCCGACGCCATCGGTCTGGCCGAGCGCATCGAGGGCGCCGACCTGGTGCTCACGGGCGAGGGCTTCCTCGACGACCAGTCCTTCCAGGGCAAGGCCGTCGGCGGGGTGGTGGGGCTGGCCCGGGAGCACGGCGTGCCCGTGGTGGTCGTGGCCGGGCAGGTGGAGGGCGAGCACGGGGTCGACGCCGTCTCCCTGGTCGACCGCTTCGGTGAGGAGCGGGCCATGCACGACGCCCTGAGCTGCGTCGAGGAGGTGGTGGCCGGGGAGCTGGACCGGCGCCCGGGCGATCAGGCCGTGCGCCGGCGGTAGGCGGGGATGTCGATGAGAGGCGGGCAGTCGCCGGTGACCACGGTGCTGGGCTCGGCCCCGGGCCGCACCAGCAGGGGGTCGGGGCGCACGGCCGTGCCCGCCCGGGCCAGGGCCGTGTGCAGGATGGCCAGGGCCTGGGGCGAGAGCTCCTCCAGGGGCCGGTTGCGGTGGACCCTGGTGCCTATGTCGACCTGGGCCATGGCGCCGATCCCGAAGCGGGCGGCCACGTCCACCAGCAAGGCCAGCTCCACGCCGTAGCCCCGGGCGAAGGGGACGCGCTCGAAGACCTCGCGGCGCCCCGCGCACTCGCCCGCCAGGGGCTGGCCCACCGCGGCCAGGTGGGGGAAGAGGAGGGAGATCAGGGGACGGGCCACCAGCTCGGTGACGCGGCCCCCCTGGCCCGGCTCGCCCTCCAGAGGCCGGTCGTAGAGGGCCTTCACCAGTCCCACGTCGTCGTCGGTGAGGAGCGGACCGAGCAGACCGGTGACGAATGACGGGGCGAAGTTGCGCACGTCGGCGTCGAGGAAGGCGATGAGATCGCCCTTGGCCTCGTACACCGCCTTCCACATGGCCTCGCCCTTGCCCCCGGCGCCGCCCGGTGCCTCGCCTCGGAGCACGCCCTCGCCCGCCACCACCCGCGCCCCGGCGGCGCGGGCCACGGCCGCGGTGGCGTCGCTGGATCCGTCGTCGACCACCACGATCTCCTCGACCAGGCCGACGCGCTCCATCAGCTCTCTGCGCACGGCGGCCACGATGGGGCCGATCGTGGCTTCCTCGTCCCGGGCGGGAAGGCAGACCGACACCCTGCGGCCCCGCTTGGCCGCCATCAGCCTCTCCGGGGGGAAGTCGCGGTGGTGCACGGTGCGCAGGATCGGTGTGGGCATGCGGGCCCAGTCTCGCCCACCGCCCCGCCGGCTTCACGCGGGACCAGGCGAGGACCCCACAGAACCCTTTTGACGGCCAGGTCCGCCCTCGTCCACCATGGTGTTGCCATCATCCAGAGCGGCTGAGGGACGGGCCCTTTGACGCCGCGGCAACCAGATCGGCCAGATGTGCCGGTCAGGTGCCAATGCCCGATCGATGGGGAGGAACCGTGACGTTCGTCGAAGGGCTCCGCTGTCGGGAGTGCGCGCGCACGTACCCGGCGGAGGCGCTGCACGTCTGCGAGTACTGCTTCGGGCCCCTCGAGGTCGCCTACGACTACGACGGCATCGCCGCCGCCACCTCCAGGGAGAGGATCGCGGCCGGCCCCGACACCATCTGGCGCTACGCCGACCTCCTGCCCGCTCGGGCCCAGGGGGCGGTGGACCTGGGCGCCGGCTTCACCCCCCTGGTTAGGGCCGACCGCCTGGCCGCCCAGCTGGGGCTGGGCGAGCTATGGCTCAAGAACGACACCCTCAACCCCACGGGCTCGTTCAAGGACCGGGTCGTGTCCGTGGCCCTGACCAAGGCCCGCGAGCTCGGCTTCAAGGTGGCGGCCTGCGCCTCGACGGGGAACCTGGCCAACTCGGTGGCGGCCCACGCGGCCCGGGCCGGCATGGAGTCCTACGTGTTCATCCCTCGCGACCTGGAGCAGGCCAAGGTCGTGACCACCGCCGTCTTCGGCGGCAACCTCATCGCCGTCGAGGGGACCTACGACGACGTCAACCGGCTGTGCGCCGAGCTGGCCGGTGAGCATCCCAGTTGGGCCTTCGTCAACGTCAACGTGCGCACCTACTACGCCGAGGGCTCCAAGACCCTGGCCTTCGAGGTGGCCGAGCAGCTCGGTTGGCAGACACCCGACCACGTCGTCGTCCCCATCGCCTCGGGCAGCCAGCTCACCAAGATCCACAAGGGCTTCCGCGAGCTGCACCGCGTCGGCCTGCTGAGCGAGGAGCCCCACCTGCGGGTGTCAGGGGCCCAGGCCCAGGGCTGCTCGCCCGTCGCCACCGCCTTCGCCACCGGCGCCGATCACGTGAGGCCGGTGAAGCCCGACACCATCGCCAAGTCCCTGGCCATCGGCGACCCGGCCGACGGCTGGTACGCCCTGGACGTGGTGCGCTCGAGCGGGGGCGCCATCGGCTCGGTCACCGACGACGAGATCGTCGAGGGCATCCGCCTCCTGGCCCGGACCGAGGGCATCTTCACCGAGACCGCGGGCGGGGTGACGATCGCCACCCTGGCCCAGCTGGCCTCGTCCGGCGTGGTGCGGCGCGACGAGCGGGTGGTGGCCTACGTCACCGGCATCGGGCTCAAGACCATCGACGCCGTGGCCCCCCACGTCGGGCCCACCGCTACCATCGCCCCCACCCTGGAGGCGTTCGAGTCAGCCGTCGAAGTCGACGACTGACCGCCCCGGGGCTGCCAGGTCGGAGTCGCCATGCCCGTGAAGGTCCGCATCCCCACCCAGCTGCGCACCCTCACCGGGGGTGCGGGGGAGGTGTCGGTCGACGGCTCCACCGTGGGCGAGGTCCTGAAGGGACTGGACGCGGCCCACCCCGGCTTCGGCCGGCGCCTGTTCGACGACGCCGGCCAGCTGCGCCGCTTCGTGAACGTCTTCGTGGCCGAGGAGGACGTCCGCTTCCTCCAGGGCCTGGAGACGCCGGTGGCCGAGGGCCAGACCGTCTCCATCGTGCCCGCCGTCGCCGGGGGCTAGCCCGCTGGGGCGGTGACGCGCGCCCAACCTCAACTCCTCTCCGTGGCGGCCGATAACGCAAGGGTGCGGAACGTGCTCATCGTGGACGACGAACCGGACATCCGCGGCATCCTGGCCTTCACCCTGGAGGACTCGGGGTTCGAGGTCCGGGAGGCGGCCGACGGGGCCGAGGCCATCGCCGCCCTGAGGGCCATGCCCCCCGACTGCCTGGTCCTCGACCTGATGATGCCGGGCGTGGACGGCTTCGGGGTGCTGCGCAGCCGCCGCCAGCTGGGCCTGGCCCCCGAGACCCGGATCCTCATCGTCACGGCCAAGACGGCCGAGCGCGACTACGTGCGGGGCTGGGAGCTGGGGGCCGACGAGTACCTGACCAAGCCCTTCGACCCCGATCACCTGGTCGACAAGGTCCGCGAGCTGCTGGACACCAGCCTGGACGAGCTCCAGGCCCGCCGGGAGACCGAGCTGCAGAAGGCCGAGCTGCTGGAGCGGCTCGAGTCCGCCTTCAGCCGCCCCCGCGTCGGGCCCCGCTGAGCCGGGCCCCCCGCCCCCCCTCGCCCTCTCCGGCCCCTCCTATCTCCCTCCTCGCCCCTTCCGGCGCGGTTTGCACGCCTGCCCCGCGCGTGCTTTGCTGTTAGCACTCAAGGGTTGAGAGTGCTAAGCGGGCGCTGCCGCCGAGAGGCAGGCCTGGACGGGAGGGAACCACGACATGCCGAAGATGATCTCCTTCGACGAGACGGCCCGGCGGGCTCTGGAACGCGGGATGAACCAGCTGGCCGACGCGGTACGGGTCACGCTCGGCCCCAAGGGCCGCAACGTCGTACTGGACAGGAAGTGGGCGGCGCCCACCATCACCAACGACGGCGTGTCCATCGCCAAGGAGATCGACCTCGAGGACCCGCTGGAGCGCATCGGCGCCGAGCTGGTGAAGGAAGTCGCCAAGAAGACCGACGACGTGGCCGGCGACGGCACGACCACGGCCACCGTCCTGGCCTGGGCCATGGTGCGGGAGGGGCTGCGCAACGTGGCCGCGGGCGCCAACCCCATGGGGCTCAAGAAGGGCATCGAGGACGCGGTCGAGGCCGCGGTCGACAGCCTCAAGGGCTTCGCCAAGGAGGTGGACTCCAAGGACCAGATCGCCTCGGTGGCCGCCATCTCGGCCAACAACGACGACGAGATCGGCGAGCTGATCGCCGAAGCCATGGACAAGGTGGGCAAGGACGGGGTCATCACCGTCGAGGAGTCCCAGACCTTCGGCATGCAGATCGAGATGGTGGAGGGCATGCGCTTCGACAAGGGCTACATCTCCCCCTACTTCGTGACCGACCCCGAGCGCATGGAAGCCGTGCTCGAGGACCCCTACATCCTGCTGGTGGGCTCCAAGATCTCCGCCGTACGCGACCTGCTCCCCGTGCTGGAGAAGGTCATGCAGGGCGGCCGGCCCCTGCTCGTGGTGTCCGAGGACGTGGACGGCGAGGCCCTGGCCACCCTGGTCGTCAACAAGATCCGGGGCACGTTCAAGAGCGTGGCCGTCAAGGCTCCCGGCTTCGGCGAGCGGCGCAAGGCCATGCTCCAGGACATGGCCATCCTCACCGGCGGCCAGGTCGTCACCGAGGAGGTCGGCCTCAAGCTGGAGAACGTGACCCTCGACCTGCTGGGCCGGGCCCGCAAGGTCGTGGTGACCAAGGACGAGACCACCATCGTGGAGGGCGCCGGCACCGAGTCCGACATCAAGGGCCGCATCAACCAGATCAAGGCCGAGATCGAGAACACCGACTCCGACTACGACCGGGAGAAGCTGCAGGAGCGGCTGGCCAAGCTCTCCGGCGGCGTGGCCGTCCTCAAGGTGGGAGCGGCCACCGAGGTCGAGCTCAAGGAGAAGAAGCACCGCATCGAGGACGCGGTGTCCACGGCCAAGGCCGCGGTGGAGGAGGGCGTCGTACCCGGCGGCGGGGTGGCCCTGCTGCGCTCCCAGGCCGCCATCCTCGACCGGGCCCAGAAGCTGGAGGGCGACGAGGCCACGGGCGCACGACTGGTGGCCAAGGCGGTTGAGGAGCCCCTGAAGCAGATCGCCCACAACGCCGGCCTCGAAGGTGGCGTGGTGGTCGAGAAGGTCAAGGGCCTGGAGCTCAACTTCGGCCTCAACGCGGCCACGGGCGAGTACGAGGACCTGCTCAAGAAGGTCCCCGACGCCCTCAAGGTCACCCGCTCGGCGCTGCAGAACGCCGCGTCCATCGCCGCCCTGTTCCTCACCACCGAAGCGGTGATCGTGGACAAGCCCGAGGACAAGGCGCCCGCCATGCCCGGCGGGGGCGGGATGGACGACTTCTAAGTCCACTAACGCCAAGACCGGATTGGCGCCGCAGCGCCCCTCTCGGCCCGAGACCGGCGATGGTCTCGTGCCGAGAAAGCGCTGCGGCGCTTTCGCGTTCGCGGGCCAGAGCTGGGCTTGGGCTTCGGTGAGGGGCTCCTGCAGGTGCAGGGCGTGTGAGGCGTCGGGGGTGTGGGGGCCTTACGGGGCGCCCGGGCCACGGCGGCCAGGGCCCGGGACCCGGCGAGCCCGCCAGTGGGTCAGGAGGCGATGCCGCTGTCGCCGGCACGGCGCAGACGCTGCCACAGGGTCCGGGCCGCGAGCACGGGCCGGCGTCCCGTGGCCCTGGCTGCCGCGGCCAGGGCCCCGGCCCCGCCGGCCACGACCAGGGCGGGCCACAGGGGCAGGCTCCATCCTCCGGAGTGGGCCCGCCCGGGGTGGGACAGGGCCCCCGCCGAGGCCCCCGCGGTGGGCGGGCCCACGGCCAGGGAGGAGGCCGCGATGGCGGCGGCGTCCTCGGGCGGGGCCTGGGCCTGGGTGGGCGGAGGCGCCGGGGGCGCGGCGGCCGCGCTCCCGATCCGCGTGGTGAACAGGGTCGAGCGCAGGCCCAGGGCGGCGGCGAAGGCGACCCCGACCACGGGCCGGGGACCGGCGCTGCCCTCCAGCGTCACCTCCAGGGCCCGACCGGAGGGTCCGGCCTTGGCCACGGTCACAGCCGTCACCTGTCCCGGATAGCCGAGGCGGGAGGCGACGTCGCCCAGCCCCACCGTCACCGACCAGGGCAGGGGATCGGCGGTGGGGTAGGGCGCGGCCCGGAGGTAGGGGTAGGCCGCGTCGGAACCGGCTTCGGAGGGACCGAATCCCTCCGCCCTGGTGGCGCTGAAGCCGCCCCCGTTG
>VAXP01000001.1 GCA_005884125.1 Actinomycetota bacterium | reverse complement strand
CCAGCCGCGTCCCCACGCCGTAGGCGAGGCGGGAGGGGATGGCCCTGGGATCGACGGAGTAGAAGTTGCGCCCGGTGGGCAGCACGTGGGCCATGCCCCTGGTGGGCGAGCCGCTCGGCCCCACGGCGACGAAGCGCCCGTCCAGGGCGGCGAGCACGGCGTCGATCTCGCCCCCGGTCCCCCGCAGGGCAGGGACCAGGTGGGTGCAGACCCAGCCCAGGGTGGGGTCGGGCCCGTCGTAGCGCCAGGCCCGGGCCTGCAGAGCCCCCAGGCGGCGCCGGCACTCGGACTCCACCGCGTCGACTCCCTCCCTTCGGCCCGCATGGAGGTCGACCCCGAGCTCGCCCGCCACCGCGGCGCGAAGCGAGGGCACGCCCCCCTGGGGAAGACGGGTGACGGCCAGCACCAGGTCGAGCTCGGCCTCCGCCGCCGGGGCCCGCCCCAGCACGTGGAGCCCGCCTCGGATCTGGGCGTCCTTGAGCTCGCACAGGTATCCGTCCACGTGAAGCAGCAGGTCGTCGAACTCCTCGTCCTCGGGCCGCCCGTCCAGGCCCAGGTCGCGCTGGAGCTCGGCCGCCACCAGCAGGTCCCACACCTGCTCGCGCACAGCCGGCAGCTTGGCCGGGTCGAGGGACGCGATGCGGGCGTGCTCGTCGAGCAGGTCCTCCAGGCGGGACAGCTCGTCGTAGGTGTCGGCGCGCGTCATGGGCGGAATCAGATGGTCGACGATGACGGCGTGGGCCCGTCGCTTGGCCTGGGTGCCCTCGCCCGGGTCGTTGACCACGAACGGGTACACCAGGGGCACGTCTCCCAGGGCCGCGTCGGGCGCGCAGGCGGCCGACAGGCCGACCCCCTTGCCCGGTAGCCACTCCAGCGTGCCGTGCTTGCCCACGTGCACGATGGCGTCCGCGCCCCACCCGGCATCCAGCCACCGGTAGAAGCCGAGGTAGTGGTGGGTGGGGGCGAGGTCGGGCGAGTGGTAGACGGCGACCGGGTTCTCGCCGAATCCCCGGGGGGGCTGCACGGCCACGAGCACGCCCCCCAGGTCCAGCCCCGGGAACACCAGGTCGTCGCCGTCCACGTGCACCGCTCCCAGGGGGTCGCCCCACGCGTCCACCACCTGGCCTCGTAGCTCGGGAGGAAGGGTGGCGAACCAAGCCCGGTACTCGGGCGCGCCCAGCCGGCCGGCGGCACCGGCCGCGCCCGTGGCCGCCGGGAAGGCGTCGTGGTCGTAGAGCATTCCCTGGGCCAGCTCGGCCATGAGGGCGTCGCCGTCATCGGGGATGCGCTCGACGCGGTACCCGCCGCTGCGCATGGCGTGGAGCAGAGCCAGCACCGACGCGGGCGTGTCCAGGCCCACGGCGTTGCCCATGCGGCTGCGCTTGGTGGGATAGGCCGACAGGATCAGAGCCACCCGTCGCTCCCCGGTCGGGACGCGGCGCAGTCGGGCCAGCCTGGTCGCCACCCCCGCCACCCGGGCCACCCGGTCGGGCACGCTGCGGTAGGCGAGGACGGGTGAACCGAGCTCGTCCCCGTCGTCCACCACCTCCTTGAAGGAGAAGGGCACGGTCACGATGCGCCCGTCGAACTCGGGCACGGCCACGCCCATGGCCACGTCCACGGGGGACAGACCGGCGGCCCTGCCCTCCCACTCCTCTCGCGACGAGGTGGCCGTCACCGCCTGCACCACGGGTACTCCGAGGGTTGCGAGGGGGCCCGCGTCCCACCCGTCCCCTGCCCCGCCGGCCGACGAGCCCGCAGCGAGAACGGTCGTGACCACCGCGTCGACTGCGTGGGCCCGCAGCAGCTCCACCGCGGGCACTTCGCCCTGGCCGTCGGGCCTGAGCGAGTAGCAGAACAAGGCCACGGCGTTGGCGCCTCGTTCCTCGATGGCCGCGCACAGATCGGCGACGAACTGGGTGTTGCCCGACAGCACGTGGGCCCGGTAGAAGACCACCCCCACCGTGGGCCGGCCCGGGTCGACGCCGGGGCGACCCAGGACGCCGTGGTCGGGCACGGCTACGGGCGGCTCGAAGCCGAAGGCCCGTCCCAGGACGGTATCGGCCACCAGGCGCAGCAGGTTCTCGGCGTTGGCCAACCCGCCCGCGGTCATGTAGGCGAAGGCCCGGGCCACCGTCGAGGCCGGCGCGGTGGACAGGGCGGCCAGCTCGGCGTCGGGTACGGCCTCTCCTCCGAAGGCCAGCAGGGGCACGCCCCGCTCGACGCAGTCCCGGCGCAGCCGGCCGAACCCCTCCTCCCACGCCCGGCGCCCGCCCAGGAGGCGGACGAGAACCGCCTCCACCCCGTCCAGTGCGGGCGGAGCGTCGAGGGCGGCGGGGTTGGCGGCCCGCACCGCCGGGAACCCGGGGGGCAGCCCCTCCAGCACCGAGCGCAGGGCCAGGATCTCGCTGTCGGCGTTGGTCAGGACCAGGATCACGGCCTGCCTCCGACCGGAGAAGCCTGGTGGGTGGGGACGGCGCCGGTGATGATCGCCTCCAGCGCGGGCAGGTCCAGGTGGCCCTCGAGCAGATCGGCGAAGCGGTCCAGCTGGGCCTGGCGCGCCGCGGTGAACGAGACACCGGCAGGGGCGAAGCGCTTTCGCCGGCGGCGGGCCGCGGCCATCAGGAAGGCGGCGCGGAACCCGTCCTCCTCGAACAGGCCGTGCAGCGAGGTGCCCAGCACCGGCGCCAGCCCGCCGTCGGCCGTTGCCGCGCTGGCCGCCCCCTCGGCCTGCTCGCCGTACACGTCGTCCAGCTCCAGCCAGGGACGCCAGAGCGGTCCGGGCTCGACCCGGCCGTGGCGGATCTCGTAGCCGCTCAGCCGCTGGCCCAGCCCTCGGCCCCGGCGTTGCCTGGTGAGCTTCTCCGGCGCGAAGCGGGTGACCACGTCGAGCAGGCCCAGGCCATCTGCCTGTCCCAGGCCGGACTCGACCCAGTCCACGATCGAGCGTCCGAGCATCTGGTAGCCGCCGCAGATCCCCAGCACCAGCGGACCGCGGGGACGGCGGGCCATAGCGGCGATGGCCTGGTCGAGGCCCCGGGCCCGGATCCAGGCCAGGTCGGAGACCGTGGCCTTCGTCCCGGGCACGACGATGACGTCGGGATCCCCCAGGGCCCCGGCGCTGGTCACCAGACGCACGCCCACCCCCGGCTCCACATCGAGCGCATCCAGGTCGGTGGCGTTGGCCATGCGGGGGAGCTGGATGGCAGCCACGTCCAGCAGGTCGCTGCCGGCGACAGGGGGCGACGGCGCCGAGGGCCGGGGGCCGGCCAGCGCCAGCGAGTCCTCTGCGTCCAACCCCAGCCCCTCCACCCAGGGAAGCACGCCCAGGGTCGGCACCTGGCAGCGACATTCCAGCTCGCTCAGCCCGGGCGCGAGCAGGGCGGGGTCGCCTCGGAACTTGTTGATGATGAACCCCTTGACCAGATCGCGGTAGGCGGGGGGCAGGAGGGCGACGGTGCCGTAGAGCGAGGCGAACACTCCGCCTCGGTCGATGTCGCCCACGACGACCGCGGGCATGCCGGCCTCGGCCGCCACTCGCAGGTTCACGATGTCGTGTTCGAGGAGGTTCACCTCGGCCGGGCTGCCGGCGCCCTCGCACACGAGCACGTCGAAGCGTGAGCGCAGGTCGGCCACACACTCCAGCACCAGCTTCAGCAGCCCGGGCTTGGCCTCGTGGTAGGCGACCGCGTCGAGGTGGGCCCAGGGCGTGCCGAGGACGACGACCTGGCTGGTGCGTTCGCCGGTGGGCTTCAGGAGTATGGGGTTCATGGCCACCTCGGGCTCGACCCCGGCGGCCAGGGCCTGCACGCCCTGGGCCCGGCCGATCTCGTGGCCCGAGGGCGTGACGTAGGAGTTGAGGGCCATGTTCTGGGCCTTGAACGGGGCCACCCGCACCCCCCGGCGGGCCAGCAGCCGGCACAGCCCGGCCACCACCGCGCTCTTGCCCACGTCGCTGGCCGTGCCGCACACCATGAGGCCGCCCCTCACGGCTTCGTCTCCGTGTCGCACTCACCGCGGACCAGGGCCAGCGCTCCCGCGAGCTTGGACAGCCCGGCCGGCGACGGCACCGCGACGCGCACGTGGTCGGCAAGCCCGAAGCTGGCGCAGTCGCGCACGACCACACCTCGCCAGGCGAGGCGTTGCCTGAGGCCGCGGGCCTCGGGCACGAGCACGTAGTTGGCCTGCGACGGCCGGGGCCGCAACCCGTGGGCGCGCAGGACCTCGACCAGCTCGGACCGCAGACCGGCCACGGCCGAGGCCCAGCCGGCCACGTCGGCTCCGCCCAGGAGGTCGGGCAGGGCGGCCGCGGCCAGGCTGTTCACCGACCACTGGGGCTGGCGGTCCCGCAGGCGCCGGGCCCAGGACCCGCCGTCGTCGGGGGTGAGCACGAAGCCGATGCGCAACCCGGGGCAGGCGAAGAGCTTGGTCAGAGAGCCGACCACGACGGCACCGTGGTCGGCGTCGCCGCGCGTCCAGCGCCCGGTGGCCAGGGGATAGAAGGCCTCGTCCCAGACCGCGGCCGCGTCGCCCGCGGGGGCCAGCACACCGCTGGGGTTGTGGGGGTTGGACCGGAAGCGGGGCCCGTCCGCGGACACGGTGGCCAGGTGACGCCGGTAGAGGGAGAACTCGGGGTCGTCGACCCGACCTCGTCCCAGCTCGGCTGCCACCAGGGCGATGGCCTCGGCCCCTCCGTTGGTCAGCACCACCCGGGCCGGGGCCACGCCCAGCACCTCGGCCAGGGCCGCGGTGGCCCGCGTGGGATCGGGATAGCGGGCCAGCGAGTCGAGGTGACGGCGCACCACCGCGCTTACGGGTGGGGCCACCGGGTTCAGGCTGGCGGAGAGGTCGAGCACCTGGGACGCGGGGATACCGAGGGCGGCGGCCACCGCGGCCCCGTCCCCGCCGTGGCCGCCGGGCACCGGGACCGCCGTCCTCGTCGTCATGCGCCCGCCCCCGCCCTCGTCCTCGTCCGGTGGCGCCGGGCCCGGAGGGCTCCGGCCCCGCCCGCGGCGAGAAGGAGGAGGACCAGGGCGCAGGCGACGTCGGCCGACAGGGCCACGGCCCGGGCGACGTCGGCCGGCTCGGGCGGCCGCCCCGAGCCCAGCGGGGCCCGGAGCTCGACGCGTTCCCCGTAGCGGTTCTCGCCACCGAGGCGCAGACCCAGGGCGGCGGCGAAGGCGGCCTCGGCCACCCCCGCGTTGGGAGAGGGGTGGGCGGGCGCGTCGGCCCGCACCGCCCGCCACACCTCGGCCGCGGCCCGGGGCCGCACCGCCGCCACCAGCGCCGCCGTCACCCGGGCCGGGATCCACCCGGCCAGGTCGTCGAGCCGGGCGCTGGCCCAGCCGTAGCGCTCGTAGCGGGCCGACCGGTGCCCGAACATGGCGTCGAGTGTGTTGACGGCCCTGTAGGCCAGCGCTCCCGGCGCCCCCGCCGCCGCGGCCCACAGGGCGGGGGCGACGACGGCGTCCACCGTGTTCTCGGCCACGGACTCGACCACGGCCCTGGCCATCTCCTTCTCGTCCAGCCCGGCGGGGTCCCGCCCGACGAGCTCGGGCAGCAGGACGCGGGCCTTCTCCAGCTCGTGGCCCTTCAGGGCGGTGGCTACCCGCGCCGCGCTGCGGGACAGCTCCCGTCCGGCCACGGCCAGGTACGTCGCCCCGGCCACCGATCCCAGCGCCCCCCCGGCCACACCGGCCAGGGCCAGGCCCGAGGCCACCGGGAGTGTGCCGGCCAGACGGGTGGGACGCCACGTGCGCCGCTCGAGGCGGGCCATGGCCTGACCGAAGGCGGCAACCGGATGGGGACGGAGGGGCGGCTCGCCCACGAGGCGGTCGGCGACCACCCCCAGGGCCACGCCCCGCGCCCGGCGAGCCACCGACGCCTTCACCACCGGGCCGCCGCCACCACCAGGGCCACCGTCTCGCCCGTCATCCCCGCGGCGCCG
>VAXP01000140.1 GCA_005884125.1 Actinomycetota bacterium | reverse complement strand
CCGGTAGAAGATCGGCCGATCAACAGAAGAGCCGGTGCTCTCGCACCGGCTCTGACCTGCTGTTCTCTAGTGGCGGGGGTAGGATTTGAACCTACGACCTTCGGGTTATGAGCCCGACGAGCTACCAGACTGCTCCACCCCGCGTCGCGAGAACACAGCATAGCAGCGGCGATCCACCGCTCTCCCGGGCCCCGCCGTTACCCTCGGGCTCCATGCGCTGGTTCCGTCGGCGGAGGGCCGGTCACGCCCTCGAGCCCGTCAGGGCGGCCGAGGTCGAGGTGGCCGTGGTGCCCAGGCTCGAGCGCCTGCTCATCGCCTACGCAGCCCAGGCCCACCGCGTCGATCTGCGCCTGGAGCGGCTGGAGGAGAGGCTGCAGGACGTGGCCGAGGCCGCCGACGACCTGCCCTCCCACGCCGACCTCCTCGAGGTACGCCTGCACTCGGCCCGGGTGGCGGCCGAGCTGGCTCGGGTGGCCGTCGAGCTGCGAGCAGAGATGGACCGGATGTTCACCCAGACCCCGTCTCCCCGAGAGCAGCGCATCCAGACCCTGGCCGAGCAGATCCTGGACCTCTCCGACAGCATCGACACCCTGCCCGGCGACGTCGCCGGCTCGGGTCCCGAGGAGGGCTGGGCCGCCACGGCCTGACGCCACCGCATCAACCGGCCCCGGGCCGGGCTCGCCTACGCGGTGCCCTGAGAAGGAGCGGTGGTCGTGGTCGTGGCCCCGCCGCCCCCGGGACCGCCGCTCCCTGCCCGGGCCTGGTTCACCAGGTCCACGCCCCGCTGGTTGTCGCGCTGGTAGGCGGCCAGGTCGCCGTTGCGCAGATCGGTGTTGGCCTGGTCGAAAGCGGCTTTGGCCTGGTCCAGGAGCTGGGTCACGGTGGAGCTGACCGCGGGTCCGGAGGGCGACACCACCGAGGTCGGCGGCCCGGTGGCGGGCGCCTGCTCCCGAGTGGGCGGAGCGCTGCCGAACACGGCGGTCAGGGCACCCTGCAGGGTGGGAGCCATGGCCGCCCTGCCCGCGTAGACGACGATGACGTCCTTGAGCTCGGGGAAGGGCGAGCGCTGCGACTGCACGTACAGGGGACGAATGTAGATGATGGACTGCTCTATGGGGACGATGAGCACGTTGCCCAGAAGGACCTGGGATCCCTGCGTGTTGAGCAGGCTGATCTCCTTGGAGATGGTGGCGTCGGCCGCGATCCGGGAGTCGACAAGGGAGGGGCCGTCGATGTGGAGGCCTCTGGGCATGACCGACACCTGCAGTCTCCCGTAGTCACTCGGGTCGCTCTTGGCCGTCATGAAGGCGGTGAGCTCCTTCTGCTTGTCCCCGGACGAGACGGGCACGAAGGGGCGAAGGATCAAGAAGCTCTCTTGGGTGTCGTTGGGGAGACGCGTAAGCAGGTAGGCGGGATCGATGCGCTTGACCCGGGCCGCGCCCACCTGGATGCCCTGGGCGTTGGTCGTGGCCGTGACCTGCAGCTCCGCCGACGGTGACCCCGAGCCCGGGTCCTGGGAGACGTTCCAGGCGTCGGCGGCGTTGTAGAAGTCGTCGGAGGCGACGATGTGGTACCTGCCGTACATGTTGGTCTGGATCCGGAACAGGTCCTCCGGGTACCGGAGGTGGCTCCTCAGGTCCGGGTCCATGCGCGACGCGGGGGTGAAGAGCCCGGGGAAGGCCTTGCCGTAGGCCTTGGCCAAGGGGTCGCTCTCGTCGAAGAGGTAGAAGGTGGTCGTCCCGTCGTAGGCGTCGATCACGACCTTCACCGAGTTGCGGATGTAGCTGAGCCCACCGTGGAGCCCACTGGCGTCGGGCAGGCCGTTGAGGTCGGCGTTGGCCGAGTAGGGATACCTGGTCGTGGTCGTGTAGGCGTCCTGCACCCACAGGATCCGGCCCTTGACGATCACCGGGTAGGGATCGGCGTCGTAGCGCAGGAACGGGGCTGCCGTTCGCACCCGGGATCCGATGTCGCGGATGTACATGGCGCGCGAGCTGGGCCGGACGAGCCCGGAGATGAGAGGGTTGATATCGCCGAAGCGGAGGGCGAAGGCGGCCCGGCGGAAGATCGATCCCATGCGGACCCCGCCCTTGCCCTGGTAGGTGCTCTCCACGTTCGAGCCGTCGGCCCGCTGGTAGTCGATCTCCTTCTGATCGGTGTTGACCACCACGTAACTTCCCGTGCCCCGGCCGTAGTACACGCGGGGCTGGGCGTCGAGGGGCGGGGCGCCGCCCAGGGCCTCCGGCGGGATGTTCTGGAGGACGAAGTCGGGCTTGCCGTCGCTGGTCACGGCGTTGGCCGGCGCCATGATGGCTCCGTAGCCGTGGGTGTACTGCAGCTTGCGGTTCACCCACGACTGGGACGGGAGGTCGGTCGGGTTGAGCTCGCGGGCCGACACGATCGTCTGGGTCAGCTCGGGGCCGAGGTTGTAGCGATCCAGGGAGAGCTGGTTGAAGCGGTAGTAGGACTTGATCTCCTGCAGCAGGGTGTACGTGTTGCCCACGAAGGCCGGATCCCACAGGCGCACGTTGCGGATCGTGCCCACGTTGCGGGCCAGAGAGTCGGCCGTGAGGTTGTCCTGGTAGTTGAAGGGCGCCTCGGTCACCTTGGTCAGACCCATGGCGTCGCGCGTGGCCGTGATGTTGCGGCCTATGTAGGTCCGCTCCCGGGTGAGCTCGGAGGGCTGCACCCTGAACTTCTGGATGAAGGCGGGGTAGACGGCACCCACGATCACCGACACGAAGGCCCACAGGCCCACACCCAGGATGGGAAGCACCCAGCCCTGGAGCCGGATGTTGTACACGAACAGGCCGAAGGCCACGAGGGAGATGAGCACGAGCAGGGTCAGGGCGGGCAGTTGCGCCTTGACGTCGGTGTAGGTCGCCCCCCTGACCACCCCCCTCGTCGAGAAGTCCAGCTCGAAGCGCTGCAGGTAGTACCCGGCCGCCTTGACCAGAGCCAGGCAGCCGAGGAGGAGCGAGATGTGGGCCTTGACCTGGGGTGTGACCCGCTGGCCCGGCGTCTGCAGGCGGATGCCGCCGTTGAGGTAGTGGAAGACGACGGTGACCAGGAGCACCATCACCAGGGCCACGAAGGCCCAGCTCACCAGGAAGGCCAGGAAGGGCAGCTTGAAGACGAAGTAGCTGATGTCGCGGTGGAACTGACGGTCCTTGATGCCGAAACTGACCGAGTTCCGGAACAGGATCCACTTGTTCCACTGACCCGAGGCGCCCGTGCCCACGAGGAGGGCGAACACGACGGCCACGGCGGTGCGCACCTTGCCCGCGTGGCGCCCCACCACGTCGCGGTAGCGCTGCACGAGCTCGTCCTCTGGCCCGGAGGGGATGCGGAAACGGGGCGCGATGCGGTCGGCGATGGCCAGGCTCGCCCACATGGCCACGAAGAACACGAGGCTGAAGGCAGCGGCGAGACCGATCTTGGCGCCGAGCATGCCCTTCCACACGTTGGTCTGGTGCAGCTCGCGGAACCAGAGATAGGTCGTGTAGAAGCTGGCGATGCCCCGCATGGACGTGAGCAGCACGAACAGCAGGGCCACGATGGCAACCGCCAGCAGGCGGCCCCGGGTGGCGTTGCGACGTCGTCGAGGCAGGTCCCGAGGCGAGCGCATTCCCCGTCGAGCCTAGGGGTTGACCGGGACCAGGATGCAGCGGCATCCGGGGTGGGCGGGCGGATGGATCTGCCCGGTGGGGTACGCCTCGCCCTTCGCCGTGGGTCCGCCCAGAGCGTTGTCGTCGCAGTCTGGGCAACGGTCCTCGCCGTCGTCGACCACCCAGCGGAGCGAGACCCCCTCCGGAGTCGCGGCCAGAACGCCACGGGCGAAGGCGGCGGCCAAGTGGTCTCCGGCGACGCGGTCGGCCCGCTTTCCCTTCCACTCGCGGTAGGCCGCGCCCACCGAGTCGGACATGCTGACCTCGTCGTCGCCGCCCTGCTCGGCGGCCCGCTCGAGCTTGCGCCGGATGGCCGAGCCCACCGCCGCCGCCAGCTCGCGGGCCACCTCGTCAACGCCGGCCCCGTCCGGGGCCGCCGCCTCGCCATCCTGTCCGCCGGCGCCGAAGCGGGTCCCGGCCGCGGCGGCCTCCTCCAGCAGCGGACGGGTGGCGTCGGCGTAGCGGGCCGTCTGCGCCTCCTCGGACAGCAGGAGCACGTCGACGGCGGGTTTGCCGCGGTAGCTGCGCAGCCGGTCCAGCACGTCGTTCTGCTCGTCCTGGACGACGCGCTTGAGCTTGCGGGCCAGGCGCTGCTGGATCGGATCCAGCAACTCGTCGCGCCGGCGAAGAAGGAACTCGTCCTCCTCGCCTGCTCCCGTGTCCCCGTCCTCCGTCGCCGGGACGGCCGAATCCGCCGAGCTGGAGGCTCGCTCCTCGTGCGCCGGCGCCTCGGTGACTCCCGTCCCGCTTGGCGGCTGGCCATCGCCCGCCTCGATCGCGCCCTCAGCCCCGCCTGCCCCCGCCTGGTGAGCGGGCTGGCCGGCGCCGGTCTCGGCCTCGACGCCGGCGTCGGCACCGTCGTCCGCCGCGATCTCCCCCTGGTCCTGGGCGGCGCGCATGCGGGCGAAGATGTCGTCGGCCGACGGGCGGGGCCCGGACTCCACCGTCACCGCGGCCGACTCGCCGTCGCCGTCGCCTCCGCCCTCGCGCACAGCGTCGCCGGCGCCGGCGTCCTCGGCCGCGCCTCCGGCCTCCGAGGCGCTACGCGCCGCGGAGCCGGGCTCGATGATGCGCACCCTCTCCTCCTCCGAGCGGGGCCTGACCTCGGTCATGCCCGGAGGGGGCGGGGGCGCCTCGCCCCGGCGGGGGCGACGCAGGATGCGCAGCGAGGACAGACGCCGCTCCTCGGTGACCCCGGCGGCGGCGCGGGCGGCCGGGTGCTGGCTCCCGGCCTGAGCCTGGGCCGGTGCCGCCTCCTCGGCCGTGGGCTCGCCGGCCTCGGCCTCGTCGGTGGCGGGCGCCTCGGCCGGGCCGCCAGGGGCGCCCAGCTCGGCGGCCTCGGTCCCCGAAGACGGGACGGCCATCTCGGGTATGGAGGCGGCCGAGGCCCCCTCCGCTGCGAGATCGCGCTCGAGCTCGTCGGGGGTCGGTTCCCGTTCCTCCCCCACCCGGCGCACGGCCGCGTCGGCCGCGTACCTGGCCTCGGACTCGGCCCGCTGCAGCCCCTCGTTGATGTGGTCGAGGGCGCGGCGCACCTCGCGGAAGGACTCGATGAGGCTGTCCCTTCCCGCCCTCAGCTGCTCCACCTGGGTGTGGACGACCTTGCGCCGCCGGGCCAGGTCGTTGAGCACCTTGGCCCGCAGGTCCTGGGCTTCCTGCACCATGTCCCGGCACTGGGCCCGCACTCCCTCGAGCATGGACTCGGCCTCCCGCCTGGCCTCGTCCATCACCGCCGCGACCTCTCCCTCGGCCGAGCCCCGGATCTGGGCCGCGGCGGCCTCGGCCTCGGCCGTCCTCTCGCCCAGCACCGTCTCGGCGCTGCCCCTGATCCCGGTGGCCTGCTCGTGGGCCTCCCGGAGGAGCTTGGCCACGCTCTCCTCCGCCCGGGCCCGCACGTCGGCCGCGGCTTCGTGGGCGGTCTGCAGCAGGCGGGCCGCCTCCTGGCCCAGGGCTCGGGTCAGGGTGGGCTCGTCCAGCTCGGGGTGTGCGGCCCGATCCTCGGCGTCGGCCAGCTGGCGTCGCAGGTCGCGCTCACGATCGGCCGCCCGCCGCAGCTCGTCGGCCATGCGGCCCAGGTAGGTGCGGACCTCGGTGGGGTCGAAACCCCTGAACGTCAACGCGAAGGTACGGCCCGCGACCTCGTCCGGGCTGAGCGTTCCCGACGACACATAGACGCGGCGGTCCTCGCGCACCGGCACGGAGCCTACGGGTCTCGGCTGGGCGCCGCGCCATCCGGCCCCTCGCCGCCGGCGAGCGGCTAGGGAGCGGGCAGAGGCAGGGGGATGGTGGTGGTCGTGCTCGGAGCCAGGGTGCCGGCCGCCCCGCCCGCCAGCCCAGCGACGGGCAGCCCGGGCGAGGGCAGGGCCGGACCCGAGGGCGCGGGGGCGGGCGACCCTCCCCCGACGACGGGCTGGAGCACGGAGTTGACCTCGTTCACCACGGGCGTGAGCACGGGTTGGATGATCTGGTCAGCCGGCGTCCCCGTCTGCGGCGGCTGGGGAACCGGCCCCGGCGGCGCCCCGCCCGAGCCCGGGTTGGAGCCCTGGCCCTCGCCCGGAGACGTCCCCGCCCCTCCCGCGGGCGCCGCCCCGCCTCCGCCGAGGGCGGTGGCCCCGGGCCCGGCGCCCAGCGCCAGCTGCCCGCCCGGCCCGGCCGCGCTGGGCCCGGGGAAGGCCAGCGGTAGCCGGCCGAAGGCCGCGTTCACCAGGTCCACCACCCCGGGCAGGTTGGCCACCCCCTGGTCCAGGGCCACCAGGCCCCACTCCGCCCCCTGGTCGCGGAAGGCGAAGATCGAGCTCCAGCGATCGCCGAAGGAAAGGTTCTGGGAGCTGACGGCGATGGCGGCGCCGATGAGGGTCTCGCCCGGGGGTCGCTGGGCGTCCAACCGGGAGCCGTCGAAGGCCTGTTCCCGCTCCAGGGCGGGCAGCGCCACCCTGAAGAACCCCGGCGTCCTGCCCTCGCCCGCTCCCAGCAGGGCGTCGAAGGGACGTACCAGCGACTGGAGCTGCTGGCCCACGTCGATGGCCTCACCCAGGAAGCGCCGGTCCCAGGGATCGGAGGGGTGGAGCTGGAGGGGGATCTGGTCTTCGACCAGGCCCAGGGCCGGGCTGCTCGCCTGGCGCAGGGTCCGCACGTCGATCTCGCGGCCCGCCGAGCGCAGCACCACGTCGCGCCGGTAGGCGCCGGCGGTGGCGGCCAGTCCCCTGGACAGGTGGGCCGCCCCCCTCGCCCCCACCTGGGCCTGGGCGCTTCCCAGGTCGACGGTGAAGGCACGGCCGGCCGCGGTGGCCACGGCCTCGCCTCCCAGGAGCTGGGGGGTGCCGTCGACCCGCACGCCCGAGCCCTGTCGCAGGTCCAGGGCCGAGCCGCCGGCGAGGGCGAGGTGGGCCGAGCCCTCGTCGATCTGGATGCGGTCGCCCCGGTGGACGAGCCGCGTGCCCGAGCCCAGCCTCAGCGCCCGGGCGCCGCTTGTGAGCTCAGCCCGGCCGTTGACCTCAAGCCGCCCCTGCCCGGCCGCCAGCCCGGGGCGCCCGCAGGCGCCCAGCCAGGCGAGAGCCCCGCACAGGGCGAGCGGCAGAAGAGCGCGCTTCATCCACATCGCCTATCGGCGGGACCGGTAGGACAATTGAGAGCTTCGAGCCCTTTCCTGCTTCGGAGCTGCACAGCACCCTCCCCCCATGACCCTCGGCCACCCTCTGGACGAGAGACAGGCCCAGGCCCAGGCCGCCGAACGATCGGGTGTCGGACATGTCGCCCTGCACGAACTCGCCGAAGGCCTGCGCCCGTTCCAACTCTGTCATGCCCTTGCCCTGGTCGGTGACGGAGATCTCCACCTCGTCGCCGCCGGGCGCGGGGGCCACGGTCAGGGTCACCCGCCCGCCCTCGGGGGAGAACTTGACGGCGTTGTCGACGAGCTCGTCCAGGGCCCGGCCCAGCCACGGGCGGTCGCCCAGCACCGAGGGGGTGCCCCGGGCCACCCGCCGGGCCAGGGGATGGGTGCCATCGAGGCGCTCGCCCCACCTGGCGGCCACGTCGTGCACCACCTCGCGCAGATCGAGGGGATCGAGCCTGAGGGGCACCCGCCCCGCGCCCGAGGAGGCGAAGAACTCCAGCATCTCGACGATGCGTTCCAGGCGGTGCGACTGCGTCAGGATCTCCTCGTGCCAGCCCCGGGCCTGCTTGGCGGGCACGACGCGTGTGGCCAGCAGGTGGGCGAAGCCGACGATGCCGGCCAGCGGGGTGCGCAGCTCGTGGCCCACGCGGGAGAGGAACTCCGTCTTCATGCGCTCCACCTCGCGCTCGCGGCGCAGGTCCCGCAGCACGAAGACCCGACCCGTGACCTCCTGTTCCGGGCCGCGGATGACGCCGGCCGACACGGCCACGGGAACCTGCGTGCCGTCGTCCTGCTCCACCCGACCCTCGCCGCTCCAGCGCCGGGGCGAAGGCCTCAGGTGCTCTCGCAGATCGGTGCCGTCCTCGCCCACCAGGGCGACCACCTCGGTGGCCCGCCGGCCCCGGGCCCGCGCCGCCGTGACACCCAACAGCTCCTCGGCCGCCTGGTTGATGTCGGTGACCTTGCCCTCGGCGTCCACGGCGACCAGGGCCTCGCCCATGCCCGCCACGACCGCCTCGAGCCGGTTGCGCAGACGCGTCTCGTCGTCGGCCGCCTGGCGCAGGGCGGCCGTCTTGTCCTCGATGGAGCCCGCCATGGAGTCAAAGGCGGCGCCCAGCAGCCCCACCTCGTCCTCGCCCCTGAACCCGGTGCGCACGCCGAGCTCGCCGCGCTGGATCCCCCTGGCGGCCACGGTGAGGCGGCGCAGGCCGGCGCCGATGCGGTCGCCCACGACGGCCGCCAGCAGCAGGGCCAGCAGCGTGCCCCCCAGGGCGATGGAGAACAGGGTGCGGAACAGCGAGTCCCGGGTGTGGGTCACCGCTGTCGTCGGCGTCGAGGCGATCAGGGTGGCCACGGGCACGTTCGTCGGCGACAGCACGGGGCGGACGATCACATAGCGGCCGCCCACCATGCGGGCCGAGCCGGGCGAGCCGCCGTCGAGCACGGGCCGGGCCAGGCTGGAGAGCACCGACTGGGAGGGCTGGGACCCGAAGCGGGCCAGCACCCCGTCCCGGGCCGCCAGGACCAGCGACAGCGACGGGTCGTCGCTGGCTTCGGTCTGCAGGTAGGTGAAGTCCAGCGGCCGCACGGCCACGGCGACGCCCTTGAGGTCGGGCGGCGTACCCGCCAGGGCGGGCGAGGCGGCCACGGCCAGGGCGTGGGTGCCTACCGACAGGACGGAGCCCACCTGGGCCCGGCGGAGGATGGCCTCGTCCACCACGGGGGACCCGGCCAGGGCCAGGGCCAGGCCCCGGTCGCTGGGCAGGGCGGCCAGGGTGCTGGAGGTGGCGATGGCCAGCACCTGGCGGGTGGGCGAGAGCCACACCAGCGCGTCCTGCTTGAGGAACGTGGTCTGCAGGGTGGTGAGGTACTGGCCCAGGCCCTGGAGGTCGCCGGCCAGCGCCTGCGTGTCCCTTTGCACACCTCGGACCGAGGCCGAGGTCACCAGCGCGTCCTGGAGCAGGGGCCTGAAGGAGTCGGCCGTCCGGGCCGCCTCGCCCCGGGCTCGGCTGTCCAGCCGGCTCACGGCCTGGTCCCGCACCGTGGACGTCAGGACCTGGGAGAGCGACACCGACAGCACCAGGACGACGAGCAGGAGGGTCAGAGCCGCGCTGGCCGCCACCCGGGCGGCGATGGAGCGGCGGCTGGCGACCAGGAGGCCGGCGCCGATGATCACCGCGCCCGCGCCCCGGACCGCCTCGGCCGGGATGGTGGCGGCCCGGGCCAGGTCCAGGGCCAGGGCCACCGCCTCCAGGGCCACGCCCGCCCGGAGGAGGCGCCGGGCCAGGTCCTCCCCGCGCCAGCGCAGGGAGCCGGCGGCCAGGAACACCACCGCGGCCCCGCCCAGAGCCACCAGGCCCGGGGCGTCGGCGTGGGTCACCAGCCGGGAGCCGTGGAGGAAGGCGCCCGTCGCCATGGCCAGCAGACCCAGGGCCAGGCCGGCCCGGCCCCAGCCCGGCTCGCTCAGCAGCTCGGTGCGCAGCACGGCCAGGGCCAGGCCCGCCGCCGCCACCAGGAAGGTGACGAACTCGGCCGCGAACTGGAACTGGGCGGCGGGAGGCGACATCTCGCCTATCTCATCTCGTCCGACTCATGAGCCCACAGCGCTCCGAGGTCTAGCCCTGGGCCGTGCGCGCCGCTGGCGGCAGGGCGGCCAGGTTGGCGCCCAGGTGCCCCAGCGTCACCAGCGCGTCGTCGAGCGTGGCCACCGGGATCACCCGCAGGTGCGACCCGGCGTGCGCCTGGGCCTGCTTGTACTCGCCGCATGGTACGAGGAAGGTCCGGGCCGCGGTGCGGCGCACGGCCGCCGTCTTCTGCACCACCCCTCCCACCTCACCGACCACCCCGTCGGGTTGGATGGTGCCGGTCACGGCCACGCTCCCCCCACCGGCCAGATCGGCCCGTGTGAGCTCGTCGATGACCCCGAGCGAGAAGGCCAGACCGGCCGAAGGCCCCCCGATCCCCGCCGAGTCGATGGTGACCGGGAAGGGGAGGGCGTAGTGGCCGTTGCGGGTGGCCAGGGACACGCCCAGGAAGGCCCGGGGCGACAGCCTGGTCACCCCGGCCGAGCCCTGCGGGCAGCTGGTGGGCGGCGCGTCGCGTGCGCCCAGGGTGAAGGGCTCGGTGCGGACCGCGCTCCCGTCGGCCGGGTCGACCTGGACGGTGACAGTGTCACCCGGGCGATGGGAGCGGATGACCGACACCGCGTCCTCCGACGAGGTCGTGGGCTTGCCGTCCACCGCGGTGATGACCTGGCCCACCTTGAGCCTGCCCGCGGCCGGGCTGCCGTCCTGGACAAAGGAGATGAGCGCCCCCGCGCCTCGCTGGGGGACGTTGTAGCCCAGGCGGCGGAGGGCCGCGACCACGGCCGCCTCCTTGGACTCGTCCATCTCCTGGACGTTCTGCTGGCGCAGCTGGCCTCGGGGCGTCGTGCCCAGGATCTGCTTCTCGGGCACGACGCTCACGTCACGGTTGAGCCAGTCGGCCAGGATCTCGAAGCCCCGCACCTGGCCCAGGGCGACGGTCGTGAGCAGGATGCGGCCGTGGGGTGTGACGGCCTTGTCGCCGGGAACCTTGATGAGGTCGTCGACCTGGCGGGCCTCACCGGGCGAGATGGCGTAGTAGGGCAGGTTGACCCGTGTCCCCACCACCAGCGCCACGGCCAGCACGAAGGCGGCCAGGAACCAGGGCAGGCGTCTCCGGCCCCGGCGAGCGGGAAGCGGATCCCAGCCCAAGGGACCCCCCTGTAGCATCGGCTCGACAGTGCCCAGATCGCTCATGAGCCCCTTCGCGGTGGCGGCGACGGCCACTCCGTCGCCCCGTCACCGGGGATTGTCACAGCCTGCCATGTGGCCGGGGAGGCACGCGATCACTCGGGTGGCTACGGGGTGAGGACCGCAGGCGGGCGCAGCCAGAGGGATTTGACCCGCCTGGCGACCGTGCGGCGGCCGCGACCCGTTCCCATACGCGACTCGGTGAGGTTCTTCCGCCGCGTCCGATCGGCGCTGACGCTGTTCTTCGTGGCCGCGCTGCTGGGCGCGGCGGTGGCCGCCATCGCCACCGTGGTCATATTCCTGACCGGGGTGGCCATCGGCCACGCCGTGGGCTGACCCCTGCGGGAGGGTTCCAGGAGGGCCGGCGACGACTGGGGAGGTGCGTGGCGCACCCACCAGCTCGGATCCGTCGGGCTCAGGCGCGGAAGCGGCCGAAGCGGGCCGGGCTCGACCCAGCCGCGGTGAGGGGCTCGGCACCGGCGGGCGCCTCGGCCACCGAGCCGCTCTCGGCGGCGGACGGGGCGGCCTCCTCGGCCACGGCGGCGTCGGCCACCTCGACCTTGATGTAGGTCTTGAACTCGAGCGGGACCTCCGACATGCGGAAGACGCTCGCGTCGGTGACCTGCTCCTGGTTGCGCAGCCGCTCCACGAAGCGGACAGCGTCATCGAGGGACTCGGCCTGGTGGAAGCCGGGCTTCCCCTCGCCCGTGCGGAAGATGACCATGTACATGGCCAGTCCATCGGTCGGGTGCGAATCGCACTTGAGGGGCAGGTCGGGCGTGCTTGTGCTCTTGGCCGGGCTGCTCCCGGTCTACTGGGCCAGGAGGGCCAGGTGCACCACGTAGCGGTGGGTGGCGAAGTGGGGGGGATGGCAGGCGAAGAGGGTGGCCGTGGGCGTGGGGGTCTGCTTGACGATGGCCATGTCGTCGGGCGTCACGATCTCGTGTCCGGTGACGACGTAGGTGCTGGTGGTCCCGTTGACCGTGAAGGTGACCCGGTCGCCGGGCACGAGCTGGTCGATGTCGCGGAAGGGGTGGGTGTGGGTCACCCGGTGGCCGGCGAACACGGCGTTGCCCGTCTCGCCCGGCAGGGCCGACCCGGGCCAGTGGCTGGGCCCCAGGTCGATGTTGCGCAAGGTGATCCCGTGGTAGATGTCGGCCCTGAGCCCGATCTTGGGGATCTCCATGGTCCCGATGCGCTGCACGGGCTCGGCCGCGTAGGGATCGTCGGGCACGTCGACGGGACGGAGGACGGTGGTCGTCGGCCCGCGGACGGCGGTGGTGGCCACCGCCCGGGACAGCGCCGGCGGCGTGGGGTTGTCGGCGGGCGCGGCGGTCGATCCCCGGCCCGCGGCCCACACCGCGGCCAGGCCCGAGAGCGTCAATCCGGCGACGAGCGCCGTCAGCAGCCGGCGCGTTCCCCTCATGCCCCAAGATGGTGGCACGACGCGCGACATGAGACGGTCCACACCCCGGGGCGATGACGGCGGGGCCGACCCGGGGGCACGACGGAGGCGGGCCGCGGCGCTGGCCGGCCACCGGGGCGACCAGGAGGCGGCGCGCGCCCTGGCCGCCGACCCCGATCCTGCGGTGCGGGCCACGGCCCTGGCCGCCCTGGCCCGCATGGGCCGGGCCACCCAGTCCGACGTGAGCCGGGCGCTGGCCGACCCCGACGCCCTGGTGCGGCGCCGGGCCTGCGAGGTGGCGGGCCGCCTGGCCGCGTCCCCGGCCGGGCCCGCGGTCGGCGTCCAGGCCCTGGCCCGCGGCCTGGACGACGACGACGGCGCCGTGGTCGAGGCCGCGGCCTGGGGCCTGGGCGAACACGGTGGCCGGGCGGCCGAGCCCGCCGTGCTCGACGCCCTGGCCCGGGTGGCCACCTCCCACCCGGACCCGCTGTGCCGCGAGGCGGCGGTGGCCGCCCTCGGGGCCGTGGGCGACCGCCGGGGCCTGGGCGCCATCCTCACGGCCACGGGGGACCGGCCCGCAGTACGGCGCCGGGCGGTGCTCGCCCTGGCTCCCTTCGAGGGCCCCGAGGTGGACCAGGCCCTGGAGCGGGCCCGGCTCGACCGGGACTGGCAGGTGCGCCAGGCGGCCGAGGACCTGCTGGACGGCTAGCCGCTCGAGCGGCCGCCCATGAACACGGACTTGAGCGAGTCGAAGGCCTCGAGGCAGCGCCCGGCCCCGAGCACCACGCACTCCAGAGGTGCGTCGACCAGCCGCACGGGCAACGCCGTCTCCTCGGCCAGACGGTGGCGCAGGCCCCGCAGGAGCGCACCCCCGCCCACCATGTGGATGCCCTGCACGATGAGGTCCTGGGCCAGCTCCGGTGGCGCCTGGCTGAGACACTCCACCACGGAGTCCACGATGGCCCCCACGTGCTCCTCGATGGCGTCCCGCACCTCGTCGGGCGACAGGATCACGGTCTTGGGCAGACCGGTCATGAGGTCGCGCCCGCGCACCTCGGCCTTGACCTCGTCCTCCATGGGGCAGGCCGACCCGATCGCCATCTTGATCTCCTCCGCCGTGCGCTCCCCGATGGCGATGCCGTACTCGCGCCTGACGTAGGTCTGCACGGCGGCGTCGAGGTCGAAGCTGCCCACCCTCAGAGCTCGCAGGGCGACGATGCCCCCGAGCGAGATCACCGCCACCTCGGTGGTGCCCCCGCCCACGTCGACGATCATGCTCCCCAGGGGCTCGTGGACGGGCAGGCCCGCGCCTATGGCCGCGGCCATGGGTTGCTCGATGAGAAAGGCCCCGGCCGCCCCCGCCCGGCGGGCCGCCTCCTCCACGGCCCGTCGCTCCACCTCGGTGATGGCCGACGGGACGCAGATCAGCACCCGGGGCCGGTTGAAGCGCATGACCCCGCTGCGCTGGAGCAAGAGCCGGATCATCCTCTGGGTGATCTCGAAGTCGGTGATGGCTCCCTGGCGCAGCGGGCGCACGGCCACGATGTAGCCGGGCGTGCGCCCGATCATCTGCCAGGCCTCGCGCCCCATGGCCAGCACGTCCTGGGTGTGCGAGTTCAAGGCGATCACGGTGGGCTCGTTGAGCACGATCCCCCGGCCGCGCGTGTATACCAGGGTGTTGGCCGTGCCCAGGTCGATGGCGAGGTCTCTAGCCAGCCCTGCCCTCCCGCCCGGGCCGGTCGGTGGCCCTGCGCCCGGCGCCGTCGGGCGCCAGCGCCCGCAGCTCTCGGGAAAACTCCTGGATGCCCGCCTCCATGCTCGTGGGCTTGCGTGCCCTCAGCACCAGGATGATCGAGCCCACCAGGCTCAAGCCCGCAGCCACGAGCAGGTACATGAGGTTGCCCACGACTAGCCCGCTTCCCGTGCATCGGCCGTCGGGGGCGGAGCAGCGAGGGGGACGTCGTCGACGTCGTGGGCGCAGGTCCCCCAGCCCGCGCCTGCGTCCCACGTCTCCCGCTTCCAGATGGGCACGGTGTGCTTGAGGGTGTCGATGCACCAGCGGGCGGCATCGAAGGCCTCCGCCCTGTGGGGAGCGGCCGCGGCCACGATGACCGACACGTCGGTGACGCGCAGCAAGCCCGTTCGGTGCAGTAGCGCGACGCGACCCAGCTCGGGCCAGGTGCCGCGGGCCGACGTGGCGATGGTCGCCATGCGGTCCAGGGCCGACTCGACGTAGGCCTCGTACTCCAGGCTGGAGACGCCGGCCCGGCCCTCGGCGTGATCCCGGACCGTGCCCAGGAACAGGGCCAGGGCGCCGCAGTCGGGGCGCACGGCCCAGGCCACGACGTCGTCGACGGTCAGCACCTCGCTCGTGAGCGCCACCCAGTCGTCACCTGATGCCAGGGGAACCACCGCCTCTCATGCTACGGCCCGTGACCCGCCCCCGGCCCGGGCCGCGGATGCGGGAAGAGAACCCGTCGATATCCTCGGTTCCGTGACCTGGGGCGGAGGCCGACCCGCTGACGGGTTCGACGACGAAGAAGGGCCTCGGGGCCCCCTGCTGCCCCCCGACGATCGCATCTGGCGCCACCCCTCCGAGGTGGGCGCGACCCTGCGGGGACGGGCCCGGCGTGTGCGCCGCCGCTCCCGGCTGCCCAAGCCGACTCGCAACTGGAGGATCGCCCTTCTGGCCGGCACCATCGGAGGGATGCTGGCGGCCGGGACGGCGGCGGCCACCGACGTGTTCGGCCTGCGCACCGCAGCTTCGGTCATCCGCCTGGTGCACGTCCCCCCGCCCCGAGCCTCCGTCTCCAACACGGCCGGCTCGGTGGCCGCCAGCGCGGGCGTGGCCCACGTGGCCGACGGGGCCAGCAGGCGACTCGTGCTCGTCCGGGTGGGCACGGAGGGCGGTGGGCGGCACACGACTACGGGTGTGCTCCTCTCGGGCGCCCGCACCGACCTGGTGGTCGTGCCCGACGCGGCCGTGGACGACGCCAAGTCGCTCACCGTGGCGACCGAGGGAGGACCGGAGGTCGCGGCCACCGAGGTGGGCGACGACGGGGACACGGGCGTGGCCGTGATGAGGGCATCGGCGCTGCCGAGCCCGGGGCCGGGCCCCGCCCTCCCCGACACGGTGCCGGCCGCCACCACGGGCCAGCTCGTCGTCGCCGTCGCCCTCGACCCGGGGCGGGGCGGCGTGGTGGTGGGGGTGGGGACGGTGCGGGCCGCCGACACGCAGATGACGGCCGAGGGGCGCGCTCCGTATCTCGACGTCATGGAGCTCGACGCCCCCCTCCCGGCGGGAACCCCCGGTGGTCTGGTGCTGGACGGAAAGGGGACGCCGATCGGGCTGACGCTGGCCGTCAGGGGCGAGGCCGGCTCCCAGCGCAGCTACGCCGCCCCGCTCTCGGTCGTGCGCGACTCGGCCGCGCAGCTGGCGGCCACCGGTCACGTGGTCCACGCCTGGTTGGGCGTCGAGGGCCACGACCTGGACGCCAAGGCTGCCGCGGGCCTGGGGCTCACGGGCGGGGCCGAGGTCACCGCCGTGCAGCCCGGCAGCCCCGCCGCGGGGGCAGGCCTCCAGGGCGACGACGTCATCGGAGAGGTCGACGGGCAACCGGTGTACTCCATGCTCGAGCTGAGGGCCTCCCTGCGCCTGCGCCGGCCGGGCGACAGCGTGACCCTGACGGTGATGCGGGGGGGCCAGCCCCGCCGGGCCCAAGCCACGCTGGGGGGCGAGCCCGCTCAGGGCTGAGTGGCGATCACCAGCGCCTCCTCGTTGGAATGGAGCGGTCGCCACCCCGTGGAGCGCAGCCGGTCGTTGGCCACCACCCACGGGTGACGCACGTAGGCGTCGAGGTGGGGAAGCGAGGATCCCCTCCGCAGCCGGCGGGCGACCATGGCCACGGGCCGGTCGATGCGACCGGGAAGGGTCAGGCGGGCCGGTCCACCCAGCAGGCCCCGTAGCTCCTCGTCGGCCAGCCAGCCGTCGGGAGCCACGTTGAAGGGACCGTCCAGCGCGCCGCTGACGGCGGCCACCACCGCGCTCACCACATCGCGGGCGTGGACGAACTGCACCGGCGGTCCGCCGTCCCGACCGGGCAGGCGCAGGAGGCCGAGCAGGGCCCGGGACAGGGTGTCGGCCAGGGGCCGGTCGACGACGGGGGCGGTGCGCAGGATGGCGGCCCGTCGGGCGCCGTCCTGGGACCGCCACTCGCCCACCAGGCGCTCGGCCTCGGCCCTGGCCACGCCGTGGGAGAAGCCGGGCCGGGGCCGCAGGGGCGCGTCCTCGGACAGGGGCACGGGGTTGGTCGGCCACGCGCCGTAGACGGTGGCGTGGGAGACGAGGACGACGGCGCCCACCCCGTCCGGGGACGAGGGGCCCAGGGCCCGGCGCAGGCGCAGGAGCGACGCGACCTCGCCACCGGTGTCGCCATCGGAGGACACGGCGAACACCACGACGTCGGGCGGGCGCCCGGCGGCGTGCTGATCCCCCCCGTCGAGGACGCGCTCGACCCCGGGTTGGCGGCGCAGGGCTCCGGCCACCGCGGGTCCCATCCAGCCCGGCGCGTCGGGAAGGGAGACGGTGAGCACGGGCCTACCATGCCTCCGTGAGCGAGCCGGAGCCCAACCCTTTCGCCGCCCTGTTCGGCGAGGTGGCCCGGCTGTTCGCAACCACCGGCCCGGTCAACTGGGAGGTGGCCCGCCAGGTGGCCCGCTGGATGGCCACCGGCGGCCAGCCCGAGCCCAATGTCGACCCCCTGGAGCGCATCCGGCTGGAGGAGCTGGCCCGGGTGGCCGAGATGCACGTGGCCGAGGCCACCGGGCTCTCCAGCTCCTCGACCGGACCCGTGGTTGCCCGGGCCGTGGGGCGGGCCGAGTGGGCGGCGCGCACCCTGGACGACTGGCGCCCGCTCCTGGAGGCGCTGGCCGGCGCCCTTTCCGAGGGAATGCAGGAGCCGGCCCCCGGCGAGGACGCCCCGCACGGCGGCGGGGGGCGCGACCTGCCCCCCGACGCGCCCCCGGGAGATCCCGACCAGCTGGTGGGAGGTTGGGCCGCGCTGCTCACGCCCCTCGTACTCGGCCTCCAGTCGGGCTCCATGGTCGGCCAGCTCGCCACCCGGGCCTTCGGCCAGTACCACCTACCCGTGCCCCGGGCCCCAGCCGACGAGCTGCTTTTCGTGCCCGCCAACCTGTCGGGCTTCTCCCAGGACTGGTCCCTGCCCGAGGACGACGTGCGCCTCTGGGTGTGCCTGGGGGAGCTGGCCCATCACGTCGTGCTCCGCCGCCCCCACGTCCGCCAGCGCCTCGAGGACCTCCTGCGCGCCTACATGTCCGGCTTCAGTCCCGACGCCGCCCTGCTGGGCGAGCGCATGACGAACCTCGACCTGAGCGACCTGTCCTCTCTGCAGGATGCCCTCGGGGACCCAGACGCCCTGCTGGGGGAGATGCAGTCGCCGGACCAGCGGGCCATGCTCCCCCGCCTCGAGGCCCTGGTCGCCGCCCTCGAGGGCTACGTCGACCACGTGGTCGACCGGACCGGCCGGGGGCTGATCGGCTCCTACGACTCCCTGGCCGAGGCCCTCAGGCGTCGCCGGGTCGAGCGGGCCGAGGGCGAGCGGCTGGTGGAGCGCCTCTTCGGCCTCGAGCTTGGCCAGGCCCAGTACGACCGGGGCTCCGCCTTCGTGTCCGGCGTGGTGGAGCGGGCGGGCGAGGAGGCGCTCGGCCGCCTATGGGACTCGGCCCGCACCCTGCCCACCCCGGCCGAGGTCGACGCCCCCGGCCTGTGGCTGGCCCGCATCGAGCTGCCCGACGAGTCCGGCTGAGCCTGCCCGCCACCTGGGCGGTGGTCGTCCCCCGATGGGCGGGATGGTCCGCTATGGGCGATTCCTCAAGGGTCGTCGGGAGGGCGTCGATACCCCCGACATGGTCGATCTCTCGCGTGTGCTCGGCGACGTCTACTCCCACAGCGACGAGGCCGCCGCCCGGGCCACGACGCAGCTGACCGACACGGAGGGCTGGGCCGACGACGACCGCCTGGACGAGGCCTTCCGCCGCTGGCGGCCGGGCCCCCCGGTCGAGGCCCCTGCGGCCGAGCGCACGTTCGCGGCAGGCGCGCCCGCCCCTGCCCCGCCGGCCGCCATCCACGACGGGCACAGCCTTGACGAGCTGGACGTGCTTCGACGGCCAGGGTCTGTCGTCGCAGCACATGGACGCCGTCCCCTCGGGTGCGCCCCTGCCGGGCCCGGCCGGCGACCTGTCCGACGCCGTGGCCGATGCCTTCGCCGAGGCCGTGGCCGCGGAGATGTCGGGCCGGCCCCGCTGGACCCGGGACCACGACGACATCCTCCCCGCGGGCAGGCGGGGACGGGGCGGTCTCCGCTTGCGCCGTCGCTGATTGCGTCGCGCTGACTTGCGACTCCGCTGATCTGGGTCGGCGCTGAATCTCTCCGCCGACGGGACCGGCAACGACCTCAGACCGCGTCGGGCTCCTCGTCCTCGGGGATGCCCAGGTCCCACTCCAGGATCAGGTTCTCCCGCTCCGCGTCGCGCGCCACCCGCTCACGGTTGCGGCGGAACTGGGGGTCGTGAGGCGGCAGGAGCACGAGGCGGGCCAGGGCGCGCTGGCGGAACTCCTCGATGAGGGCCCGCTCCCCGAACTGTGACTCCAGCTCCCAGTGGGGGGCCACGGGGCCGAGGTAGATGATGCGCACGTGTCCCCGGGGCGGCTGTGGGGCCTCGACCTCCTCGGTCGGCGGTGGGATCGAGGACATCGAGGTGAGGCTACCCCCTACGGGCCGGAAGACGGTCGTGACCCGAGCACCACGGTGTCGCCGTGGCGGGCGGCGCCCCGCACGAACTCGAGCGCCACCCGGTCCCCGGGCTTGTGGCTGCGGATCAGGCTGCGAAGCTTCTCGGCCGAATCGACGGCCTGGCCGTCGAAGGACGTGACCACGTCGCCCACCTGGAGCCCGGCGCTGTCCGCCGGTGAGCCGGGCACGACCTGGCCCACCACCGCTCCGCTGTCGGGCGTGAAGCCGTACTGCTGGCGCAACTCGGGGGTGAGGGTGACCAGGCCCGCGCCCAGGAAAGTGGTGCTGGTCAAGGGCGCCCTGCCCTGGCGCAGGGCCGGGAGCAGGGGCTTAATGCGGTTGACGGGTATGGCGAAGCCCACGTTCTGGGCGGGCTCGCCCGGGCTCCCCGTGGCCACCGCCGTGTTCATGCCGATGACCTGACCCTGGGCGTTGACCAGCGGGCCTCCCGAGTTCCCGGGGTTGATGGCAGCGTCGGTCTGGATCATCCCCTCCAGCGTCTCGTTCCCGGCGGGGACGGTGCGGTCCTTGGCGGAGATGATCCCCTCGGTCACCGTCGGCCCCCCGGCCAGGGCCAGGGCGTTGCCGATGGCCAGGACGTCGTCGCCCACCTGAGCCTTGTCCGAGTCACCCAACTCCACGGTCGGCATCGCCTTGGCACCCCGGATCTTGACCAGGGCCACGTCGTCGACCGGGTCGGCGCCGAGGAGGTCGGCGTCCTGGAAGGAGGATTGGCCGAACACCGAGACCTTTATCGACGTGGCCCCGGCGACCACATGGTTGTTGGTGAGCACCTCGCCGTCGGCCGTGATGATCATCCCCGTCCCTGCTCCCACCACCGGGCCGGCTCCCGACAGGTCCCCGCCCTGGAAGGCCTGGGTGCGGATGGAGACGGTGGCCGGTTCCACCCTGGCCAGGACGCTCTGCACGTCCTGGGGCTTGGCCAGCCGGCTGGTGTTGGCCGAGAAGGTGCGGACCACCGTGCGGCTGGCGGGCCGGGCCCGGGCCACGATGGCGCCCCCCACGATCCCGCCCAGAAGGGCGGCCACCAGGGCCAGGGCCAGGGTGTTGGCGACCGGGCCGTGGACCGGGGCGAAGGCGCCGCCCGGGGCCGAGCGGGGTGGTGGGCCCTGGGGCGGGGCCCCGGTCGGGCCCGGCGCCGGACCCCCGCCTGGACCGCCAGGGCCAGGAGGGCCGGGGGGAAAGGGACCCCGGGGCGGGGCCGGGCGCAGCCAGGGCTGGGGCTCGCTCGGGGGCGGGGGAGTCCAGCCCCCCTCTGCCGGCGCCGCCTCACGCCCCCCAGGCTCCGGGACCGGGTCCTGCCTGCCGGTTGGGCGGTCGTCCACGGCCCTCCTCTAACCTCTTTCTGTCGCTCCCCCGATCCGCCACCTTGCCACCTCCGTAACTCTTCGGGAACCCAGGAGGTCTCCCGTACGTTGTTGAACATGAGGAACTGAAATGGACGACGGCGAGTGGATGGATCGGGGCAAGTGCCGAGACCTGCCGCCTTCGACCTTCTTCCCCAGCGACGGGGTAGGAGTCGAGGTGGCCCGGCGGATCTGCGCCGACTGCCCGGTCAAGGGCCCCTGCCTCGAGTACGCACTGGAGAACCGCATCGACCACGGGGTGTGGGGCGGCACGTCGGAGCGGGAGCGGCGCCGGATCATGCGCCGGCGGCGCCGGGAGACCACCAGGTCCGAGGGCTGACGAGCTAGCCGAGCCGACCGCCGGTGGGGCCCGAGCCCGCCTCGGAGGCGGCCGCGGCCAGCAGCTCGACGTCGTCGCTGTCGCTGACGGCGAAGGGCACGGCCCCCAGGCAGGCGACCAGGCTCGACACGCCCAGCGCCTCCCAGCGGCCCAGCTGCTCGGCGACCTCGGCGACCGTCCCCACCAGGTGGCCCTGGCGCCAGTCCTGGAGGCCCACGCCGTCGAGAACGCCGGCGGGGGTCCGGGCCCGCAGCCGCTCGAAGCGCCGGGCCAGATCAGCGGGCGACTCCCCCACCAGGGCGTAGAGCCCGACCGAGCGCGTCACCGTGCCCGGGTCCCGCCCCCGCTTCTCGCAGGCCCGCTCCAGGACCTCGAGCCGCGGCCGGTAGGACTCGGGGCTGAGGGTCCAGACCGTGTTCCACCCGTCGGCGTGGGCCGCGACCACGTCGAGGAGCCTGTCCCCCCGTCCGCCGACCCACACCGGCGGACGCGGCCGCTGCCGGGCCCGGGGCCGGGCCCGGGCCCCGTCGACGCGGACGTGGCGGCCCTGGAACCGGAAGGGCCCGCCGGCCATAACCCCTTTGATGACCTCCACCGTCTCGGCCAGACGCTCGAGCCGCTCAGGAGGCGACCCCATGGGGATTCCCGCGGCCTGCAGCTCGGGCTCGTACCAGCCCGCGCCCACCCCGACGACGAGGCGCCCGCCCGAGACGACGTCCACGCCGGCCAGGGCCTTGGCCAGGACGGCGGGAGGGCGCAGCGGACCGCAGAGCACCAGGGTGCCCAGCCTTACCCGGCGGGTGACCCGGGCCAGGGCGGAGAGGCCCGCCACCGGGTCGTAGCCGAAGTGCTCCCCGGGGGGGCCGCCGTACTTGGTGATGGAGAAGAACAGGTGATCGGCCAGCCACAGCGATCCCAGGCCGGCGGACTCGGCCCGGCGGGCCCAGGCCGTCACCCTGGTCCAGGCCAGCTCGGGCTCCCCGCTCACGGAGAAGTCGAACTGGGGCAGGGCCAGGCCGACCTCCATGTCGGCTGAGCGTATGTGGAGCCCGGGCGCGAACGTGTCGGGGATGCTGGAGTGCGTGGTCAACGTGAGCGAGGGCCGGCGGCCCGAGGTGGTCGCGGCCATCTCCGGCGCGGCCGGGGGCTCGCTCCTCGACCTCCACAGCGACCCCGACCACCACCGCTCGGTGCTCACCCTGGCCGGCCCCGAGGTGGAAGAGGCGGTCAAGAGGGTGGCGGCGGTGACCGTGCGCACCATCGACCTGCGCCACCACCAGGGCGCCCACCCCCGCCTGGGCGCCCTCGACGTGGTGCCCTTCGTGGCCCTGGAGGGAACGGGGTCGACACCCGCCCACGCCATGGCCGGTCGCGATCGCTTCGCCCGCTGGGCGGGGAGCGAGCTCGGCCTGCCCTGCTTCTGCTACGGCCCCGAACGCAGCCTGCCCGAGGTCCGCCGTCTGGCCTTCCGCGGCCTGGAGCCGGACACCGGCCCGGCCCACCCCCACCCCACGGCCGGGGCAACCGCGGTGGGGGTCAGGCCGGTGATGGTCGCCTACAACCTCTGGCTGCAGGCCGACGACGTGGGCCGGGCCCGCTCCATCGCGGCCGCCATCCGGGGCCCTTTGATCCGGGCTCTGGGCCTGGACGCGGGCGGCCGGGCCCAGGTGTCCTGCAACCTGCTGGAGCCCGGGGTTCTCGGGCCCGCCGCCGTCTACGACATGGTCGCCGAGCTGGCCCCGGTGGAGCGGGCCGAGCTCGTCGGCTTGCTCCCCCGGGCCGTGCTCGACGCCGTCGCCCCCGGGCGCCGGGCCCAGCTCGACCTCGACGCCGACCGCACCATCGAGGGCCGCCTGGCGGAGCGAGGGCTTGCGCCCTGACCAGCCTCAGGCCGAGGCGCCTCCGGTGCGGCGGGCGAGGGCCCGGGCCCGGCGCACCCGACGCCGCTCCCGCTCGCTCATGCCGCCCCAGATGCCGAACTTCTCGCCGTTGGCCAGCGCGTACTCGAGGCAGTCCTCGCGCACCACGCAGCCCCGGCAGACCTCCTTGGCCTCCTTGGTCGAAGCGCCCCGCTCGGGGAAGAAGAGATCGGGGTCGACCCCGAGGCAGTTGGCCCTGTCCTGCCAGCTGCGATCCTCGGCGTTCTCCAGCAAGTGGATGAGTCGGTTCACGGTGGTTGCTCCCCCCCAACGGGGTGCCCCACCCGAGGGTGGATCGCACCCGTGTAATTACAACATTGTCATCTTGACCCCTCATGCCCGCCGGCGCAAGGGGGAGAATCCACTTCTGAGGGGAAAAATCTCCGCGGTGCGCATCGAGGCCGTTCAGGGAGACATAACCGCCGAACGGGTGGACGCGGTGGTAAATGCTGCCAACGAGGCCCTGGCCGGCGGGGGCGGCGTGGACGGCGCCATCCACCGGGCGGCAGGGGCCGAGGAGCTACACGCCGCCTGCGCGGCGCTGGGCCGCTGCCCCACGGGCGACGCCAAGGCCACCCCCGGCTTTCGCCTGGCCGCCCGCTGGGTCATCCACGCCGTGGGCCCCCGCTACCGCGACGGCGAGCACGGGGAGGCCGAGCTGCTGGCCCGGGCCTACCGGCGCTGCCTGGAGGTGGCCGACGAGCTGGGAGCCCGCTCGGTCGCCTTCCCCGCCATCTCCACGGGGATCTACGGCTATCCCCGGGACGAGGCCGCCCGCATCGCCGTGGCCACCATCGCCTCGACCCCCACCGCGGTGGAGCTGGTCCGCCTGGTCGCCTTCGACGGCCAGACGCTGCTGGCCTACGAGCGGGAGCTGTCGAGCCGGGGCAACGAGGGCGACGAGGGCTGAGCCCGGGCCACCCGCCCGCTCAGGCGCCCCGCCTCGCCCCTCTCAGGGCCCGCTTCTGCTCGATGAAGTCGACCAGCACGTAGTCGCCCAGCGTCTCGGGGGTGGTGAAGAAGGCCCGGCCCCGGTTGAGCTTGGTCAGCCGCTCGACGAAGGTCTTCAGATAGCTGGTGGCGTCGAGCATGAAGGTGTTGATGCGGATCCCCTCCCGGGTGCAGCGGGCCACCTCGGTGAGGGTCGCCTCCACCGTCTCGGGCACGGGTGGGTACTGGAAGAACACCTCGCCGTTGCTCATGATGTGGGCCGTCGGCTCGCCGTCGGTGATCATGATGATCTGCTTGGTCCCGCTCTGGCGGGCCAGCAGCCGCCGGCTCAGCACGAAGGCGTGCTGCATGTTGGTGCCGTAGACGAAGTCCCAGGAGACCTCGGGGAGCTGCTCGGGCTTGAGCTCGCGGGCCACCTCGCTGAAGCCCACGATGCCCAGGAAGTCGCGGGGAAACTGCGACGAGATGAGGGAGTGGAGGGCCATGGCGACCTTCTTGGCCGCCAGGAAGTTGTCG
>VAXP01000139.1 GCA_005884125.1 Actinomycetota bacterium | reverse complement strand
TCCCGTCGTCATCGCCTGCGACCTGGCCCACGCCGAGGCTCCCGCCGCCGTGGCCGAGCAGGCCCTGGCCGCCCTGGGCCACGTGGACGTGCTCGTCAACAACGCGGCCGCGGCGGCGCGCCTTGCTGCGGTGGAGACGACGGCCGCGCTCATCGACGAGCTCATGGCCGTGAACGTGCGGGCGCCCCTGCTCCTCGTGGCCGCGCTGGTCCCCTCTATGACCGAGAGGGGCGGCGGGTCGATCGTCAACCTGTCCTCGGTGTCGGGCCTGGTGGGCACGCCCCGGCGGGCGGCCTACGCGGCCTCGAAGGGGGCCATCGACGCGGCCACCCGCTCCCTGGCCGTCGAGCTCGGTCCCCTGGGCATCAGGGTGAACTCCGTGGCCCCGGGCGTGGTCGACACCGCCTTGTGGGAGAAGAACAAGGCCGTGCCCGGCGTGGTCGAGGCGGTGCAGGCCCAGACCCCATTGGGGAGATGGGCCCAGCCCTCCGACGTCGCCGACGTGATCGTGTTCCTGGCCTCGGACGGCTCCCGCTTCGTCACGGGCGAGACCATCTCCGCCGACGGGGGCATGGCCCACGCCCTGGATCTCTACGCCGGCCCCGTCTGAGCGCTGAGCCGGCCCCCCGGGCCTAATGTCAGCGACCCATGACACCGGCCACCAGCGAGGCCGAGCTGCACCCCTGGAACCGAGGCTTCGAGTGGCAGCGGCACCAGGGGCCCTTCCGGGCCCTGTCCTCAGGGCAGGCCGGGCACTTCGACGACGACGGCTACGTCGTCCTCGAGGGCGTCTTCGATGCCGGCGTCGTGCATGAGGTCACGGCCGAGATCGACCCCCTGGAGGCCAGGACCGAGAGCTTCCTGCGCCGCCAGGAGGAGGGGCGCATGATGATCGCCGAGGCGGGAGCCATCACCTTCTCGGTCCACCTCGTCACCCGCTCCGAGGCGCTACGCCGCTTCGCCACCCACCCCGCCGTCCTGGACCTGTGCGCCGACCTGGTCGGACCGGACGTCAACCTCTACTGGGACCAGGCCGTCTACAAGAAGCCGGAGAAGCCCCGCCGCTTCCCCTGGCACCAGGACAACGGCTACACCTACGTGGAGCCCCAGCAGTACCTCACCTGTTGGGTCGCCCTCACCGACGCTACGGTGGACAACGGCTGCCCGTGGGTCGTCCCCGGAGCCCACCGCCTGGGCACCCTGCGCCACACCTTCGTCGACCCCCTCGGCTTCGAGTGCTTCTCCGACCCCGAAGGGGCGGTGGCCGCCCCGGTGGGGGCGGGAGGGATCGTCGTGTTCTCGTCGCTCACGCCCCACCTGACCGGGCCCAACACCACCGACGCGGTGCGCAAGGCCTACATCCTCCAGTACGCGCCGGCCGGGGCCCGCACCCTCACTGGCGACCCCGCCGGGGGGCCGCCCACGGGCGGCGCGGCCTGCGATGCCCCCGAGCGCCAGTTCCCCGTCCTGCGGGGCGGGGAGGCGGTAGCGCCGCCCGACTGAGGTCTGGGCTCGGGCCCGCCGGAACACAAACAGTCTCCACTGTTTCTGACTGGGGTAGTCTCGGGCCGGTGCCTCGACTGACCCGGGACGGCAAGGTCCGGCGGACCCAGGAGGAGCGGAGCGCGGAGACCCGGACCCGGCTCCTCGACGCCACCGTCGACTGCCTCATCGACCTCGGCTACGCCGACACCACGACCACGGTGATCGCCGAGCGGGCCGGGGTGTCCCGGGGGGCCCAGCTCCACCACTTCCCCACCAAGGCGGAGCTGGTCGCGGCCGCGGTCGAGCACCTGACCCGCAGGATCGGCGAGGACCTGCACCACGAAGCGGCCAAGCTCCCCGCCGACGGCGACCGCGTCTCCGCCGCCGTCGACCTGTTGTGGTCCCGCTTCTCCACGCCTCTGTTCCCGGCCTTTCTCGAGCTGCTGGTGGCGGCCCGCACCGACGCCGAGCTGCGCAAGCACCTGAAGGCGGTCGAGGAACGGCTGGCCCACTCCATGCAGCGCCAGGTGGAGGAGGTCTTCGGTCCGGCCAGCAGCAAGACCCCGGGTCACGCCCTGGCCATCGACCTCACGCTCAACCTGATGTACGGCATGGCCCTCCAGCGCGTCCTGGCCTCGCCCGACGCACGCCAGCTCAAGCGCCGGGAGCTGGCCATGGTGTCGGCGTGGAAGGACGTGGTCACCCGCGTCCTGGAGAACGTCTAGCCCGCCATGCGCTGGACGATGGAGGACAGCCCCGAGCAGGCCGCCTTCCGCCAGGAGGCGCGGGCCTGGTTGCGGGAGGTGCTCCAGCCGGGCTGGACCGAGGCCATCGACAACGGTGACGAGGAGGGCTTCGGCCTGGTGAGGGCCCAGGCCGAGCGCGGGGGCTGGAACTTCATGTCCTGGATGGGCACGGTCGGGGAGAGCGGATACGGCGCCCCGCTGTGGCCCAAGGAGTACGGAGGCCTGTCGGGCGAGACCTGGATGCAGCAGCTCGTCAGGGAGGAGCTGGTCCGCTACCGCCTCCCAACCTTCGGCCCCAACATCCTGGGCGTGGGGCTGGCCGGGCCCACCATCATCGCTCACGGCACCGAGGCGCAGAAGGAGCGCTACCTGCGCCACATCCTCACGGGCCAGGAGCTCTGGTGCCAGCTCTTCAGCGAGCCCGGATCGGGGTCGGACCTGGCGTCCCTGTCGACCAGGGCCGTGCGCGACGGGGACGAGTGGGTGATCAACGGCCAGAAGGTGTGGACCTCCATCGCCCAGATCTCCAAGTTCGGCCTCCTGCTGACCCGCACCGACCCCGCCGTCCCCAAGCACGAGGGTCTCACCTACTTCATCCTGGAGATGTCCGCCCCCGGCGTCGAGGTCCGGCCTCTGCGTCAGATGACGGGCTCCGCCGAGTTCAACGAGGTCTACCTGACCGACGTGCGTGTGCCCGACGATCGCCGGGTCGGGGACGTCGGAGAAGGCTGGCGGTGTGCGCGCACCACCCTGGCCAACGAGCGCGACACCATCGCCGGCGTCTCCCTCGATCCCGTGTCGCTGCTGGGCGGCATCCGCAAGGATCCCTGGCTGGCGTTCCTCGACGGCGTGGCCGACCGGGCCGAGCCCGTGACCCGTCAGCGCCTGGGCCAGCTCTACATCGAGAACGAGACGAAGCAGGTCACCGTGTTCCGGGCCAACTCGGCGCGGATGCGGGGCGAGCAGCCCGGCCCCGAGGGATCGGTCAACAAGGTGGTCAACGCCGAGCTCAACCAGCGCCGCACCAACCTGGCCGTCACGCTGGCGGGCATGGCCGGGATCGCCTGGGCCCCGGGCGACCAGGAGGCCGAGCTGCGGGCCCAGGCCTTCCTGCGGGCCCGGGCCAACACCATCGAAGGCGGAACCTCCGAGGTGCTGCGCAACCAGGTGGCCGAGCGCGTGCTGGGCCTCCCGCGGGACGAGGACCCGGCCAAGGCCGAGCCCTGGAACCGGGCCCTTCGCAGCTGAGCGCCCGCAGGCGCTGCGGCGAGCGACCAGCGGCGAGAGACATGCAGGCTTGCACGTATGTTTTCTGGGTGGATACGATGCCGCCGCTCCTCCGCCCGTGGGGAGCAGTTGGCCAGATCCGGGACAGGGGGCCACGGTGCCGATCGACCTCGACAAGGTGCTGGGCGCCGAGCTTGCCGGCGCGGTGGCGACGTGGGACGCCGACGACGTGATCCTCTACCACCTCGGCGTGGGTGCTGGCGTCCCACCCACCGACGACAAGGAGCTGGAGTACACCTACGAGGCCCGGCTCAAGGTCCTGCCCAGCTTCGGCGTGCTCCCCGTGTTCGGCGCCCTGGCCGGTCTGGTCGGCCTGGAAGGCCTGTCCTTCAACCCCTCTCCGGCCCCATCCCCACCCAGGCCAAGGTGGACAACACGGCCAAGGTGTCGGGCGTCTACGACAAGGGCAAGGGCGCGCTGATCGTCGTCGAGGCCCAGACCAACGACGAGTCGGGCCGGCCCCTGTTCGTGAACCGATTCGCCGCCTTCCTCAGGGGCGAGGGCGGCTTCGGCGGCGAGCCCGGCCCCGCGCCCGGCAACGAGCCCCCGGCCCGGGACCCCGACCACTTGGTCGAGTCACCCACCCTCCCCCAGCAGGCCTTGCTCTACCGCCTGAGCGGTGACAAGAACCCCCTCCACATCGACCCCTCCTTCGCCCAGCTGGGCGGGTTCGACAAGCCCATCCTCCACGGACTGTGCTCCTACGGCATCGTCTGCAAGGCCGTGGTCGACTCCGCCCTGGGTGGCGACGTGGCCGCCGTGGCCGGCTACCGGGCCCGCTTCTCCGGAGTGGTGTTCCCGGGCGAGACGATCGTGACGTCGATGTGGGAAGAGGGCGGGCGCATCGTCGTGTCCGCCCGCACCAAGGAACGTGACACCCCGGTGATCTCCAACGCGGCGATCACCCTCAGGGACTAGAGCAGGGCCAAGGAGGTCGTGTCCATGGGCAGCAAGGTCTACGTGGTCGGCGTGGGGATGACGAAGTTCGAGAAGCCCGGCGCCAGGGACTGGGACTACCCCGACATGGCCAAGGAGGCGGCCGGCCAGGCCCTGGACGACGCCGGCATCCCCTACGACGAGGTGGAGCAGGCCGTCGCCGGCTACGTGTACGGCGAGTCGACCTGCGGCCAGCGCGCCGTCTACCAGCTCGGTCTCACCGGCATCCCCGTCTACAACGTCAACAACAACTGCGCCACGGGCTCGAGCGCCCTGTTCCTGGCCAAGCAGCTGGTGGAGGGGGGCATCGCCGACTGCGTCCTCGCCGTGGGCTTCGAGAAGATGGAGAAGGGCTCGCTCGGGGTCAAGTACTCCGACCGGACCCAGCCCATGGACAAGCACGTCTCGCTCATGATCGAGCTGCGGGGTTTTGTCCCGGCCCCGCCCGCGGCCCAGGTCTTCGGCAACGCGGGCCGGGAGCACATGGAGCGCTACGGGACCACGGCCGAGCAGCTGGCCAAGATCGCCGGCAAGAACCACGAGCACTCGACTCGCAATCCCAACTCCCAGTTCCAGGACGCCTACACCCTGGAGCAGATCATGGCCGCCCCCATGGTCTACGAACCCCTCACCAGGCTCCAGTGCTGCCCCACCTCGGACGGTGGCGCGGCCGCGGTGGTGTGCAGCGAGGACGTCGTCCGCCGCCACGGCCTCGAGGCCCAGGCGGTGGAGATCGCGGGTATGGCCATGGGGACCGACCTGCCCAGCACCTTCGACGAGCGGAGCTGCATCAAGCTCGTCGGCGTCGACATGGCCAGGCGCACGGCCGAGCGGGTGTACGAGCAGTCCGGCCTCGGCCCCGAGGACGCCGACGTGGTGGAGCTGCACGACTGCTTCTCGGCCAACGAGCTGGTCACCTACGAGGCCCTGGGCCTGTGCCCCGAGGGCAAGGCCGGTGAGCTCATCGACTCCGGCGCCGTCACCTACGGCGGGGACTGGGTCGTCAACCCCTCCGGAGGGCTCATCTCCAAGGGCCACCCCTTGGGGGCGACGGGGTTGGCCCAGTGCGCCGAGCTGAGCTGGCAGCTGCGCAACCGGGCCGGCGCCAGGCAGGTGCCTGAGGCCAAGGTCGGGCTCCAGCACAACCTGGGCCTGGGGGGCGCGGTGGTCGTCGCCATGTACCGGGCCCCCGAGGCCGTGGGTTAGATCCGCAGGTTGGCACCAGTGCTCCTGGGCCGCGAGAAAGGAATGAACAAGCCATGAGCTACATCTTCCTGTCCGACGAGTGGCTGTCCGAGGCGGCCAACATCCGTGACGAGCTGGGCCTGGGCAACGAGTCGACGGCCGCCGACATCAAGCTCAACGTGGTCGTGACCGGCGGGCCCGAGGGTGACCGCGAGGTCCACCTGGCCAACGGGAACTTCGGCGTGGGCCTGCTGGCCGACGCCCCGACCAAGATGACGGTCCCGTTCGACGTGGCCAAGCAGGTGTTCATCGATGGCAACCAGCAGGCCGCCATGCAGGCCTTCATGGCCGGCCACATCAAGGTCGAGGGCGACATGACCAAGCTCATGGCCATGCAGAGCGGCGCCCCTTCGGCGGGCCAGCAGCAGATGGCCGAGCGCCTGAAGGGGATCACGACCGTCTGAGCACTCGCGGCCCCGGGCCCGGCGACCGGGGCACGTGGGTGACACGCCGTCCGCGCCGCACACCCAGACAGGAGCCAGGCCGGCCATGCCTCTCTATTCGTTTGAGGGTCGGGTTCCCCAGGTCCACACCTCCGCCTTCGTCGCCCCCACCGCCACCCTCATCGGCGAGGTCATCGTCGAGGAGGGCGCCTCCGTCTGGTACGGCGCCGTGCTCAGGGCCGACTTCTCGCCCGTCATCGTCCGGGCCGGAGCCAACGTCCAGGACGGCGCCGTGATCCACGGCCCTCCCGACCTGCCCACCGAGGTGGGGCCGCGCGCCACGGTCGCCCACCTGTGCGTGGTGCACGGCGCCACCCTGGGCCAGGAGTGCCTGATCGCCAACGGCGCCACCGTGCTCGACGGGGCCCGCATCGGAGCCCGGACCCTGGTCGCGGCGCACTCCCTGGTCGCGGCCGGGGCCGACATCCCCCCCGACGTGCTGGCCGCGGGCTCGCCTGCGGTGGTCAAGCGGGCCCTGCCGGGCACGCCGGCCGAGTTCTGGGTCAAGAACAACCCCGCGGCCTACGCCGAGCTGGCCCGCCGCCACGCCCGGGGTGTCACCCCGGTGGACGGCTAGGCCACGGCGGCGGCCCTGACCGACAGGACGGGGGGCAGGTGGGACGCCACCCGCCGCCACGTCTCGCCCTCATCGGCCGAGGCGTACACCTCGCCCGAACGGGTCCCGAAGTAGACGCCGGCGGGGTCCAGGCTGTCGGTGCACAGGGCGTCCCGGAGCACGCTGAAGTAGGCCGACCTCTGGGGCAGCCCGGCCGACAGGGGCTCCCAGGACGCCCCGCCGTCGCTGGTCCGGTAGACCCGGCACCGGCCCCGCACGGGCCAGCGCTGGTAGTCGGCGGTCAGGGGGACGACGTAGGCCACCCCCCGGCGGCGGGGATGGGTGGCCACGGGGAAGCCGAAGTCGGAGGGCACACCGTTGGCGATGTCCCGCCACGAATTCCCGAAGTCGTCGCTGCGGTACAGGCCGCCATGGTTCTGGAGGAACAGGGTGTCGTCGGCCACCGGGTCGGGGGCGATGCGGTGCACGCACTGGCCGAACTCGGGGAACTGGTCGGGCTCGTTGGGCAGGTGGATGCCCTGGTTGGCGGCCCGCCAGGAGCCACCGCCGTCGTCGGTGGCGTACACCCCGGCGGCCGAGATGGCGATGCGGACGCGGGACGGGTCACCGCGGTGCACGACCACGCTGTGGAGGCACAGCCCGCCGAAGCCGGGCTGCCAGCGGGGCCGGTGGGGGTGATGCCACAGGGGTGCGACCAGGCTGAAGCTCCGGCCCCCGTCGTCGGAGCGGAACAGGGCCGCGGGCTCGACGCCGGCGTAGATGACGTCGGGCTGGGCCGGGCCCGCGGGCTGGATCTGCCACACGTGGGCCACGTTCGCGTCCGCCACCGCGGGGAAGCTCACGTTGCCGACGGGAGGATCCGACCAGCTCTGGCCCAGGTCCTCGCTGCAGCGCACGATCGTGCCCCAGTGCTGGCTGGTGCATCCCGCGAACAGCCGGGGGGCGCCTGACCGGCTGTCGACCCCGACCGAGTACACCTCCTCGTCGGAGAAGCGGGGCTCGGACAGGCGGAAGCGGCGGCGGTCGGGGGAGCGGAGCACGAACACCGCCTTCTGCGTGCCCACGACCAACACGACCTCAGCCATGGCGACGGCCTCCGTTCTCGGCACTCAAGCGGCGCTCAGCTCCAGAGCCCCGGCCGCCGAGGCCAGGGCTCCCAGGTGGTCGTCGACCGAGACCAGCCCCGCGCCCATGGTGTTGACCGACACGTGCGTGGCCCCCGCGTCCCGCCACTTCTGGGTGTGGTGGGTGAGGGTCTCCGCACCCCCCTCGCCCCAGCTCACCCTGCCCTCCATGCCCATCGACGACGGATCCCGGCCCGCCTCCCGCGCCGCCTGCTCCACGAGAGCCCGGGCCTCGTCCAGCCTGGGGCCGGGCGGCACCTGGGGGAACCAGCCGTCGGCCAGCCTGCCCGCCCGCCGGTAGGCGGGGGGCGAGGCCGCGCCGAACAGCCCCGCCCCGGTCACGTGCTCGTAGGCGCCGTGGAAGGTGACGCTCTCCTCGGTCCAGAGCCTGCGCAGCAGCTCGACCTGCTCGCCCATGCGCTTTCCCCTGTCCGAGAAGGTCTGGCCCAGGGCCTCGTACTCGACCGGGTTCCAGCCCAGCCCCACCCCGAAGCGGAAGCGGCCCCGGTTGAGCACGTCGACCTCGGCCGCCTGCTTGGCCACCAGGACGGTCTGGCGCTGGGGGAGGATGATGATGCCCGTCACCAGCTCCACGGAGACCACCCCGGCCAGGTAGCCGAACAGGACCATGGGCTCGTGGAAGGTGGAGCGGAGGTTGTACGGGCCCCGCCAGCCCTCGTGCACGGCGGGGTCGGCCCCCACCACGTGGTCGTAGGCCAGCACGTGGGCGAAGCCCAGCTCCTGCACGCGCTGGGCGTAGGCCCGCACCGGATCTGCATGGGGCGTGTCTAGCTCCTCAACGACCGACCCCGGGTCACCGGGCGGCCCCGGGGAGGGCGTCGGCGTTCTGGACCTCGATGGGCTCCAGCTCGTCGGCCGGCGTGAAGCCCAGGACCAGGCCGTAGAAGGTCAGCTCGGCCTCGGCCGTGCGCTTGATGTTCCTGGCCTGACGGAAGCCGTGCTGCTCGCCCTCGTAGGCCAGATGGGCGAAGGGGATGCCCTTGTCCAGCAGGGCCTTGGCCATCATCTCGGCCTGGTCGGGGGGCACGATCTTGTCCTCCAGGCCCTGGAAGAGGATGAGGGGCGTGCGCAGGCGGTCGGTGTGGAAGATGGGGGAGCGGGCCTCGTACAGATCCCGCGCCTCGGGCCAGGGGCCGATGAGCCCGTCCAGGTAGCGGGACTCGAACTTGTGGGTGTCACGGGCCAGGGCCCCGGCGTCGGCCACGCCGAAGTGGCTGGCCCCGGCGGCGAAGGCGTCCCGGAAGGTGAGGGCGCAAAGGGTGGTGTAGCCGCCCGCGCTGCCGCCCCTGATCACCATGCGCCCGCCGTCGACCTCGCCCTGCCCGGCCAGCCAGCGGGCGGCGTTGACGCAGTCGTCCACGTCGACGATCCCCCAGGTGCCCCGGAGGCGCTCGCGGTAGGGACGGCCGTAGCCCGTGCTGCCGCCGTAGTTGACGTCCACCACGGCCAAGCCCCGGCTGGTCCAGAACTGGATCCCGTAGTTCAGGACGGGCGAGGTGGCCGAGGTGGGGCCGCCGTGGCTCACGACCACCAGGGGCGGCTTCTCACCTGGGGGCGCCGCGTGGTCGGCGTTGTGCGGGGGATAGAACAGGGCGTGGGCCGTGAGCCCGCCCTCGGTGGGGAACTCGATGGGGCGGGGCACCGACAGGTAGCGCGCGTCGACGACCCCGTCCCGGCTCGCCTTGAGCACCTGGTGGGCGCCGCCGGGAACGGAGATGTCGACCACGGCCGGCGACTCGCCCGCCGAGCCGGCCACGGCCACGATTCCGCGGCCGGAGGGGGCCATGGCGTCGATCTGGGTGTAGGGCGTGGGGACGACCGTGAAGGAGTCCGACCCGGGTCTGACCACGCCCAGGGTCTGTGACCCCTGGGCCGACCACCGGGCCACCAGCGACCCGTCCTCCACGAAGGCGTAGGAGGACTGCCCGAACACCCAGTCCGGCCCCGCGAACTCGGCGTCCATGGGGGCGAGGGCCCCACCGCGGGCGCCGTCGTCCGCGTACAGGTTCCACCAGCCCGTGCGGTCGGACACGTAGTGGAGGCGGCCGTCGGGCGAGTAGCGGGGCTGGGAGACGGACTCCTCCGGCCCCCCCGCCACCAGCCGGGCCGCCCCCAGGGCGGGGCCGGGCCCGAGGGGGGCCTCCCACAGCTCGGTGCCGTCCCACGGCATGCGAGGGTGGTCCCAGCTGAGCCACGCCATCCTCGTCCCGTCGGGGCTGAGGCGGGGCGAGGAGAAGAAGTCGTGGCCTTCCACCAACACACGGGGATCGGACGCGCCGTCGAGGGGGACGGCCACGATCTCGTTGTGCACCTCGTTGTCCTGGTGGCGCTCACGGACGCACACCAGCCATCCGTCGGGGCCGATCGTGGGGTCGGCGTAGCGCACCGAGGCCGGCTCCGGAGGCTCGGGGGTGACAGGCGTGGGGGCGGCCTGCCCCTCGACCCGGTACAGGCGCTGGTCGGCGAAGTTGGAGAAGAAGACGGCCTCGCCGTGAACGGCGTAGCACAGCCCTCCGTACTCGTGGACCAGGGTGCGGGCCGAGAACCCCTGAGGGAAGACGTCGGTCGTGGTGCCGTCGGGAGAGCGGCGCACGACGACCTGGCGCCCGGCTTCGGCGGGGCGGGACTCGAGCCACCACCTCGTGGCCCCGGCGGCGACGGGGTAGCCCAGGCCGACCACGCGCTCGACGAGCAGGTCGGCCGTGATGGGCGAGGGCCAGGATCCGTAGGGAGCCACGATGGTCATCCAGTGACGGTATCGCCCGCTCCGCGCCCGCCGTCCGGGGTCGCGTCGGGGGCGGCAGGGCCCGGCGCCAAGGGCAGTCGGTCAGCCGGCGGGTGCGGCCTTGCGGGCGTTGCCGCTGTTGCGTGACGGCCGGCCCCTTCCGTCGCTCTTGAGCAGCTCGGCCATACCTCCCAGCGCGCCCAGCACGGCGCTGGCCTCGGTGGGCAGGAAGATCTTGGTCGCCTTCCCGTTGGCCACGGCCTGCAGGGCCTCCAGGTACTTCACGGCCAGCACGTCGTTGGTGGGCCGGCCGTCGTGGATGGCCTTGTAGACGCTGCGGATGGCCTCGGCCTCGCCCTCGGCCACGGTCAGGGCCCGGAAGCGTTCGGCGTCGGCCAGGGCCCGTACCGCGTCGGCCTCGCCCTGGGCCTCCAGGATCTGGCGCTGCTTGACGCCTTCGGCCTCGAGGATGGCCGCCTGCTTCTCACCCTCGGCCCTGGCGATGGCGGCCTCCTTCTCGCCGGCCGCCTCCGTCACCACCGCCCGGCGGGACCGCTCGGCCCGCATCTGGTTGTGCATGGCCGCGACCACGTCGGCCGGGGGATCGATGCGCTGGATCTCGACCCGGACCACACGGGTGCCCCACTTGTCGGTGGCGTCGTCGAGGATGTCGCGCAAGCGGGCGTTGACCATCTGGCTGGCGGTGAGGGCCTCGTCCAGCTGCATGTCTCCGATGACGTTGCGCAGGTTGGTCTGGGCCAGCTTGGTCACCGCGTTCATGAAGTTCGACACGTTGTAGATGAGGCGCTGGGGATCGGTCGCCTCGTAATAGACGACGGCGTACACGGAGACGACGACGTTGTCGGAGGTGATGACCTCCTGCGGGGGGACCTCGACCACGCTCTCGCGCATGTCGACCCGGATGAGGCGGTCGACGAAGGGGACGATGACCCTCAGCCCCGGCTCGACGGTGGCGTGGTAGCGCCCCAACCGCTCGACCAGGCCCCTCTGGTAGGGGCGGATGATCTTCACCGAGGCGGACGAGAACACCAGCAACACGAAGGCCAGCACGGCCAGCACGATGATGTAGACCATCGCCGTCAATCTCCTTGGTCGGGCTCCCGCCCGGTCGTCGGTGGTGAGATCTCGGAGAGCTCGAGGGGAAGCACGGTGAGGCGGGTTCCGTCCACACCGGTCACCAGCACCGTGCTGCCCGCGGGTATGTCCGTGCCCATGCCGCTCAGGGCCCGCCACCGCTCCCGGCCCAACCGCACCCAACCGGTGTCGCCCCGGGCCGGGATGGTCACCTCCACGTGGGCCTCGCGCCCGACCCAGCGGCCTGAGCCGGCTCCGGGGAGGTAGGTGTCGCTCATCAGGCGCCGGGCCACGGGACGGAGCCCGGCCAGGGCCGCGGCGGACACGGCCACGAACACGACCCACTCCAGGGCCACGGAGAGGCCGGCCCAGGCGGTGGCGGCGGCCACGGCCGCGCCCACGGCGAAGGGCAGGAACCAGAGGCGCAGGCGCCTGGCCATCTCGGCCACGGTGAAGGAGCCCGCGGCCACGACCCAGACGATCCGCCAGCTGTCTGGCGAATCAAGGTGCATCGCGCCACCTCCTCGTGACCCGATTCACAACGTACGCCGATCTGGGCGATGCGCAAGTCGCTTTGGTGACCCCTGGGTGGGTTGCGCGGCCGGCGGCGCGTGCCTCAGGTCACAGGCCCAGCACCCGGGCCGCGTTGGCGCCCATCACCGCGGCCACCTCGGCTGGCTCGAACCCTCCCCGGCCCAGCGCTCCGGCTATGACGGCCACGTCCTGTTCGCCCCGGTACCCGGCGGCGGTGCCGGGCACGCCGTTCATGTCGGTGCCCAGGCAGAGGTGGTCGACGCCGACGAGCGCGGCGATGTGACGGGCGTGGGCGACCAGCTCGGCCATGTCCCGCACGCCCCGGCCCCGGCTGAGGTAGGGCCACAGGCCGATCACGCCGCCCGTGGAGGCGATGGCCCGCAGCTCGTCGTCGGAGAGGAAGCGGGGGAACTCCGGCTGCAGGGCCCGAGCGCCGGTGTGGGTGGACGCCACCGGCGCCTCGGCCACCTCCACCGCGTCCAGGAGGGTCTGGCGGTCGCAGTGGGCCAGATCGACGAGCATCCCCAGCTGCTGCATGCGGCGCACCACCGCCCGCCCCAGGGCCGTGAGCCCGCTGTCCCGCCGGCGACGCACCGGGACCCACCGGCCCACGAACTGCTGCCAGGGCATGCACGTGGTGCCCAGGGCATTGTCGGAGAGGTGGACGATGGTCACGACCCGCACACCCCGGGCGTGCCAGCGGTCGACGTGCTCGCCGCTGGTCAGGGGGTCGCCGCCCTCGACCCCGAGCACGGCGCCCTCACCGGGCTCGACACCGGCGGATCGCAGCCGGCGCTCCAGATCGCACAGCTGCTTGTCGACCGCGTCCCAGGACCGGCCTCTGTGCCAGCGGGTGACGACGGGATCGCCCACGGCCTTGGCCACCACCACGTCGACCCCGGCGCGGGACAGCACTTCGAAGCCCTCGGCCGCGGGCATGGGATCCCGGCTGACCAGGCGGTACCCGGCCCGATAAGCGGCCGCGAAGGGCTGGGGCACGAGGCCGGGCCCGTGCACGTGCATGTCTACGACGCGGGCCCCTCCGATCACGGGCCCGTCAGGCTCTCGTTCCAATCGAGGATGCGCCAGCCCCGGACCACGCCGTTGAGCACGAAGGGATCGCCCCTGACGAACTCCTCGGCGTCCTCGCGCGTGGCGAAAATGGCCATCGACCCCTGCTCCTGGGGGTCGGCGAAGGTGCCCACCATCAAGAGGGTGCCCCGGGCGCGGAACTCCTCGAGCCGAGCGGCGTGGGCCGGGAAGTGGGCGGGCGCCTTGGACGCGACGTCGTCGGCCGAGTCGTAGAACACCACGTACTTCACGGCTGCCGTCCGCTCTCAGATCGACGCCTTGACCGCCTCTATGAGGGTCAGGGTCCTGGGGTCGGCCGCCAGGTTCTGCTGCATCTTGTTCATCACGTAGCCGAAGGCCACCCCGGTCTCGGGGTCGGCGAAGCCGAGCGACCCTCCTGCCCCGGCGTGGCCGAAAGAGGCGGGACCGGCCATGGGTGAGAAGGACGAGGGGAGGAAGTACCCCAGCCCGAAGCGGGTGGGGACGATGAGGACCCGGTCCTTGCCGTTGGACTGCTCCACGGTGGCCGCGGCCACCGTCTCCGGGCTCAGGATCCGCACCCCGTCCACCTCGCCGATCAGACCGGCGTAGAAGCGGGCCAGCGAACGGGCCGTGCAGATGCCGTTGGCCGCGGGGACCTCGGCGGCGTGGACACCCCGGCTGTTGTAGTCGAGTGGGGGCGAGGTCACGTTCAGGGCCCGGTTGCTCATGGAGTTGGGGTCGAGGAAGGCGGCGGCCAGCTCCCGGATCTCCTCGGGGAGGCTGGACAGGTCGATCTCGGCCGAGGCCTGGGCCAGGCCGGCGAACTCGATGAGCCTGCTGACCCGGGGCTCCTGCTCGCCGGGGAGCCCGATCCAGAACTCGAGCCCGAGGGGGGCGGCGATCTCCTCGGCGAAGAAGCGCCCCAGGCTCACGCCCGAGATGCGCCTGACCACCTCGCCCACGAGCCAGCCGTAGGTGAGGGCGTGGTAGCCGTGGGCCGTGCCCGGCTCCCACACCGGTCGCTGGGCGGCCAGGGCCTCGACCACTGGGTCCCAGGCCAGGGCCTCCTCGGGCGACAGGGTGCGGTCGATCACCGGTAGACCGGCGCGGTGCGACAGGAGCCAGCGCACGGGCAGCTGCTCCTTGCCCTCGGCCTTGAACTCGGGCCAGTACTGGCTCACGGGGGCGTCGAGGTCCAGCTCACCCCGTTGGGCCAGCAGGTGGGCGCAGGCCGCGGTGGCGCCCTTGGTCGTGGAGAACACCAGCTGGAGCGTGTCCTCGGCCCAGGGCCGGCCCGCGTCCGCATCGGCGACACCACCCCAGATGTCGACCACCTTGCGACCCTCGAGGTAGAGGCTGAAGGCGGCACCCACCTCGCCGTGGCGCTCGAAGTTGGCCGAGAACGCGTCCCGCACCGCTTCGAACCCGCGCGCCGCCTCGCCCTGGACCTCTGCCATGTCCCCTCCTTCGGATCGGTCGCACCGATTCTGGCCCAGGAGGGGCGGGAACGCCGCGCCGGATGGCGCAGGGGCTGGCGGCCGGGGTCCGGGTGCGGCCGTCGGGTAGGCACCGGGGGCAGCCCGGGTCAGGCGGGGATGGCCTCCACGACCGGGGTGACCGAGCTGATGGCCTGCAGGGGGAGGAACACGTCCCCGTCGTCGATCACCATCCAGGCGGTGCGCTTGGGCCGGCACACGCTGATGAGGCGTCCCGACAGGACGACGTCGGCGCCAGAGGGGTGACCCCCGGCCAGCACCAGCGACACGGTGCGGCCGACGTAGCGATGGAGCCCCAGCTCAGACTCACGTGCCACTCGCAGGTCCGTCATGACCATCGCCGTGCACCTCCTCGTCCACCTCGTCTAGGTGCACGGTAAACAGACGCGGGGGGCCGGGAATCCTCAAAACTGGGGAATTCCGACGGAGGGCGCCGATTCATCAACTTTGATGATGCCGGCGCGGGACCGGGGCGGCCGGGCCCAAGGCGACCGTTGCCGTCAGTCTGAAGCGCGGGCCGCGGCCCAGATGGGCGGGTGGCCCATACCCCTCAGCCGCTTGGGCGGCAGCCTGCGGAAGGAGAACCGGCCCGAGGGCAGGAGCGCGTCGCGCAGCTCGTCGGAGACAACGACGCGGGAGGGGCGGGCGACGTCGACGATGCGCGCCGCCAGGTTCACCGGCGGTCCGAAGTAGTCGCCGTCACGGGCGAGAACCTCGCCCCGGGCCAGGCCCGCCCTGGCCGGTGGGAGGAGGTCGTCGCGGGCGTAGGCGTCGACCAAATCGATGGCGACCAGCGTTGCCCGTTCGGGATCGTCGGCCACGAACATCACGGCGTCGCCGATCATCTTCACCATGCGCCCGCCACCGTCGACGATGGCGTCGTAGGCCACCTCCTCGAAGCGGACGATGAGGCGCTCGAGCTCGTCGTCGGCCACGTTCTCGGTCACAGCTGCGAAGCGGACCAGGTCCACGAAGCCCACCGTCGTGGGCGCCCCCGGCTCCGGGGCGGCCAGCCTCCGCCACAGCGAGGCCCGCAGCTGGCGCCTGAAGATGTACCAGAGCAGCTGCTCGAAGCGCTCCACCTGGAAGACCGAGACCATGAGCCGGACGGCCTCCTCGTCCGGGGCTCCCTGCTCCCGGAGGTCGTTGAGGAGCCTTTCGATGTCGTCGGTGGACTGCTCGGCGATGCGGGTCATGGCCGCGCTGGTGACGCGCGTCTGGTGCACCAGGTTGGGTAGCAGCTCCCTCATGGGGTCCCCGATCACGGCGGAGCGCAGGGCCTCGAGGTCGTCGTCGTAGAAGGCCACCTCGCCCTCCGGGAGCCCGGGGAAGCCCATCGCCCGCCACAGGGCCCGTGCGTAGTCCCGGTCCACCCCCACCTTGTCCACCAGCGTGTCCTCGTCGTACCTGGGCCGTCCCGGGAACAGCAGCTGGTCGATGACCAGCAGGGGGAGGGTGCGTTGGTCCTCGGCCGCGGCGATCTCGTCGTCGGGGACGCCCCGCTCGCGCAGGAAGGCGTGAACGTCGAAGCGCCCCACCGCGCTCACGGCGCCGTCGGCCCGGTCGTCTTCACGCCCGGGTGCGCGGCCTGATCATCAGCACCACGCTATTGGACCGTCGCAGGCCCGGGTCAGGGCCAGGCCCGCCTGGTGCGGGTCCGCCCGTTGCCGCGATCCCGACCGTCCCGACCCTACGCCCGCTCCGAGGAAGCCGAAATGGCCCGGTGGGGTTGGTCCGGACCCTACGATCGCGCCGGCCCGAGGGAGGCGCCATGGGGAAGAGGGTGGGCATGGCGGCGGTGGCGGCAGGCCTCAGCGTCGCCGCGGCCTGCGGGTCGGGACCCGCGGCGGTCACGGTGGTGGCGCGCTCGGCGTCGGCGACCAGCTCCGCGGGCAGCGCCCGGGTGAGCATGACCGTGCGCATCTCGTCCGCCTCCGGCCCCCTGGCCGCGGGCCGGACCCTCCAGTCCGAAGGCGCGGTGGACTTCGGGGCCAGGCAGGCCACCTTTCGGGTCACGACCGAAACCGGAAGCATCGACGCGGTGATGGACGGAACCGTCGTCTACGAGCACATCCCCCAGCTGGCGCCCGCCGTCGGGGGCAAGACGTGGCTGAAGATCGACCTCAAGACGGCCGGGCAGGTCGTGGGCGTGCCCGGGATCAGCAGCGTGCTCCAGTCCCAGCCCTCCGACCCAACGCAGACCCTGAGCTACCTGCGGGGGGCGTCCAGCCAGATCACCAGGGTGGGCCACGAGGTGGTCCGGGGGGTGGCCACCACGCACTACCGGGCCACCGTCGACCTGAACAAGGCGGCGGCCTCGCTCGGGCCCGACCAGCGGGCCGCCCTCCGCCAGCTCATCGATCGCCTCGGTCTGAAGCCCACCTTCCCCGTCGACGTCTGGATCGACGCCCAGGACCGCGTCCGGCGCATGCACCTGGTGCAGGAGTTCTCCCCCGCGGCCCCCGCCGGCAACGCCCCCGCGACCTCGCTTCCCAGCTCGGTGGAGCTCACCATGGAGCTGTTCGACTTCGGCACCGCGGTAAGCGTGCAGCCTCCGCCCCCCGACCAGGTCACCGACATATCCGATCTGATCAACCGGTCGCGGGCGGGCCCGCCCAAGCCCTGATCATCTAAGCAGGGGCGTCATACTCGTGGAGGTTCCCTGTCCATGGCTGCGCCGACGCCCCCGATCGACCGTGCGCCCGACCTCCTGGTCATCGGCGGTGGCGCCGCCGGCCTGGCCGCGGCCCGGGCCGGGGTGCGCCGCGGCGCGAGCACCCTGCTCGTGCAGCAGGGCCGGCTGGGCGGGGACTGCACCTTCACCGGCTGTGTGCCTTCCAAGGCCCTCATCGAGGCGGCCGCTCGCGGCGCCGGATTCACGATGGCCATGACCGCGGCCCGCGCCGCGGTCGAGACCATCGCGGCCGCCGAGGACGACGCCGTGCTGGCGGGCGAGGGGGTGCCGGTTGTGCACGGCTGGGCCTCGTTCCGCGGCCCCCGGGAGGTCGACGTCGACGGCATCGCCATCCGCCCTCGGCGCGTGGTCGTGGCCACGGGATCGAGACCGGCGATCCCGTCCGTGCCCGGCCTCGACGGGATCGACCACCTGACCAACGAGACGGTCTTCGACCTCGACGCCGCCCCTGCGTCCCTGGTCGTGCTGGGCGGCGGGGCGGCCGGCTGCGAGCTGGCTCAGGCCTTCGCCCGCCTCGGCGTCGGGGTCACCGTGGTGGAGGCGCTGCCCAGGCTCCTGGCCGGCGGGGAGCCCGAGGCGTCCGAGGTGGTCAGGGCGGTGTTCGACCGGGAGGGCATCGACGTGCGCGCCGGCGCCACCGTCGAGGCGGCCGAGCCCGTCGACGGCAAGGGTGCCGCCCGCCTCCGCCTCGGCGCCGGGGGAGCGGGGTCGGGTGCGGCCCCGGTAGGGGCGGTGGAAGGCGAGCGCGTGCTCGTGGCTGCGGGCCGCACCGGCTCCACCGATGGCCTGGGCTTGGAGGCCGCCGGGGTCGCGACCGAGCGCGGCTTCGTCGTGACCGATGAGACCCTAGCCACCAGCGCGGACGGCATCTGGGCCGCGGGCGACGTGGCCGGCAAGGTCCAGCTCACCCACGCCGCCGACGAGATGGGTCGCATCGCCGCGGGTAACGCCCTGAGCCGCCTGCGTAAGCGGCGCTTCCGCGCCCAGAACATCCCGTCGGTGATCTTCACCGCTCCCGAGGTGGCCCACGTCGGGCTGAGCGAGGCGGAGGCCGCGGCCCACGGCGGGCGGGTCGCCTACGTGCCCATGACCGAGGTGGACAGGGCCGTGGCCGCGGGCCAGACGGACGGCTTCGTGAAGCTGGTGGCCGGGCCCCGGCCCGGCCTCGGCCACCTCGGGGGCGGTCGACTGGTCGGGGCCACCGTCGTGGCCGCCCGGGGCGGCGAGCTCATCGCCGAGGCGACCCTGGCCCTGCGCACCGGCATGTTCGCGGGAAGGCTGGCCCAGACCGTGCACGCCTATCCCACATGGTCGACGGCTATGCAGCAGGCCGCGGCCCAGTTCTTCGTCGAGGTCGCCGGTCGCCGGGCCCGCCCCGCCCTACCCGAGGGGGAAGGCGGGTGAGCCTCGGTCGCGCCCGCGGGCTGGCGGGAGCGGCCCTGGCCGGCTACGTCCTGGGCGGGCTCCCCAGCGCCGATGTCGCCGCCCGCCTGGGTACGTCGGAGCCCGTCGACCTGCGCACCGCGGGATCGGGCAACCCCGGCGCCGTCAACGCCCTGGCCGTGCTCGGGCCCCGCTGGGGCTACGCGGTCATGGCCGCCGACATCGCCAAGGGCGCCGCCGCCTGCCGCCTGGGCCGCCGTCTGGCCGGCGCCCCGGGCGAGCACCTCGGGGGGACGGCGGCCGTGATCGGTCACTGCTTCCCGGCCTGGAGCGGCTTCCGCGGTGGCAAAGGGGTCGCCTGCAGCGTGGGGCAGTGCCTGGCCACCTTCCCGGCCTACTTCCCCATCGACCTGGGCGTGGCCGCCCTCACCGGGGCGGGGCCGTGGCGGCGCCGGGCCCGGGCCGCCACCCTGGTGGCTTGCCTGAGCTGGGTGGGGGCCGGCCTGCTGTGGTGGCGCCGGGGCTGGTCCAACGCCTGGGGGCCGGCGCCCGGTCCCGGTCTCCCTCTGGCTGCGGCCGCCAGCAGCGCCGTGATCGCGCACCGGGTGCTGGCCCCACGCCGCCCGTGATCGGCGTCTGCACCGACTCGAACGCCCAGCTCCCCCCGGAGCTGGCGGCCCGCCTGGGCGTGGAGGTGGTTCCCCTCACGGTGAGCATCGACGGCGTCGACTACGCCGAGGGCGTCGACCTGGACGCCGACCGCTTCTATGCCCACTACGCCCACGGGGCCCGCCCTACGGTGACGACCGCCGCTCCCAGCCCCGGCCGTTTCGGAGAGGCCTACCGGCGCCTGGCCGCCCGGGGCGCCGGGGCCATCGTGTCGGTGCACATCGGGGCCGAGCTGTCCGGCACCCTCAACGCCGCCGGCCTGGCCGCCCGGGACTCGCCCGTGCCCGTCAGCGTGGTCGACACGGGCTCGGCCTCATTCGTCGTGGCCCTGGCCGCCTGGGCCGCGTGTGACGCGGCCGCCGCGGGAGCGTCGGTCGAGCAGGCCGCGGCCGCGGCGCAGGCGGTGGCGGCCAGCTGCGGCAACGTGTTCGTCGTGGGCACCCTGGACCTGGCCCGGGCCGGCGGAAGGATGGCGCCCGCTTCCGGCGACCAACCAGGCGTGCCCGTGCTGCGCCTGGCCCAGGGCAAGATCGAGACGATGGGGCTGGCGTCGAGCGCGGCGGAGGCGGCCGCGGCCATGGCCGACGCCGTGCTGTCCTCCGGCCCCCGCCTGCGCGTCGCCGTGGGCGCCTCCGACGAGTCGTCGCGCCCGGTGGCCGACGCCCTGGCGTCCACCCTGTTGGAGGCTCCCGGCGCCGTCGAGGTCGTGCGCTACCGGGTGGGCCCGAGCGTGGGGGCCCACACCGGACCGGGCACGGCCGGCGCCGTCTACCACCCGGTGGGGTAGCTGCCCCGGCCTGTGCGAGCATCTGGGCATGGAGCCATCAGCGCCGGCGCGGTGGAACCCGGCCCCCACCCGGATACAGATGGCGGCGGGCGTGGTGGGCGTGGCCATCGCCCTGTCCTCCATCACCGACGGGCCCGTCTTCGCCGCCCTGCTCCGCCTGGCCGGCTACCCGGTCGCCTGCGCCGCCATCGTGCGGTGGGTCCCCATCGTGCGCAACCGTCACGTCGGCTGGCTCACGGCCCACGAGCTGGGGATGGGCGCCATCTGCCTGGGGTGGGCGCTCACCAACCGCTGGAGCGCGGTGGCGGTCAACGGCGCCTGGGGCGTGATCGCACTGGACTGGTGGGCCATCTCCAACCGCCGCCGCTCCTCATCGGTCGCGCCCCCGACAGCCTGAGGTCGCCTGGGCCCCGCCTGCTCGCTAACGAGAGGCGACGATGTAGCCCCTCCTGGTCTCGGCCTCGACGCCGCCGGGGTAGGGCTCGCGGGTCTCGACGCTGTCCACGGTGAAGCCCGCCCGGCTCACGACCGTGGCCAGCGCCTCGGGGTCGAAGAAGAAGAAGTCGATGTCGACCGGCTCACCGAGCATCTCGTCGCGATGGACGGTCTCGGCGCCCACGTGGACGGCGAGCGCGAACCGTCCCCCCGGCGACAGGACACGGTGGATCTCGCCCAGGGTGGCGGGCAGCTCGGTGTGGTGTATGTGGATCAGCGAGTAGAAGGCCACCACCGCGGCCACCGATCGCGGCGCCAGTGGCAGGGCGCGCATGTCGGCTTGGACGCAGACGGCCTCGGGCCTGAGGACGCCCGCCTGGAGGAGCATGGCCTGCGAGAGGTCGAGGCCGACCACGTCGAGGCCGAGCGCAGCCAGGTACCCGCCGATCTGGCTGGGGCCACAGCCCAGGTCGACGGTCCAGCCCGGGATCGAGACACCGGCCGCCACACGGCCCAGGAAGTCGCGGTCGAAGGGCTTGTCGTCCAGCTCGTCCGCGAAGCGCAGGGCGTAGGGGCGGGCGACGCGGTCATAGGAACGGCGCAGAGGCGATCGCCTGGAGGCCATCGATCCTGTCCTACCCGCTCACCGGCGACGGGCTCGTCCCGGGGGCCGGGCTCAGAAGGCGCAGGCCATGCCGACCAGCTCGGTGTAGAGCTCGTCGGTGTTGACCTCGATGCCGCGACGGCCGAACCAGGTGCACACGTTGACCACGTCGCGGTGCAGGAACTCGAAGGCGTGCAGGCTGGTGGTGACGTCGACGGCTTGGGGGAAGTCGATGAGCCAAACCTGCTCCCGCCACCACAGCAGGTTGTAGGCCGACAGGTCGGCGTGCACGAAGCCGGCTCCGACCAGGAGGCGGAGGTTGTCCACGAGCTGGCCGAAGGCCTGCTCCAGCTCGACCCGTCCCAGCCGGGCCTGGACGAGGCGGGGAGCGGCGCCCTGGTCGTCGCCGACGAACTGCATGAGCATGCCGTCGCCCCTCGGGCCCACGGGGTAGGGGACGTTGACGCCCGCCTCCCAGGCCCTCTGCATCATCTCCAGCTCGTGGCCGGTCCAGCGCCCGGTCAGGAGCTCCTTGCCGTAGTTCGTCATGCGGTCGACGGCCCGCTGGTCCCGTGACTTGGCGAACTTGCGCCCGTCCCGGTACACGTGGTCGTTCATGAAGCTGTTGGCCCGCTGGAAGCCGAGGCCGGCCAGCTCCCCTCGGTGGCTCACAGCCCGGGGCCGGTAGCGCTTGTGGGCGAGAAGGCAAGAGCGATCCCCGTAGGTCCGCTCTATGACGAACACCTCGGCCTCTTTGCCGGTCTTCAGGTTGCCGAGATCGACCTCGACGTAGTCGACGTCGTCGGTGATCAGCCAGTCGGGCTGCGGGCGCACGGGCGCCTCCCTTTCGGGCGAAGCGGGGATGGGACGCGGGTGGCGTCCTCCTCCGGCTCGCGCTCAGGGGGCGAGGGGGGCGCGGAGGAGGGCGGTGGTGACAGTGACAATGGCCGTCATCTGCGCAGGCCCTCCCTTCCGGTCGCGGTAGGGCGAACTGTGCCCCCCTGGGTCTCTGCCGTCAATCCCATTTGCCATGACGTTGGGCGTTGCCGGCGCGGGGGGCGACTACCTTCACCGGGATGGGGCGTTCCGGGGAGCGAAGCATCGACGCCGTCCTGCTCGACGCCGGGGGCGTTCTCCTGTTGCCCGACCCCGAGGCCGTGCGTCAGGCCTTCGCACCCCTGGGAGCCACCCCCGACGACGAGACCTGCCGCCGGGCCCACTACGCCGGCATGCGCGAGGTCGACAGGCTGGGCCGGGCCGACTGGGCCGCGGTGGACAGGGTGTTCGCCCGCATCGCGGGTGTGCCCGAGGAACGCATCGACGACGCCGTGGCCGTGACCGAGGACATCTACCTGCGCCGGCCCTGGGTGCCCCTGCCCCGGGTGGCCGAGTCGCTGCGCGAGCTCCAGGACGCGGGCTTCGCCATGGCCGTGGTGTCCAACGCCGAGGGCACGATGGAGCGCCAGCTGGCCGAGCACCGCATATGCGCGGTGGGGGGCGGCGAGGCGGCCGACGTCGCCGTCGTGGTCGACTCCCACGTGGTGGGCGTGGAGAAGCCCGATCCCCGGATCTTCCAGATCGCCCTGGACGCCCTCGGCGTCAGCGGGGACCGGTGCGTGCACGTGGGCGACACCGTGCACTTCGACGTCGAGGGGGCCCGGGCCGCGGGGCTCGACTGCGTGCACGTGGATCCCTACGGGTACTGCCCCGACGACGACCATGGCCACATCGGATCGCTGCCCGATCTGGTGCAGGCCCTGGCGGCGGAGGCAGCCCCGATCGAGCGGGCGTGAGCCGGCGCGAACGGCTCAGGTGACCTGCACCGCTGACGGCGCCGCCCGGGGGTCGGCTTTCCACGTCCCTCCGCCCGGGGTCCATCGCCGGCCGGCGAAGGCGACCGACGCGATGCCGTACTGGCGGGCGTGGCCCACGAGCCAGTTGGCGACCGTCCAGCCCCGGGCCGGGGCCACGTTCACCCCAGCGGCGCCGATCCCAGCTCCTGGGCCATGGCCGCGGGAAGGGAGGCGGCCGGCCTGTTCCCGGCCGGGCGGGGGAAGGTGCAGGACAGACCGGCCGCCACCTCACCCGTCACCGCCTGGGCCAGGAGCCGGGCCTCCGGCTCCCAGCGGGCGTAGGCGTCGGGGCCGGCGCTGCGCTGCACGGCCTGGGCCGCGTCGGTCACGGCCATGTCCTGCCATCCGGCGACGATGGCCAGACGGCCGTAGAAGGCCGCGGCCGCATAGCGGGGGACCATGACCTGGCTGGCCGTTCCCCATCCCTGCGAAGGTCGCTGCTGGAAGATCCCGAGCGAGTCGAGGTCGCCGTGGTCGAGGTTGCGCAGCTTGGACTCCTGGAGGGCGGCGGCCAGGGCGATGGTCACGGCGTGATCGGGAAGGCCCAGTCGCTTGCCCACCGCCGCCACCGTGGTGGCGTTGGCGGCCTGCTCCGGATCGAGCCGGTACGAGGTCGACCCGGCCGAGACGCGACAGCCCGTCGCCCCGGGGCCGCCCTGCGTGACCAGCTTGACCAGCACGGTCGCCCCGATGGCCACCGCCACCAGGAGGGCGAGGGCGGCGCCCGGCTTGCGGCGGCGCGTCAGTGCGGGCCCCTGGAGGACAAACATGGCGAGGGCAACTCGTCGATCAGAGTTCCGTGGGCGTCCTACCCGCCGTTCACGACCGCGGCGGACAGTTGCGCCAGGCGGGCGGCGAAGAGGTTGACGATACCGGCCATGGTGGTCTGGCCGCGCACGGAAGGTTGGGCCCCGTCCGGTCGCGGGAAGTAGACCCCCATCAGGACACGACCTCGCCTGAGGTAGACGGCCACGGTGTGTTGGGTCTGGCCCCCGTCGTCGGTGGAGACGAAGTCGTAGGCGAGTCGCTCGACGCCGGGGACTGAGGGCCACGAGCCATCGGGCGGGGGGTTGAACTTGGTGGTCGTCGTTCCCGCGGGGCTGACCACGGGGCCCGAGGGGCAGTTGGCTGCGGTCGACTTCAGCTCGGAGAAGGCCTGGGTGGTGGCGGCCGGGTTCGAGTAGAGCACCGCCTCGGTGCTCAGCACCCCGTCTCCCTGGGCGTCGACGGCCGCGACCTGCAGGCGCGCCGTCCGCAACGACTCGCTGGGGAAGTTGGCGTTGCACAGGTCCAGCGTGGGCTGGCCCGCGACCTCGGTGCCCCCGGCCAGGGTGCGCACGATCGTTTGGGCCACGTCGGCCTGGTTCACCACCAGACCCGACAGGACGGACGCCGAAGGATCGCTCGGACCAGAAGCGGAACCGCCCGGAGTCGCACCCGGCGTCGCACCCGGTGGGGCGCCGGGCACCGTGCTCGGCGTGGTCCCGGGCGTGGCGCTGGGAATCGTGGTCGTGGGCAGCTGGGGAACGAACGGGGCCGCGGCCGGTGCTGCGGGCTTGGAGTCGCCCGTCAGGGCGTAGAAGATGCCGACCGAGGAGAAGCCGGTGATGAGGCCGGCCAGCACGACCAGGGCGACGAGGGCCCGCCCCTCGGGCAGCCTCCATCTCCTGGCCGCCTCGACCGAAGCCGGGCCCGGCTCCAACGGCCGCGGGACGGGGCGGGGGCGGCCGCCCGCGGGCGCAGCCCACTCCGGCGGTGGCGGGGGCGAAGACAGGGTGGTGGGGGGAGTGGGCGCGGTGGGCGCAGCGGCGCCTTCGACGATGCGGCCCCGGTCCCGGGCCTGGACGGGGCCGTCGGGGAAGGCGTGGGCCGTCCAGACGTCACCGTCCCAGTAGCGGTGATGGGCGGGGGCCCAGGGATCGGGGTACCACCCCGCCTTGGGCTTGACCGGCGCCGCTACCGGGTGCGTCCCGGACACCGGCGTCGGGACCACGGGCTGGGTTCCCGCCGCGGGGGTCGCGGCTCCCGGGCTCCCACCGTCTCGGACCTCGTGCTCCATATCCATCCTCTCGGCCCCGCGAGGCGTCAAGTGTGGTGGGTAGGGCTGGGGGTCGGCTGTGAATGGGCTGTTGGCGAGATGCGTCGGCCGGAGCACCGGCCCGGGGGCCCGGGCCCGGCGCCATCTCCCAAGCGGGCTCACAGGATTGCGGTAGCCGCCGTTCAGGTTGGGGGTGCAGGGTGGAGAGGTCAGCATCCGAGTTCCCGAGCTCCCGAGGAGGGTCCTGTGCCTGCTCGCCGAACCGCAGCCCCCGAGCCGAGCAGCGCGGCCGTGCTGGAGGACGCCCTCTTCCAGGTGAAGAGGGTCATCGTGGGCCAGGACCGCATGGTCGAGCGGGCCCTGGTGTGCCTGCTGGCCGGGGGCCACTGCCTCATCGAAGGCGTCCCCGGGCTGGCCAAGACGCTCACGGTCTCGACCATGGCCCGGGTGACCGGGGGGACGTTCACCCGCATCCAGTTCACTCCCGACCTCGTCCCCGCCGACATCGTCGGGACCCGCATATGGCGCCCGTCCCAAGAGGAGTTCGACATCGAGTGGGGCCCGGTGTTCGCCAACATCGTGCTGGCCGACGAGATCAACCGGGCCCCGGCCAAGGTCCAGGCCGCCCTGCTCGAGGTCATGTCCGAGCAGCAGGTGTCCATCGGCGGCAACACCCGCAAGGTGCCCAGCCCCTTCCTGGTGCTGGCCACCGAGAACCCGATCGAGTCCGAGGGCGTCTACGCCCTGCCCGAGGCCCAGCGTGACCGCTTCCTCATGCAGATCGTCATCGACCAGCCCTCCTACGAGGAGGAGAAGGAGATCGCCCGGCGCATGAGCGTGCGGGCGCCCGAGGCCGAGCAGGTGCTGTCGGCCGAGCAGCTTCTCTCCCTCCAGGCCGAGGCCGGGGGCGTCTTCGTCCACCATGCCGTGCGGGACTACGCCGTGAGGCTGGTCATGGGCACCCGCGATCCGGTGCGATGGGGCATGCCCGAGCTCGCCTCGCAGGTGGCGCTGGGCGCCAGCCCCCGGGCGACGCTGGGGCTGCTGTCGGCCGGCCGGGCCCTGGCCCTGCTCCGGGGCCGCCGCTTCCTCGTCCCTCAGGATGTCTACGACGTCGTCCCCGAGGTGCTGCGCCACCGCCTGCTGCTCACCTACGACGCCCTGGCCGGCGGGGTCAAGGTCGACCAGGTGATCGATCGCCTGCTCGCCGCCATCGAGGCCCCGCGCGTCGCCCCCCACCAGGACGACGCCGCCGGGCGAGGAGCGAGGCAGGGCGAGGCCGCGGGCGCATATGCCATACCGGCGGCCGAGTACCTGGCCGGGGGAATGGACGAGGCGGGATGACCGAGCCAGGGCGGGGCCGGGGCTGGCTCAGGCGGGAGGGCCCGCCGGCCCTGCCGACCGCGCCGTCCCCGCCGCCCTCGCCGCCCTCGGCCGACCCGGCCACGGTGGCGGCCAAGGCCGCCCTGCTGCGCAGCCTGGAGCTGGACGTGACCCGGCGCCTGGACGGGATGCTGAGCGGCGACTACCTGGCCTTCGCCACCGGGCCGGGGAGCGAGCCCGCCGGGGCCCGGCCCTACAGCCCGGGCGACGACGCCCGCCGCATCGACTGGAGCCTCACGGCCAGGACCCTGGCCCCTCACGTGAGGACGACCGAGGCCGACCGGGAGCTGGAGACGTGCCTGGTCGTGGATCGCTCGGCCAGCCTCGACTTCGGAACGGCCCAGCGCGAGAAGCGCGAGGTCGCCCTGGCCGTGGTGGCCGCCTTCGGATTTCTGACCGTGCGGGCCGGCAACCGCCTCGGCGTCCTCATCGCCGGGGGCGACGAGCTGGTGGCGCTTCCCCCTCGCGGCGGCCGCCTCGGTGTCCTGGCCGCCCTGTCCGTGCTCTACGACACGCCCCGGCGGGAGACGGCGCCGGCAGCCGGTGCCGACATGGCCGGCGCCCTGGTGCGCCTGGAGCGCACCCAGAAGCGCCGGGGCCAGGTGATCGTGGTGTCGGACTTCCTCGATGCCTCCGACTGGGCCACGCCCCTGCGCAGGCTGGCCCTGCGCCACCACGTGGTGGCCGCCCAGCTGAGCGACCCCCGCGAGCTGAGCCTGCCCCCGGTGGGGATGCTGGCCCTGGTCGACGCCGAGACGGGCGAGCGCCTCTACGTCCAGACCAACTCCCGGACCCTGCGCCGGGGCTACGCGGCGGTGGCCGCCGAGCGCCAGCAGCGCATCGGTCGCGTGCTCACCGAGCCACCGATCGCGACTGGCTGCTCGACGTCGTCCGCTTCGTGGGGCGGCGCCGGGGTGACCGGCTCCACACCCGGTCACTGGGACAGGGCGGGCCCGCGCCCGCCACCGCCCCGGCGACGGGCGCGCCCGTCTCGACTCTCCCCGAGGCGGGGCGATGACGTTCCTGTCCGCGCCCAGGCTCCTGCTGCTGGCCGCGCCCGTCGCCCTCCTCGCCACCTACCTCGTCGTGCAGAGGGCCCGTCGCAAGCTCGTGGTCCGCTTCACGAGCGTCGACATGCTGGCCTCGGTCGCCCCCAGGCGCTCGGGCTGGCAGCGTCACATACCCGCGGCCGCCCTCCTGGGGGCGCTGGCCCTGCTCGTCATCGGCTTCGCCCAGCCGGCCCGGGCCGTGCGCACGCCCCGCCAGCGGGCCACCGTGATCCTCACGCTGGATGTGTCGGGCTCGATGATCGCCAACGACGTCACGCCCAGCCGGCTGGCCGCGGCCCAGCAGGCGGCGCGGGGCTTCGTCGGCGCCCTCCCGCCCGGCGTCCAGCTCGGCCTGGTGTCCTTCGCCAGCACGGCCAGCGTGCTCGTGCCGCCCACGGCCGACCGCACAACGGTCCTGGCCGCCATCAACGCCCTGCGGGCCGGGGGAGGCACGGCCACAGGCGACGCCATCTTCCTGTCCCTCGACGCCGTCAACACCCTCCCCCCCGGCGCTGACGGGAAGCGGGCTCCCGCGGCCATCGTGTTGATGAGCGACGGGACTCCGACCGTGGGCCGGCCCGGGCAGTCGCCGGCCCAGACCGTGGTCGACGCCACCGCCGGGGCCAGGCAGGCGGGCGTGAAGATAAACACCATCGCCTTCGGCACCCAGAACGGCGAGCTGGACCTGGGCGGTCGCACGATCCTGGTGCCCTCGGACCCGCCGGCCATGGCCCAGATCGCGTCCGACACCGGCGGCAGGACGTTCACGGCCCAGAGCGCGGGCCAGCTCAAGTCGGTGTACAGCCAGATCGGCAGGGTGGTGGGCTACGACGTCCACCGCCACGAGATCACGGCCTGGTTCACCGGTATCGCCCTCGCCTTCGCCATAGCCGCAGCCGTCACCGCACTCATCTGGACCCAGAGGATCGTCTAGCCATGACCGACAGCCATCAGCCATCGACGACCGCCGTCTCCGAACGGCCCTACCCGGAGTGGGTGGCCGTGCCCCCGCCCTGGGCCGCGCCGCCCCCGCCATCGGACGGGCCGCCGCCCCATCCCCCCGCTCCGCCCCCCGCGCCCCCGGCCCGGTGGGGACGGTCGGCACTGGCCGCGGCCCTGGCCGCCTCGCTGGTAGTGGGGGCCATGGCCGGCGTGGTGAGCCGGTGGCGCTGGCACGGCGTGCGCCCGACCCTCAACACGGCCTCGCCATCGGTTCCCGCCGCCCCCTCCAACCCGGCGCCGGTGGCCCCGTCCAGCCCGACCAGCCCCTTCTCGGGCGGGGGATCGCCGTCGGCGGGGACGGCCCCGACCGGTCCGACCGCGGCCCTGGCGGCCAAGGTCACCCCCGGCGTCGTCGACATCAACACCAAGCTCGGTTACCAGAGCGGGTCGGGGGCGGGCACCGGGATGGTGCTGACCCCCTCGGGCGAGGTCCTCACCAACAACCACGTCGTCGAGGGCGCCACCCACATCAGCGTCACCCTGGTCGACACCGGCCGCACCTACAACGCCGCCGTGGTGGGGACCGATCCCACCGACGACATCGCCATCATCCAGATCCAGGGCGCCTCGGGGCTCAAGACCATCCCCATCGGCAACTCCTCGGCCGTGACCCCCGGTGATTCCGTTGTCGCCATCGGCAACGCCGGGGGCGTCGGCGGCGCACCCGCCGTCGTCACCGGGACGGTCCAGGCCGTGAACCAGACCATCACGGCCGGGGACTTCGGCGGGTCCAACAGCGAGACCCTCACCGGGCTGATCCAGACCAACGCGCCGCTCCAGCCCGGGGATTCGGGCGGGCCCCTGGTCAACAGCGCGGGCCAGGTCATCGGCATGAACACCGCGGCCTCGGCAGGACGCCGCTTCCGCTCCGGTGCCAGCGTGGGCTTCGCCATCCCCACGGCTCATGCCTTGAGCGTCGCCCACCAGATCGAGTCGGGCCAGGCCACCTCGACGGTGCACCTGGGCCTGCCCGCCTTCCTGGGCGTGGCCCTGGACCCGGCCGGCCAGGGCTCAGGCAGCTCGAGCGGAGCGACGATCTCCGGGGTCGAGCCCGGCCTGCCGGCTGCGGGCGCGGGCCTGGCCGCGGGCGACACCATCGTGTCCCTCGACGGTCACGCCGTGGACTCGTCCCAGACGCTGTCGGGCTTGATGAAGGCGCACAAGCCCGGCGACAAGGTGGCGCTGGGCTGGAGCGACTCCTCCGGCCGGCGTCACTCGGCCACCGTCACCCTGGCCGCCGGCCCCGCCGACTGACACCCGCGACGGCCAGGTCCGTGCCGGGTCCGGTGTGACCGAGGTCACGCCATGATCTGCACCGGGCCGGAGGAGAGGTGAGACGACGGTCACGGGCGCCCTCGGGCGGGAAGCAGGCAGCGCACGCAGTTGTTTTCCTCATTGCGACCATGACAGCCAAGCACGCCAAGCGCCCCCCCACCACGGCCACGATGCCGGCCGAGCTCGATCTGCTCGGGCGGTATCTGGAGGAGATCGCCGCCGTCCCGCTCCCCACGGCCGATGAGCAGCGGCGGCTGGCTCAGCGCGTCGCCGAGGGCGACGAGCGGGCCAAGGCGGAGATGGTTCGCGCCAACCTGCGCCTGGTCGTGCACTGGGCCAAGCGCTACCAGGGCACGGGCATGGACCTGCTCGACCTCATCCAGGACGGGACCCTCGGTCTCATCCGGGCCGTGGAGAAGTTCGACTGGACACGTGGCTACCAGTTCTCGACCTACGCCAGCTGGTGGATCAGGCATGCCCTGCAGAGGGGCGTGCAGCGCGAGGCGCGTCCCATCTACGTGCCCTCGGTGCCCGCCGATCGGGCCCGCCGCCTCGACCGTCTGGCCGCGGAGATGGAGGAGGGGCTGGGACGGCCCCCTACGGCCCATGAGCTGGCGGCCGACTCCGGGGACTCCCTGGAGCACGTGCTGGACGCGGTGACGCTTCCGCGTGTGACCGCCAGCCTCGACCAGCCCGTCGCCGCGGGGCAGGACACGAGCCTGGGTGACCTGGCCGCGGTCTCCGACGCCGAGTCGATCGAGGACGTCGTGGCCGACGACGACCTGACCGGGCGCCTGCGTGTCGCCGTCGACAGGCTCCCCGAGAAGGAGAGGGCCGTGGTCACCCTCCGTTTCGGGTTGGGCGGCCAGCCCCCGATGTCGGTCAGCGCCACCGGGCGCCAGCTCCACATGGCCGCCCGGAGGGTGCGGGATCTGGAGGCGCACGCCCTGGCCGAGCTGGCCGACGACCAGCACCTACAGCCCGCGGCGTGAGGCGCCGGGGTAAGGAGGCGCCCGGGCCTCAGCCCCTGGGCTGAAAGAGCTCGAGCACCTGCCAGCCCCGGTCGGGGAAGCCGGCGGCGTCGGCCACCCGGGCCGAGGCCGTGTTGTCGAAGGCGTGCAGGTAGGTGGGCACGGCGCCGTCGGCGATGACTCGCCTGGCCGCCTGGGCCACCAGCCGGCGGGCCAGCCCCCGGCCCCGCATGCGCTCGTCGGTCCCCACCGAGAGCTCGTGCCCGTGGGCGTCGTGTTGCTTGCGCCCGACCCCGCCGGCGTAGCTCCCGTCCTCGTCCCAGGCCACGAGCACGTCGCCGTTGAACGGGTGCAACCACTCGGGCACGCGGGGGTCGGAGCGGGCGATCCACTCGCCGGCGTCGGCGAGATGGGCGGGCTCCTCGCTCCAGCGGAAGGCGCCCCGGCCGAGCACGGCGCCGGGCCGGCCCAAGGCGGCGGGGACGCTCCTGATGAGGGCGTCGGGCTCCACCCCCAGGGCGCTCACCGCGGCCTCGGCTTCGAGTGGCACCGAGAGGATGCCTCCGTCCGGGGTCATCACCCCCACGACGCCATGGACGTGGCCGTCCCAGCCCGGCCGGCTGCGCTGGACCGAGCCGGCCACGTGCAAGCCGGGTCCGGGCGGGGGCCAGCGCCCCAGCCACGACTCGAGGTGGGCGGTGAGCCGGGCGGCCACGGCCAAGGCCACGCCTGACTACCGACCGGGCCCGCCGACCACCAGCTCGAGCTGGATGTTGTCGGGGTCGCGGAACACGAGGACGGGTCCGAAGGGATCCTCGGCGATGGGTGAGTGGGCCACACCCACGCGGTCGAAGTGCGCGACCCACGCCCGCAGGGCCTCGACGTCGGCGACGGCGAAGGAGAGGTGGTCGAGCCCGGTGACGGTCTCCTGGAAGGGTTCGCCGCGGTTGGCCGGGTGCTGGCACAGGGTGAGGGAGAAGCCGGAGGCCCCGAGCACGGTCAAGGTCACGCCGGCGATGGTGGCCGAGCGCACCTCGTGGAGTAACAGGACGCGCTCGTACCACTCCCGGCTGCGCTCGAGGTCGGTGACGCTGAGCGAGACGTGGTGCACGGTGGAGAGCTCGGGCATGTCTGCTCCTCCTGCTGTTGCTCCTCCTGGTCGGCCCTCCGGGCGCGAGGTCACCCTCCCGGCCGGCCGTAGCCGCCTTCGCCGAGGCCGGCCAGGCGCTCGAAGACGTTGCCCTCCGGGCCCTTGCCCCGCAGGCGGGCGGCCGCCTCGGCCAGGCCGTAGAGGACGGGGAAGGCCAGGGGCCCGAGGACGGCCCACTGGTCGGCGTGGCGCACCTCGTGGCGGCGGAGGCCGGGCTCGATCTCCGTCCTGCTGGTGAGGAACACGTTGCCCACCGTCATGCCTCCGCGGGGCCCGTTGAGCCAGCGAGGGACACCGGTGCAGCAGATGAACAGGTCGTTGCCCATCGTGGGCCTGGTCCCGGCCAGACGGGCCAGCCCCGCGGCCAATGCCGTGGCCGGGAGGTTGCAGACGAAGCGCAGCACGGCCCAGGCCCGGCGCCTCCGGGGCACGGCTCTAGCAGGGGGCTCCCGGCGCGACCAGAGGCCAGGGCCGTTCCCGCTCCGCCACCAGGGCCAGGTCGAGCAGGAGGGCGTCGGCGTGGTGTCGGCCCATCAGCTGCAGCCCCACGGGCAGGCCCTCGACGAGGCCGGCGGGCACCGAGACGGCCGGGTTGCCGCTCACGTTGGCCGGGATGGTGAGGGCGCCGTTGTTCTCGGGGCCGGCGGGGAGATCGCCCACCCTGGTGTTGAGGGCGACCTGGGCCGGGAAGGCCACGTCGGGGTTGGTGGCGCAGGCCACGAAGTCAACCTGCTCGAACACGTCGGCCATCATCTCGTTGGCCGCGGTGCGGTTGCGCTCGACACGGGCGGCCATGTCGAGGTTGTAGACCTCCGACGCCAGCTTGAGGCCGAAGGCCATCTCCTGGGTGAGCTCGGGCAGGCAGTCGGGGTAACGGTCGCCCAGCTCGACGAGCAGCGAGGCCATGTTGGCCATGGCCCACTCCACGCCCAGACCCGGGAGCTTGACGGGGACGTCGACCACCTGGAGCCCGGCGGCGCGGGCCAGGTCCTCGGCGGCCTCGACCACCAGGGACTCGACCTCGGGCCGCACCACGGCCGAGCCGAGGGTGGGGGCGATGGCCACCTTCATGTCCCGCAGGTCGTGAGAGCCGAGGTCGCGTTCCCATCCCTCTACCCGGGGCAGGCTGTAGGGGTCGCGGCTGTCGTGGCCGTTGGCGACGTCGTAGTAGCGGGCCACGTCGCGCACCGACCGGGCCAGGCAGCCGAACACGACGGTGAGCGGGGCGATGGCGGTGCGGGGTCCCCTGGGGATGCGCCCGGCTGTGCCCTTCATGCCCACCAGCCCGCAGAAGCCGGCCGGGATGCGTATCGAGCCACCGCCGTCGCCTCCCGTGGCGAGGGTCAGCAGGCCTCCCGCCACCGCCGCGGCCGAGCCCGCCGACGATCCTCCCGTGGTCTTGGTGGGGTCCCACGGGTTGCCGGTGATCCCGTGCAGGAGGGTCACGCTCACGTTGAGCCCTCCGAACTCGCTGGCCGTGGTCTGGCCCGCGAGCACCGCGCCCGCGGCCCGCAGCCGGTCGATGACGGTGGCGTCGTGGCCCGAGACCCGGTCGGCAAAGGCCAGGGACGCCTCCGTGAGGGGCCAGCCGGCAACGGGGTCGAGCTCCTTGACGGCCATGGGCAGCCCACCGAGGGGAGCGTTCACGTCGGCGCGGGCCGCGGCGGCCCGAGCCCTGTCCCCGTCGAGGTGGGTGAAGGCGTTGAGCGTGCTGGTCCCGATGGCCGCGAGGGTGGCCTCCAGCTCCTCTGCGGGTGAGCGCTCACCGGTGCGGAAGGCATCGACGAGCGAGCAGGCGTCTTCCGACCAGGGCGCGTCGGCCATGGGCGTCACACTAGGAGAAGGAGCCGTGCCGGCCTACTCCCCCCGCGAAGCGGGCCGCGCCCTCGGCCGACTCGCCCGAGCGGATCGTGGCCATGCCGTGCCCGTGCTCGGCGGCCAGGGCGGCATCCATCTCCAGCCCCCACTGCTCGTAGGAGGACAGGCGGTCGCTGCGCAGGCAGCGCTGCGGGAAGGCGGCCAGCTGGCCGGCCAGCTCGAGGGCGGCGGCCAGGGCCTGACCGGGTTCGGCGACGCGGTTGGCGAGCCCCATGGCCAACGCCTCGTCGGCCCCGACGGCCCGGCCCGTGAGCACGAGGTCCAGGGCCCGGCTGTGGCCGATGAGGCGGGGAAGGCGCACGGTTCCGCCGTCGATCAGAGGGACGCCCCACCGCCGGCAGAACACACCGAACACGGCGTCGCGCGCCGCCACCCTCAGGTCGCACCACAGGGCCAGCTCCAGCCCGCCGGCGACGGCGTGGCCCTCGACCGCGGCCAGCACGGGCTTGCCGAGGAGCATGCGGGTCGGGCCCATGGGGCCGTCGCCCTCGGGCAGGGCCCGGTTGCCCCGGCCCGCGGCCACGCCCTTGAGGTCGGCGCCGGCGCAGAAGGTGCCGCCCGCCCCCGTGAGCACGGCCACGCTCGAGGACCCGTCGGAGTCGAAGGCCCGGAAGGCGTCGGCCAGCTCGGCCGCGGTGTCGCGGTCCACGGCGTTGCGCACCTCGGGCCGGTTGATGGTGACCGTGGTCAGGGGACCGTCCTTGGCGACGATGACGCCGTTCATTGGTGCCGTCCTTCCTCGGGGTGAAGCGACGTTGGTGGTGGCGTCAAGGCGCCACCCGGTCCAGGGCCTGCTCCAGGTCGGCGAGCAGGTCGGACTCGGTCTCGATGCCGACGGACAGGCGCACCAGGCGGGCGTCGACCTCGAGGGGCGAGCCCGCGGCGCTGGCGTGGGTCATGCGGGCCGGGTGCTCGATGAGGGACTCCACCGCGCCCAGGGACTCGGCCAGGGTGAAGACCCGGGTGCCGGACACGACCTCGAGCGCCGCCGGCTCCCCGCCCCGCACCAGGAACGACACCATGCCCCCGGGCCCGCTCATCTGGCGGGCGGCCAGCTCGTGGCCGGGATGCGCTTCCAGGCCCGGGAAGAAGACCCGATCGACGGCGGGGTGGGAGACCAGGAGCCGGGCCACGGCCGCGGCGTTGCTGCAGTGGCGCTCCATGCGCACGGCCAGGGTCTTGATGCCCCGCAGCACCAGGTAGCAGTCGACCGGTCCCGGCACCGCTCCCACCGCGTTCTGCACGAAGGCCAGGCGCTCGGCCCGCTCGGGACTGGTCAGGGCCACGAAGCCCCCGACCACGTCGGAGTGACCGCCCAGGTACTTGGTCGTCGAGTGCACGACGGCGTCGGCGCCCAGCTCCAGGGGACGCTGCAGGTAGGGGGTGGCGAAGGTGTTGTCCACCACGCACAGGGCGCTCCGCTCCCGGGCCATGGCCGCGGTGGCGGCGATGTCGACGATGGCCAGCGTGGGGTTGGTCGGGGTCTCCACCCACACCAGGCGGGTCTCGTCCCGCCAGGCCGCCTCCACGGCCGCGGCGTCGGCCAGGTCGACGGGGGTGAAGCTGTAGCCGGCGGGGCCGTAGACGCGCGCGACCAGCCGGTAGGTGCCGCCGTAGGCGTCGGCCGGCAGCAGGACGTGGCTGGCGGGGGGGAGCAGGCGCAGCACGGCGTCCTCGGCCGCCATGCCGCTGGCGAAGGCGAACCCGGCGACGCCGCCTTCGAGGGAGGCCAGGCAGGCCTCGAGCGCGGTCCTGGTGGGGTTGGCCGAGCGGGAGTACTCGTAGCCCAGGTGCGCGCCGGGCCCGCTCTGGGCGAAGGTGGTGGCCAGGTGCACGGGCGTCACCACCGCGCCGGTCGCCGGGTCGGGGGGCTGGCCGGCGTGGATGGCCCTGGTCTCGAAGCCGGGCCCCGGGCCCGGGGCCGGTGCGCCCGTCACAGGAGGGGCCGTCGGGCCAGGAACTCGAGCACGTCCGAGCGGGTGAGGATGCCGACGGGGCGGCCGGCGTCCACCACGATGACCCCGGGCGCGTGCTACAGCCGCTCCACCGCCAGCTGCACGGGCTCGCCCGCGCCGACCGTCGGAAGGGGCGGCCCCATGGCTTCCGACACGGGGTGGTCGAGCACGTCGGGGCGGTCGAAGGCCAGGGCCATGAGGTCGCGCTCGTGGACCGCCCCCACCACCTCGGCCAGGGCCAGGGGCGGCTCGGCCTTGATCACCGGGACCTGCGACACCTGGTACTCGCGCAGCACGGAGATGACGGAGCGGACCTCCTCGTCGGGATGGACGTGGACGAGGCGGGGGAGGTCGGCGGGCTTGGCCTCGAGCACGTGGCCCACGGTCGGCCCCGCGGCCCGGAGGAACCCGTAGTCGGCCATCCAGCTGTCGTTGTAGAGCTTGGACAGGTAGCCCCGCCCCGAGTCGGGGATGAGCACCACCACCACGTCGTCGGGCCCCAGCTCCCGGCCCACCTCCAGGGCCGCGTGCACGGCCGTGCCCGCGGAGCCCCCCACCAGGATCCCTTCCTCCCGGGTGACGCGGCGGGCGGTCAGGAAGGAGTCGCGGTCGCTCACCCTGACGACGCGGTCGACCACGCCGGGGTCGTAGGTCGTGGGCCAGAAGTCCTCGCCGATCCCCTCGACCAGGTAGGGCCGGCCGCCCCCGCCCGAGTAGACCGATCCTTCGGGGTCGGCCCCCACGATCTGGACGCCGGCCCGCTTGGACTTGAGGAAGCGCCCCACCCCGGAGATGGTCCCGCCCGTGCCGATGCCGGCGACGAAGTGGGTGATGCGGCCCGCCGTCTGCTGCCACAGCTCGGGGCCGGTGCTGGCCTCGTGGGCCGCGGGGTTGGCGGGATTGCCGTACTGGTTGGGCTGGACCGCGCCCGGGATCTCCTGGGCCAGGCGGCGGGCCACGGAGTAGTAGGAGTCCGGGTGCTCGGGGGCCACGGCGGTGGGGCAGACGATGACCTCGGCGCCGTAGGCCCGCAGCAGGGCGATCTTCTCCTGGCTCATCTTGTCGGGCATCACGAAGATGCAGCGGTAGCGACGCCGGGCCGCCACTATGGCCAGGCCCACCCCCGTGTTCCCCGACGTCGGCTCCACGATGGTCCCGCCCTCGCGGAGCTCACCCGAGGCCTCGGCCCCGGCCACCATGGCCAGGGCCGGACGGTCCTTCACGCTGCCCCCGGGGTTGAGCTGCTCCAGCTTGCCCAGGAGGTGGCAGGAGAGCTCGCGCCCGATGCGGTCGAGGCGCACCAGCGGGGTGTTCCCCACCAGGTCGAGCAGAGAGTCGGCCGCCTGCATGGTCGGGCCCGGGTCGGACAGGGGCAGGCGGCGGATACCGGGCACGGGCGCGGTGTCGTCCGTGTACAGCGTCACCGGCAGGCCGGCCCGGTGCAGGGCCAGGGCCGTGGCCGCCGAGCCCACGACGCCCACCTCCCGGGGGATGTGGACGCGCAGGTCGGCAACGACGTCGGGGCCGGGCGGGTCCGAGCGGGTGTGGAGCACGCGGTTGGCCCGGACCCGGAGCCTGGAGGGAGGCTCCCCGTCGCCCACGACCACGAGCACGTCCACCGCGCCATTGTCGCGGACGGAGCCGGTCAGGTCAGAGGCTCGGGACGGGTGGTGAATCCCGGATAGAGGTGGCCGGTGTCGTTGTAGCGGCGGATGATCCAGCGCTCCTGGAGCACGACGAGGTGGGACACGGCCCCGTTGTCGGATCCGGAGAAGGCGAAGGGCCGGGAGCCCGACGCGTCGGCCAGGATCTGGCCGATGGTGCCGCCGTGGGTGAACACGGCGACGCACTGGTCGGGGTGGCGGGCGGCGATGCGGTTGATGGCGCCCCGCACCCGGGCCGAGAACTGCTCGGTGGGCTCGGCCCCGGGGATCACGTCCCAGCGCTGCTCCTCACGCATGCGCACGGCGATGGGGTGGCCTTCGCTGACGTGGCGGCGGAACTCACCGCCTTCCCACTCGCCCAGGTGGACCTCGCGCAGGTCGGCCTCGACGACGGGCTCCAGGCCCAGGCGCCGGGCCAGGGGGGCGGCCGACTGGGCCGTGCGCCTGAGGTTGGTGACGTAGATGGCGGCGATGTCCTCCCCGGCCAGGCGGTCGGCCACCAGGCGGGCGTGCTCGTGGCCGTTCTCGTCCAGCTCGGGGTCGCCTTGCCCGTCTACCAGGGGGAACGGCTCCTCCGGGCGGGCGGCCTGCGACTCCCCGTGCCTGACCAGGAGTATCTCGGCCGCGCCCGGCGGGCGGGTGAAGCGCAGCTGGCGGTAGCGGCGCGTCTCGGACACGGACGGGCAGCGTAGGCAGGACGTCGGGCCCGGCCCCCATCGGCCGGACGGCGGCCGGGCCCACATCGGCCGTTTCCACGGGTACCGACCGGGTACTACGGTTATAGGTCCCCCAGCTCGGTGTGGGCGGATTGTGTGGGGGCCGGCGAGAGGAGGCAGGTGCGATGCCCGAACAACCGCGGCACGCGCGTTCGATTCAACAGACGATTGAGCAGGGCTGGGTCGCGGGCACACCGGTGCAGGTTCGCAACCGATTCAACCGATCCTGGTCGTCGGGCTTCGAGGTGGCGGAGGAGAGCAACGAGGGCGACGTGCGGACCTACCGCCTCAGGCGCCGCTCCGACCGCGCCGTCCTTCCAACCGCATTTCCTTCCGGCGAGCTCCGCATCGACGCCGACACGCCCCGGTCCCACCGCCGCCAGCGCTAGGGGGCACGGCCGGGCGCCGTTCATCCCGGCCCACCCCTCACTCGTACTGGAGAGCCTCGACCACCTGTAGCCGCACGGTGCGCCAGGCCGGGAGGGCGGCCCCGGCCAGCACCACCACCAGGACGAGCAGGCCGTCGACCAGGGGGGCCCGAAGGTCGAGGCGCACGGGCTCGCCGATGCCGAACATCACCGGTGCGGCCTTGAAGAAGGCGAAGAGCATCCCCGCTCCCGCCACCGTGCCCAGCACCGAGCCCAGCACCCCGATGGCCCCCGCCTCGGTCAGGGCCATGCGGCCCAGCTCCTGAGGGCTCATGCCCACCGCGGCCATGAGGCCCAGCTCGCGCCGGCGCTGGACGCCGACCAGCAGCAGGGTGGAGAGGACGGCCACGAAGGCCACCAGGAGCAGGCCCCGCTGCAGAGCCCAGAAGGGCGAGACGAAGGACGAGACCTCCCGGCCCACGTCCA
>VAXP01000138.1:33038-71579 GCA_005884125.1 Actinomycetota bacterium | reverse complement strand
CTTCGCCGACGACCCCGACAAGGCCAAGGGCATCCTCGTCCTCGATACCGACTCGGGTGTGTGCACCCACCTGCCCCTCACCGGCCAGCGCCCCCTGGTCACCCTCGAGACCGTGCTCGCCCTCGGTCTGTCGCCGTCGGAGGTGTCCGACCTCGTGCTCGAGCGGGCCGCCACCGTGCCCGAGGGCGCTGTGGCCCGCCTCTACCTCGACGGCGTCGATCCCGAGGCCTACCGCATGCTCGACATGGAGGCGCTCCGCGAGGCGTCCAAAGCCGCCCTGCACCTGAAGATCGAGCCCTCGTTCGCGGGGGTGTCGGCGCAGGCCGACCTGCCCGACCTCATCGGCTTCGACCGCGACCGCATCCGCTCTCTGGGCCACGAGTACCTGGTCCGCGCCGTCGAGGGGGCTGACGAGAAATGAGAATCACGCGGTTGCGATTACGGAACTACCGGGTCTACGAGGAGCTCGACCTCGAGCTCCCGCCCGGCCTGGTCGGCGTCTACGGGCCCAACGGCGCCGGGAAGTCCAGCCTGATGGAGAGCATCACATTCACCCTCTTCGGACGGGCGCGCACAAGCAAGGAGGAGATCCGCACCTCGGGGGTCAACGCCGACTGCGTGGCCGAGGTCGAGTTCGAGCACGAGGGCCACCTCTACCTGGTGCGGCGCACGATCTCGGGCGTCAACTCGACGGTGAAGGCGCAGGCCCACGCCGACGGCCTCCAGGTGGCCGAGGGTGTGCGCGACACGGCCCGCTATGTGCGCTCGATCCTCGGCATGGACGATGCCGCCTTCCGGGCCTCGGTCTTCGCCGAGCAGCGCCACCTGGCCGCCTTCTCGGAGACGGCGCCGGCCGAGCGCCGCCGTCTGGTGCTCCAGCTGCTGGGCATCACGCCCCTGGACGGGGCACGCGACCAGGCGCGCAAGGACGCCCGCTCCGCGCGCGACCAGCACGAGCGCCTGCGGGGGATGCTCCCCGACCTGGCCGAGCTGGCCGATTCGCTCCAGCAGGCCCGGGTGACGGCGGAGGAAGCCGAGGCCCGCCAGGCCGTGGAGCAGGTTGCGGCCGGGGAGGCCGAAGCCGCCCTGGAGAAGGTCGAGCGGGCCCACGACGAGCTCGACGCGGTCGGGCGGGAGCACGACGCCCTGGTGAGCGAGGGCAAGCTGCTGCGGGCCGAGGCCGATCGCGTCGTGCGCCGGGCCACCGACCTGGAGGCGGAGCTGACCCGGCTGAGGGCCGCGGGCGACGAGCTGGCCGCCCTCGAGCCTGAGGCCCAGGGCCTGGCCCAGGCGGTGGAGCAGCTCGAGCGGACCCGAGCCGGGGCCGAAGCCGAGGCCGCCCTGGCCGCCGTGCCCGTGCCCGTCGCCCCCGAGCAGGCGCCCGACGAGGAGGCCTGCGAGGCGGCCCGGACGGTGGCCGCCACCGACACCTCCAGGGCCAGCGAGCTGGCCGGCGCGCTGCGGGCCGCGGCTTCCGACCGGGACCGGGCCCGCCAGGCCCACGAGCGGGCGGCCCAGCTCTCCGGGGAAGAGGACTGCCCCCTGTGCGGGCAGGCCCTGGGCGCCGCCTTCGAGCAGGTGCAGTCCCACCGCAGCCAGGAGCTGGCCGCGGCCGAGGCTCGGGTGACGGCCCTGACCGACGAGCACGGCCGCATCGAGGCGCAGGCCACCGCCAGCGCGGCTGCGGCCGGCCAGGCCCTGGGCGCGCTGGAGACGGCCCGGGAGGCCTGGCGCCAGTTCGAGCGGGCCCGGGAGCGCCGGGGTCAGGCCGAGCAGGCCCTGGCCGCGGCCGTGACCGCCCTGGGCCGGGCCTTCGAGGCGGGCGAGCATCAGCGCCTGGCCACCGAGGTGGAGCACCGGCGCAGGGCGGAGATCCGCTGCGCCGAGCTGGGCGCCCTCCTCCAGCGCCAAGGGCCGGCGGGGGCCGAGCTGGAGGAGGAGCGGGGCCGGCTGGGCCAGCTCCAGGGCCGGCTGGAGGCGATGCGCGACAAGGTGCGGGCCCTCGACTTCCACCCCGAGCAGCTGGTGGCGGCGAGGAGGGAGCTGGCCGGGGCCCGGGAGCGGGCCCAGGGCGCGGGCCGCCGTGCCCAAGGGGCCCAGGTGGCCGCGGTACAGGCCCGGGAGCGGGCCGAGGCCGAGGCCAGACGGCTGGCCGAGGGCGAGGCCCAGCACGCCCGCCTGGGCCAGGTCGAGGCCGACGCCCGCCATCTGGGCCGGGTGGCCGAGCTCCTCAACAGCTTCCGCAACACGGTGGTGGCGACGGTGGGGCCCAGGCTCTCGGCCCAGGCGGGAGAGCTGTTCGCCGAGCTGACCGATCGTGAATACGACGAGCTCCGGGTCGACCCCGAGTCCTACGAGATCCAGATATCCGACGGCGGACGCACCTACGGCATGGACAGGTTCTCGGGTTCGGAGACGGACCTGGCCAACCTGGCCCTGCGGGTGGCGATCAGCGAGCACGTGCGGTTCCAGTCGGGAGGAGCCGTGGGCCTGCTCGTGCTCGACGAGGTCTTCGGCCCCCTCGACGACGATCGCAAGGAGCGCATGCTCATGGCCCTGGAACGGCTGCGGGGGCGCTTCCGCCAGGTGCTGGTCGTGACCCACGCCAACGACATCAAGGACCAGCTGCCCAACGCCATCCAGGTGGTCAAGCTCCCGGGCCGGAGGGCCACGGCCCGGCTGCTGAACGAGCGATAGCGGGGCGACCAGGAGCGTCCCGGCGGTACCATGAGGTGAGCGCGACCTCCCCTGTCGCAGGCGAGAGGCGCCTAACGGCACGGGGGGGAGGCGAGGACCACATGGGACTCCGTCCCGACGACGACGAGCTCCTTCCCCAGCGGGCCAACGACCTCGGACCCAGCCTGGGCGGTTCCGCCCCGGACAAGCCGGGCCCAGGGACGGATGCCAGACCGGCCGGCTTTCCCGGGGCCGCCTTCGACGTGGTGGTGATCGCCGCCTCCGCCGGTGGCCTCAACGCCCTGAGCATCGTGCTGTCGGCGCTGCCCAAGGGCTTTCCCGCGGCCATCGCCGTGGTCCAGCACCTGGACCCCCGGCACCGCAGCCTGATGGCCGACCTCCTGGACCGCCGATGCTCGCTGCGCACGACCCAGGCCGGCGAGGGCGACCGGCTCGAGCCCGGCCGGGTGTACATCGCCCCGCCCGACCGCCACCTGCTCGTCAACCCCGACGGCACCCTGTCCCTCTCGAAATCCGACCTGGTGCACTTCGTACGCCCGTCGGCCGACCTGCTCTTCGAGTCGGTGGCCGCCAGCTTTCGCGAGCGGGTGATCGCCGTGGTGCTGACGGGCACGGGAAGAGACGGCACCATGGGCGTGGAGGCGGTGAAGAAGATGGGCGGCACCGTCATCGCCCAGGACGAGGCGAGCTCGGAGTTCTTCGGGATGCCGCACGCGGCCATCCTGACCGGCTGTGTGGATGTCGTCCTCTCGCTCGCCGAGGTGCCGTCAGCGCTGGTGAAGCTCGTGATGGAAGGTGAGATGGAGTGACGGCGGCCGGGGTGAACGAGCCCTTCGAAGCCCTGCTCGAGTTCCTCAAGCGGGCCCGCGGCTTCGACTTCACCGGATACAAGCGAGCCAGCCTCGAGCGCCGCGTGGGCAAGCGCCTCTCCGAGCTGGGTATCGACGGCTACCCGGACTACATCGACTTCCTCGAGGTCCATCCCGACGAGTTCGCCCACCTGTTCAACACGATCCTCATCAACGTCACCGGCTTCTTCCGGGATCGGGAGGCCTGGGACCAGCTCGCCACCGTCGTCATCCCCAGGATCGTGAAGGCCAAGCGCTCTCACCAGCCGATACGCGTCTGGTGCGCGGGCTGCGCGTCGGGTGAGGAGGCCTACTCGGTGGCCATCCTGCTGGGCGAGGCCTTGGGCCAGGACGCGTTCCGCGAGCGGGTGAAGATCTTCGCCACCGACATCGACGAGGACGCGCTGGCCCAGGCCCGCCAGGCCAGCTACGGCCCCGACGCCGTGGCCGAGATCGCGGCCGACCAGCGGGAGCGGTACTTCGAGCAGGCCGTGACCCGCTTCCTGTTCCGTAACGACCTGCGCCGCTCGGTGATCTTCGGACGCCACGACCTGATCCAGGACGCGCCCATCTCCCGGCTCGACCTGCTGGTTTGCCGCAACGTGCTCATGTACTTCAACGCCGACGCCCAGGCCCGCATCCTGTCCAACCTCCACTTCGCCATGAACGACTCGGGCTACCTGTTCCTGGGCAAGGCAGAGATGCTGCTGACCCACACCGACCTCTTCTCGCCCCTCGAGCTCAAGCACCGCCTGTTCACCAAGGTCGTGCCGGCCAAGGACCGCGAGAGCCTGATCGAGGCGGCCAGGGTAGCGGCCACCCTTCCCGGCATCGCGGCCGAGGGGCGGGTAAGCGACCTCGCCTTCGACACCGGCCTGGTCGCCCAGATAGTCGTCGACTCCGGCGGACGGCTGGCGTCGGCCAACCGGGCCGCGGTGTCGACCTTCGCCCTGAAGGACGCGGACATGGGCCGGCCCCTTCAGGACCTTGAGCTCTCATACCGGCCCATCGACCTCCGCTCGCTCATCGACGAGGCCCACGCCGAGCAGCGACCCGTGTCCCGCGCCGGCGTGGAGTACCCCAGGGCCCGTGGAGGCGCGCAGTTCCGGGACGTCGTCGTGGTCCCCCTGGTCGAGCAGGGCTCGGTCATCGGCGCCAGCATCAGCTTCAGCGACGTCACCATGGCCAAGCGCCTGCAAGAGGATCTGCAGCGATCGAAGGAGGAGCTCGAGACAGCCTACGAAGAGCTCCAATCCACCAACGAGGAGCTGGAGACGACCAACGAGGAGCTCCAGTCAACGGTCGAGGAGCTGGAGACGACCAACGAGGAGCTCCAGTCGACCAACGAGGAGCTCGAGACGATGAACGAGGAGCTCCAGTCGACGAACACGGAGCTGCAGGCCATCAACGACGAGCTCAACGACCGCAGCGCGGCGCTGGATCGGGCCACGGCGTGGTTCGAGTCGATCCTGGCCAGCCAGCGCAGCGCGGTCGTCGTTGTCGACCGTGCCCTCATCGTGCAGGAGTGGAACCCGCGGGCCGAGGACCTGTGGGGCCTTCGCCCTCGAGAGGTCAAGGGCCGGGCCTTCCTGGACCTCGACATCGGTCTTCCCGTGGCTGAGCTGGCCGGCGCCATGCGGGCCAGCCTGGTGGAGGAGTCCGCCCCTGCCCCGACCACGGTCAGGGCCACCAACCGGCGGGGCAGGAGCATCGAGTGCCAGGTGATGTGCAACCCCCTCGTGGGTGCCGACGGTCGCCGGGAGGGAGTGGTTGTGGTCATGGACGTCGTCGAGGCCCTGCCCGCGGCCGGCGGCTGAGTCAGATCTGATTCAGAAGTCCAGGGAAGACAGCTCGGGAACGGCCTGGACGGCGCGGCTGCGGGCCTGGCGCCACCGGTCCCGGTCCGGCTCCCTGCCGGGCTCCACCGTGCGCCGGGGGGACCAGGCTCGGGCCACCTCGTCCTCGTCCCGCCACAGCACCACGGCCATGCCGGCCAGGTAGGCGGCGCCCAGCGTGGTGGCCTCCAGCACGGGGGAGAGCTCCACGGGACGGCCGGCGGCGTCGGCCAGGGCCTGCACGAAGGTCTCGTTGGCGCTCATGCCCCCGTCGACGCGGACCGAGCCGATGGACAGCCCGCTGTCGGCCTCGGCCGCCTCCACCAGGTCGGCGCCCCGATGGGCCACGCCTTCGAGAACGGCCCGCACGACCTGGGCCCGGCCCGTGCCCCGGGTCAGCCCCACCAGCGTGCCCCGGGCCCCGAAGTCCCACACGGGCGTGCCCAGACCGAGCAGGGCGGGCACGAACCACACGTCGCCCGTGTCCTCGCACTGCGAGGCCACCGCGTCCGACTCGGCCGCCGAGGCGATGAGCCCGAGGTCGTCCCTCAGCCACTCCACGGCCGTGCCCGCCGAGAGCATGACCGCCTCGACGCACCAGCTGAGCCGGCCCCGGCGGCGCCAGGCGACCAGGGGGAAGCACCCGGCCCCGCCCCGCAGGTCGAAGGCGGGACGGTCAGGACCCACGCACACGTCGAGCATCCCTCCCGTCCCGAAGGTGATCTTGGCCAGTCCCGGCCTGGTGCACCCCTGCCCGACCAGGGACGCCTGCTGGTCACCGACCATGCCCGCGATGGGGGGCGCACCGGCCAGGGCCGACGCCTCGCCCACCATCCCGCTGGAGTCGACGATGGCGGGCAGCACCGCCTCGGGGACGCGCAGGGCTTCCAGCACCGTCTCGTCCCAGCCCGAGGCGTCGCGCCGCAGCATGCCGGTGACGGCCGCGTTGGTCGAGTCGGTGACGTGCAGGGTTCCGGCCGAAAGCTGCCAGGCGATCCAGGTGTCGACGGTGCCGAAGCACAGATCTGAGCTCCGGTCGGGGTCGGCCATGTCGAGCAGGGCGGCCAGCTTGGGCCCCGAGGCGGTTGGTGTGCAGCGAAGGCCCTGTCCCTGGAGCATGAGGCAGGTGCCGACCGTACGCAGGTCCTGCCACCCGATGCCGGGGCCGACAGGCCGGCCCGTGGCCCGGTCCCAGACGACGGTCGACGCCCGCTGGTTGGCGATGCCCACGGCCTGCACCGGACCGCCCCGGGCCAGGGCGGCTCGGGCCACGGCGAGGGCGGCGTCGGCCATCACCGCGGCGTCGAACTCCACGAATCCCGGCGCGGGGGAGGACGGGAGCACCTCGCGGTGGTGCACGTGGTCCACGGCCCCGTCCGGCCGCACCACTGCGGCTCGGACCCCGCTGGTGCCCGCGTCGACGACCAGGACGCTCATCGCAGTGAGCGACGGAACACGGCGTAGCCGCCCAGCATCCCGAGCGAGCTGAACACCACGAGGAACAGGACGAAGGCGGGCAGGAGGTGGAGCGGGGGCGCGCCTCCGCCGGTGATGGCCCGCCTGGCCACGGCCAGCACGACGTCGCCGGCATAGCCGGCGGACGCGGCCCACGCGCCGTGGGTCAGGGCGGCGTGGGGTTGGTGGCGGGCGGCCACCACCCCGCCCACCAGCGGGGCGACCACGATGGCCACCAGGGCCGCTATGACCCGCAGGCCGGCGTCGTGGCGGGCTGCGCCGCCCTGCACGGCCTGGACGAGGAGGACGGGGGGCACGCCGAAGGCGAGCGTGGTCAGGGCGCCGGCGGCCACGGCGCGGACGTCGACGGAGCCTGTCACCCGGTCGTGCTCGCCGGTCGCGGTCACGGCCAGGGGGCGGGGCCGAAGGGGGAGGCCAGGCCCAGCTTTCCCGGGTTGAGGATGCCGTTGGGGTCGAGGGCGGCTTTGACCGATGCCAGCACGCCATGGGCCGGCCCCAGGGCCCGGCCCATGAACCGGGCCCGGTTGAGCCCGATGCCGTGGTGGTGGCTGATGGCTCCGCCGTGGGCCAGGGTGACCTCGGTGATGGCGTCCCAGGCCCGCCGGTAGTAGTCGTCCTTCCAGGACGGGGCCGAGCCCTCCGGGCCCCTACCGGCGAAGGTGAAGTAGAGGCAGGCGCCGTCGGTGTAGGCGTGGGACTCGTGGGCGGAGGCGACCAGGGTGCCGTCGACGGCGGCCAGGGCGGCCAGCGTCTCGGTGTACATGGTCTCGAGCACGGCCCAGCGGGCGGCCACCTCGGCCGTGTCCACGACGATGCCCCGCCGGGAGACGGCCTCCAGGGCGGAGACGTCGTTGCGGTGCTCGAGCCAGGTGGCGACCAGGGCCTCGTCCAGGACGCCCGCCTCCCCGCACTCCTCGTCCACCACGGCCATGCCCACCTCGACCAGCCCGCGGTCGCCCTCGTCCAGCACCACCAGGACGTGGCGACCCTCGGTGCCGAAGGCGCGAGCCGACTCGGTGGCGTCGTAGAGGCGGAGCACGGCGGGCGTGGCTCCCCGGCGCAGGACCCGCCGGCAGGCGTCCAGGCCGGCGCCGAAGTCGCCGAACCCGTAGGCGGCGCGGGCCTCGAACAGGGGCACGGGGTGGACGCGCAGGCGGGCCCTGGTCACCACGCCAAGGGTGCCCTCCGACCCGACGAACAGCTGGGTCAGGTCGGGACCGGACGCGGCCCGCGGCCCCGTCCCGCCCGTGCGCACCAGCCTGCCGTCGGCCAGCGCCACCTCCAGACCCACCACCATGTCCTCGATCTTCCCGTAGCGGGTGGAGTACTGCCCGGCGGACCGGCACGCCAGCCAGCCGCCCACCGTCGACAGCGCTATGGACTGGGGCCAGTGGCCCAGGGTGAGGCCGTGACCGCTTCGGAGCTCGGCCTCCAGGAGGTCACCGAAGGTGCCGGGGGCCACGTCGGCCACGAGCGAGGTGTTGTCGACGTGGAGGAGCCCGGCCATCCCGCACAGGTCGAGGGCCACGCCCCCGAAGGCGGGGATGCTGGCGCCGCACACCCCGCTGCGCCCGGCCACCGGGGTGACCGGCACCCGGGCCTCGTCGCAGAGCCGGAGGACGGCGCACACCTCGGCCGGGTTCCGGGGCCGGGCCACGACCGCGGCCCGGGAGGGCACCTCGCCGGCCAGGGCCCAGTGGATGGCCAGCGGCCACCAGTCCCGTCCCGCCTCCACACAGGCGTCGTCGTCCACCGCTACCTCGGAGCACGCCTCCCGCAGGCGCCCGAGCAGGCCCTCGTCGACTGCGACCCATCTCCCGTCGAATCGACGGCGAATCGACGGCAGAGGGGCGTCGAAGGAGACGGCGGGCGTGGGCCTTCTCCCGCCCCGGGACCCCATGGGGCGCTCGTTCCTAGGCGGGCGCGGCCGGCCCGGCCGGCCCGGCTGGCGTGGCCGGGGAAACCGACATCATCGGCGTCGAGGTGGAGAGGCCGGCGGCGTCGCGCTCGGCGTCCACCAGGGCCCGGAAGGCGGCCACCTGGGCCTCGACGTCGGCCTCGTCCCAGCCCAGCTCGGCCGCCAGCAACCGGGCCGCCGCCGGCGCGGCCTCGGCCGCGGCGTCCCTGTCGAGCAGCAGGGCCCGGGTGCGCCGGCTGAGCACGTCCTCCAGGGTGCGGGCCATCTCGTAGCGAGCGCCGTAGACGGCCTCGGCGGCCAGGTAGGGCAGGCCCGGGACCAGGGGCAGGCCCAGGGTCGGATCGCGCTCCACCATGGCCAGCAGGGCCCGGGCCTCGCCCCCGTAGCGCCGGACCAGATGGTTCAGCGCCTCGGGGTCCGCACCCAGCCGCTCGGCCGCCCCCGGCTCCCCCAGGGCGGCCGTGCCCTCGGCGCCCACGAGCCTGAGGTGGCGGGTGGGGCTGCGGCGGCGGCCCCGCCCGAGGCGGCGGACGACCTCGTCGACGGTGTCCGAAGCCATCTTGCGGTAGGTGGTCAGCTTGCCGCCGGTGACGCTCACCAGCCCGCCGTCGGAGACCGACACCTGGTGGCGGCGGGACAGGTCGGCCGTGCGCTCGCTGGTGGCGTCCTTGATGAGGGGACGCAGGCCTGCCCACGCGCCCACCACGTCGGCCTCCGAGACGGGCTCGCTCACGAAGGTGTTGAGCGCGCCCAGGAGGTAGGCGACGTCGGCGGGAGTGCACCGGGGCTCGTCCAGAGAGCCGTCGTAGTCGGTGTCGGTGGTGCCCACGTAGACCCGCGGCCCCCACGGGATGACGAAGATGGAGCGGCGGTCCTTGGGCACGGGGAGCACCACGGCGAGATCGCAGGGGAGCCGGTCCCGCCTCACGGCGACGTGTATGCCCTTGGCCGGGCGGATGCGGCCGGGGCCCGCCCCCTCCTCGAGCCCCCGGACCTGGTCGGCCCACACCCCGGCGGCGTTGACCACCACCGAGGCCCGGACCTCGATGGCCCCGGAGGTGGCGCCACCCGTGCCCGGCCGGCGCAGGGGGCTCACCACGGCGCCGTCCACACGGCCGGAGCCGTCCTGGTGGAACCCGGTCACGGGGGCGTAGGTGGCCACGGCGGCGCCGAAGTCGAGCGCCGCGGTGCGGGCCAGGGTCAGGGTCAGGCGGGCGTCGTCGGCTTCGGCGTCGTAGTACACGAACCCCGCCACCAGCCGGTCGGGGCGCAGGGTGGGCATGTGGGCCAGGGTCTCGTCCACCCCGATGCGCCGATGACGCTTGCCGATGCGAAGACCACCGGTCAGGTCGTAGAGCCACAGGGCCACGGAGTAGGCGCGGGCGACGGCCTTGTTGACCACCCCGTCCCTGCCGAAGAGGGGGATGAGGAAGGGCAGGGGAGAGACGAGGTGAGGGGCGTTGTGGAGGAGGAGCTGGCGCTCGGCCAGGTTCTCGTAGACGAGCAGGTATTCCCTCTGCTGCAGGTAGCGCAGCCCGCCGTGGATCAGCTTGGAGGACTTGGACGAGGTCCCCGAGGCCAGGTCCCCGCGCTCCACCAGCGCCGTGCTCAGGCCCCGGGCCGCGGCGTCCAGGGCCACCCCGGCGCCCGTCACGCCCCCGCCCACGACGAGCACGTCGAAGGGCTCAGCGGCCAGCCGGCCCAGGGCCGCCTCCCGGTCGAAGGCGGTGGGATCCAGCGTCATGGCTCGGAATAGTCCCCGACGCCGGAGGTGTTGACAAGGATTCCGAGAGGCCGGCGGCCTTCAATGCCGGGGTCGCCGCATAGCCCCTTGGGCAAGCGGGTAGGAGCTTTCGAACGTGGCCCAACAGATGAGCCTGACGTGGCGCAACCGCGCAGCGTGCCGGGGGGTGGACCCCGACGTCTTCTATCCGGTCTCCGACGAGGAGACCGAGGTGGCCAAGGCCATCTGCGCCCAGTGCCCGGTTCGGGAGGCTTGCCTGGAATACGCCCTGGCCAATCGGGAGCGGGACGGGGTGTGGGGCGGCGCCACCGAGCGGGAGCGGCGGCGGATGATCCGCCAGCGCCGCAAGACGGCCTAGCCCAAGTTACCAACCGGTCATGCGGTCGCCCTCCGCCGCCCCGAGAGAGGCGGCTGAGGCCACATGTACCCTGCCGGCGATGCCCTTCGAGCTCTCCGAGGAGCTGGCCGACCTCCAGGCCGCCGTGCGCCGCCTGGCCCAGGACAAGGTCCGCCCCCGGGCCCGGGAGATCGACGACACCGGTGAATATCCCCAGGACCTGTTCGAGGTCTTTCGCGATGCGGGCCTCCTCGGCCTCTGCCTGCCGGTGGAGCTCGGGGGCTCGGGGGCGGGGATCCTGGGCCTGACCGTGGCCATCGAGGAGGTGGCCAAGTACTCCAACACCGCCGCCCTCATGCTGCTGCTGACCCGCCTCCCCACCGGTCCGGTGCTGATCGCGGGGTCGGACGAACAGAAGCGGCGCTACCTCCCGGGGATCGCCGACGGCAGCCGGCGGGCCGCCTTCGGGCTGTCCGAGCCCCAGGCCGGCAGCGACGTCATGGGCATGCGCACCAGGGCCACCCCCGACCCCGCACGCCAGGGCGGTTGGGTGCTGCAGGGGACCAAGTGCTGGATGTCGGGCGTGGCCCAGGCCGACTGGTACACGGTCTTCGCCAAGACGGCCGAAGAGGTCGCCTCGCGTCGCCACGACTCGGTGACGGCCTTCATCGTCGAGCGCAGCTGGGACGGCGTCGGGGTCGGGACCCTGGACCGCAAGATGGGCGTGAGAGGCGTCGACACGGGAGAGCTGCTCCTCGACGGCGTGCGGGTTCCACCCGAGAACGTCATCGGACAGGTCGGGGGCTTTCGCCTGGCCATGCTCGGGCTCAACTCCATGCGCCCCATCGTGGCCGCCCGGGGCATCGGGCTGGCCGAGGGTGCCCTCATGTACGCCACCGAGTACCTCCAGGAGCGGGACGGGTTCGGGCACAAGATGGCCGACTTCCAGGGCCTGCAGTGGGAGATCGCCAAACTGGCCACCGAGATCGAGGCGGCCCGTCTCCTGACCTACCGCGCCGCCTCCATGGCCGACGTGGGCCGCTTCACCAAGGAGTGGGTCCCCTACCTGTCGATGGCCAAGTACTACGCCACGGAGCTGGCCGTGCGGGCCTCGGGCCTCGCCCTGCAGCTGCTGGGCGCGGCCGGGTACATGAAGGACCATCCCACCGAGCTCTGGTACAGGGACGCCCGCCAGCTGACCATCGTCGAGGGCACGTCTCAGGTCCAGCTCGGCCTCATCGCCCGCGGCGTGCTCGACCGGGACCTGTGGTGGGACTGAGGTGACGGCCCTGGACGGCCTGGGGGGATGGCCCGGCGTCATCGGCCGCCTGATGCGGCGCGAGTCGCTGGGCGCCGAGGGCGCGGCCGTCGCCCTGGGGGACATCCTGGCCGGCAACGCCACCTCGGCCCAGATCGCGGCCTTCGCCGTGGGCCTGCGCATCAAGGGCGAGACGGTGGAGGAGATGTCCGGCCTGGTGCGGGCCATGCTCGAACACGCCGAGCCGGTGGAGGCGGGCGGGGACCAGGACCTGGTCGACACGTGCGGGACGGGAGGCGACCACAGCCACTCCATCAACGTGTCGACCATCGCCGCTCTGGTCGTGGCCGGCGCCGGCGCCAGGGTGTGCAAGCACGGCAACCGGGCCGCGTCCTCGGCCACCGGCTCGGCCGACCTGCTGGAGGCGCTCGGGGTGGCCATCGACCTCGGGCCTGCGGGCGTGGCCCGGTGCGTGGCCGAGGCGGGCATGGGGTTCTGCTTCGCTCCCCGCTACCACGCCGCCTCCCGTCACGCCGTCCCCACCAGGCGGGACCTGGGCGTCCCCACCGTGTTCAACTTCCTGGGACCGCTGGCCAACCCGGCCCGGCCCCGCCGCCAGGTGGTGGGGGTGAGCGATCCGGCCATGGCCGAGACGATGCTGGCCGTGCTGGAGGGCAACGGCGTGGTCCGGGCCATGGTCGTGCACGGGCACGACGGCATGGACGAGCTCACCACCACCACGACCTCGACGGTGTGGGACATGACGGGGGGCGCCTTCGCCCACAAGCGCACCTACGAGGTCGACCCGGCCGAGCTGGGCCTGAACAGCGCCGGGCTCGACCAGCTGCGGGGTGCGGACCCTGAGACCAACGCCAAGCTGGCCCGCCGGGTGCTCGACGGCGAGCTGGGACCCCACCGCGACATCGTGCTGCTCAACGCGGCCGCCGGCCTGGTGGTCGCGGGATACACCCGCGACCTGAAGGAGGGCGTGCACAGGGCGGCTCACGTCATCGACGGGGGCGACGCCAGGCGAGTCCTCGAGAACCTGGTGTCGGTCTCCCAGGCGGCGGCCGCGGCCGAGGCGTGACCTCCCTGGGCTCAGCTCTCGCCCAGGGCGTCCCCCATGAGGCCCAAGGGCGGCGCGCCCAGGGCCAGGAGGGCCTCGTGGAAGCGGCGGTGCGAGTAGCGCCTGCCCCAGCGGGCCCGGGCCTCGTCGCGCAGGGCGACGATCTCGAGCTTGCCCCAGGTGTAGCGCCCGTAGGTGGGGTCGTAGGCGGCGCGGGTGGCCTCGGCCCGGGCCGCGGGACCGCGCAGGAAGGCGTCGGCCTCGAAGCGGTGCACGGCCTCGTCCATGTTCATGGCACCGGTGTGCAGCCCGATGGCCACGGCCAGGCGGCTGATGCGCACCAGGGCCTCCACGAACACCCCGATGGCGAAGCGGGGATCCTCGGACCGGAAGCCCTCCTCCACGCATAGCTCCTCCGCGTAGTGGGCCCATCCCTCGACGAAGGCGGAGGAGAAGAAGGTCCGGCGCACGTCGCCCCGCGCCGACCTGAGCAGGCGGCCGTGGGCGTAGTGCCCGGGAGTGACCTCGTGCACGGTGATGGCGGGGAGGGTCGTGCGGCTGAACACGGCCAGCCACTCCTCCTGCTCCTCCGCGGGCCAACCCGGGTCCGGAGGGGTGACGTAGTACCAGGAGGGGGCGTCCTCCTCGTGGGGGGCGGCCCACGACATCATGGCCATGGCCCACCGTCTCGACGGCGGCGCCGGACCGACCAGGCACTCCCCGCCCGGGTCGGGGATGAGGTCGTGGTCCAGGGTGAAGGCGGTGGCCTCTCCGATGAGGGAGCGGGCCTCGGCCTGGATGCCCTCGGCGTCGGGGTGGTCGCGAGCCAGCTCGGCCACCAGGTCCTCCGGGGGACGCCCGGGAGCCAGGCGAGAGCAGGCCTCCTCTAGCAGGGCCGTGACCCGGTCGCGCTCGGCGTCGGCCCGCAGGGCCAGCCGGCCGAGGTCGACGGCGGTGGCGTTGCCTTCCCCCATGAGCGCGGCCAACCCGGCCGCACCTATGGACGCGTCGGGCCCGCCCGCGGACGCGGCCCGCTCCAGGTGGGAGACGAGGCGCCCGTGGGCCTCCAGGGCCGCGTCGCAGGTGGCGCTGTCGGCGGTCCGGCCCGGTTCCACCACGGCGGCCAGGCCGCGCGTGGCGGGAAGGAGGGCGCCGGCCACGACCGCGGGCACCCGGTCCAGTGCCCCGATGGCGGCGTCGACAGCGTCGGGCCAGCGCGACAGGTGGCGCCGGCGGGCTTCGTCGCGGTGCTCCTTGGGCGCGTACTCGCGGTCGTAGACGGCCACGTCGAGGTTGTCGAGGTGGTAGAGGGGGTTGCGCCTGTGCTCCTGAAGGAGGCCGAAGGCGGCCCGGGCCCCCGCCTCCTCCGCCTGCAGGTGGGCCTGGTCGTGGCGGTCGGGCTCAGGCGGTCCCTGGCCCAGACGCCCCAGACGGGCCTCGACGCCGGCCGGGGAGAGGTCCTGCACCTCACCGTCGTAGCGGTGCAGCCCGGCGTATTCGCGCACCTCAGGCAGGGACAGCTCGCACAAGGTCTCGATCCGGGGGTTCACGGGGGCAAGGGTACTGTTGGGTCCGTGGCTCCCCCCCGGTACCGGTGCGGCGCCTGCGGGAACCTCACCCGATTCGACGTGACCGTGACTCGCCGGACGCGGTCCTTCCATCACTTCACTGTGGGTGGTGAGTTGGTGGTCGAGGACGAGGAGGTGCTGGGCGAGGTCGTGGAGGACGTCACCTGCCGCTGGTGCGGCTCGGGACGTGCCGTGGAGGTCGTCCCCGCCGACAGCCAGGTCTGAGGGCGGGCCCCTGAGGGAGCATCAAGCGCCGCAGAGTCCGAGCTCGGAGGGTGAGGGGGCCGAGGCGGGGGCGACCGGCGGCTCGGATTCATCCGGGTCCCGCGTCCCCCCCGGCCCCGGGCCCCACGAGGTCCCCACCGCGGCCCTGCGTCCCGCCCTGGAGCTGGCCTGGGCGGTGGCCCGCCGGGGCCTGGGCGAGGAACCTCCGGTGAACGCACCCAGGCTGCTCCGGCCCCTTCTCAGCTTCAGCCGCCTACCGGCTCGAGCCCTGGAGACCGTGCGTCGCGCCCTCGAGGACGACGGGGAGTTCAGGGCCCGGGTGGCGGGGGAGGTGGATCAGTCCGAGTTCGACCGCCCCTCGTGGCTCTTCCTGGCCCGGCCGCCGGGTTGGGAGGACGAGGTCGGCCGGGCGGGCCGGGCGGCCAGGCTGGCGGCCGAGGCGGCCCTGGAGGATCAGGAGGAACGGACCGCCCGCAGACAGCTCCGGGGGGCTCAGGAGGCGGCCCGGAGGGCGGAGGACGCCACCCGCGAGGCTCAGCAGGCGCTGGCCGCGGTGCGGGCCCGAACGACGCGGATGGCGGAGGAGCTGGCCGCCGAGCGGGGGGCGCGTCTGCGGGCCGAGGAAGAGCTGGGCGCCCTGCGCAAGGCGATGGCCGACCTCGGGGAGAGCCGCAACCAGGTCGAGCGCCGGCTGACAGAGCTCGAAGCCCGCCTGGCCCGGGAAGAGAGCGGTGCAAAGGCACAGGACGGGGTGGCCGCTCCGGTGGCGCCCGAGGCTGTGGGTGCGACGGGGCCGGCCTGGCCGCCCGCGGCCGAGGTGACGGCGGCGACGCGGTCGGCCGCCGAGGCCGCCTCCGAGCTGAGCTCGATGCTGACCCGTATCGCGGCCGTCCTGGAGGCGGGCGCGGGCGAGCTGGGTCCCTCCACCCCGTCGCCGCCGTCGTCCACGCCCACGGGACCACCACCGGCTCGGCCGGCGCCGGGAGTGGCGCCCAGGCCCGACCCGGGACCGGGGTCCCGGCGTCCCACCCGCTCGGTGCCCGGGCGCCGGCCCATTCCCCTTCCACCAGGGCTGCTGGAGGAGGCGCCCGAGTCGGCCGAGCACCTGGTGCGCACCAACGGGGTCGTCCTGGTGGTGGACGGCTACAACGTCTCTCACGCCTGCTGGCCTGTGCTCGCCATCGCCGAGCAACGCCGGCGCCTGGTCGACGCCCTCAGCGAGCTGGCCGCCCGGACTGGCGCCGATGTGGAGGTGATCTTCGACGGGGGCGAGCACGACCAGCCCGCCCCACCCGGCGCCACCCGCCAGCTCGTCAAGACGAGGTTCTCGCCCCCCGGGACCGAGGCAGATGACGTGATCCTGGAGATGGTGGAGCGCTATCCGGCCCACCGACCGGTCGTGGTGGCCACCAGCGACCGCCGTGTCCGGGACGGTGTGCGCCAGCGGGGGGCCAACGTCATCTCGGCCGGGCAGTTGCTCAAGGTCCTACGCCGCGACCGCGGGTGGTAGCGTCGGCAAGTTGGCCCGAGGGACGGGCCCCGCTCCGCGGGGGGCGCGCGCGTGCAACAGCTCCACCTCGTCGGGTTCACGGCGGACATGGACGGGCTCCTATTAAGTCCCCGGAAGGGATCCAAGTCCGGGAGCTTCGTCGTGCCTTTCAGCGATCGCTTGAAGGATGCGATCGAGGAGATGGCCCGCCGGCGTGAGACCAACGACGACGCCGGCGAAGAGGAAGTCGAGAACGGCGACCAGCGCCGTCGCCCGCAGAGCTCGCTGACACCTCGGGAGATGCAGGCTCGCCTGCGGGCCGGAAGCACTTTGGCCGAGGTGGCGCGCGACGCCGGCATCGACGAGGCGTGGGTCGAGCCCTTCGCGGTGCCGATACTGGCCGAGCGGGCCGAGGTGGTGAGCCGCGCCCGGCAGATGACCCTGAGCAAGGCCAGGTTGGGTGAGTCGGCCGAGCCGCTGGGGGCGGCGGTGCGCTGGAACCTGGCCGGCAAGGGCCTGGGCCTTCCGCAGGACACGTTCGACGCGAACGTGGCCAACGGGTCGTGGATCGTGCGCTTCAGCTACATGTCGCGCCGCCGCACCCAGTCGGCGGAGTGGGAGGTCGACCTGAGGGCCAGAGAGGTCGTCGCCCGCAACAGGCTCGCTTCCGAGCTGGGCTACGTCGAGCCGGGCCAGCGCCGGCGGGCCCGCCCGCTCACCGAGTTGGAAGAGGTGCGTCCCGCCGCAGCCAACTCCAGGTCCGCGTCGCGTTCCCGGCGGGACGGCGCCAGCGCCGATGGGCGTCGGGCCGGGCCGGGAGTGCGGAAGAACGCGCCGAGCAAGCGGGCGGGCTCGGTGTCCAAGGCGGCCAAGAGGGCGGGCAGGAACGGGACGGCGGCGGAGAGACGGCAGGTCCCGGCCACGCCCGCGCCGGTCGCGTCGTCGAAGACAGCGGCCAGGAGGCCGGCGGCCAGGGCTCCTTCCAAGCCTCAGACGGAGCCAGCGGACAAGCCTCAGGCCAAGGCGCCCGACAAGGTGGCGGCCAAGGCGCCCGACAAGGTGCCGGCCAAGGCGCCCGACAAGGTGCCGGCCAAGGCGCCCGACAAGGCTCCTCCCCGGGCAGAGGTCAACAAGGTGGCGACGGTCAAGAAGGCGGCGACGGTCAACAAGGTGGCGGCGGCGAAGAAGGTGGCGGCGGCGAAAAAGGTGGCCCGGGCCACGACGAGCCGGGTCCAGGCGGTGGCGGCGACCGAGCCCGACTCAGCGCCGACCCCGACCCCGCACGCCGAGCCGCCCCCGGCACCGGCGACAGTTGCGGAACCGGCGCCCACTCCTGTCCTGGTCGCCCAGGGCCCTGCCGGCTCCCCGAGCGAGGCCGGCACAGCTGCTGAGGCATCGGGGACCCAGATCTGAGGGGCCGCCGGACGGGGCGGCCTGCAAGCATGAGGAGGGTGAGAACCCGAGCCGCCTCGCTCCGCGTCGACGACGACACCGTCCAGATGAGGGAGCTGGCGGCCGAGCTGAGCCGGGCGGGGCGGGATGCCGGACTGGACGAGGTCGGCATCGCCTCCGCCCGGCCCTTCTCGGCCACGCTTGCTCACCTGCAGGCTCGGAAGGCGGCCGGTCTGCACGGCGGGATGCACTTCACATACGGCGATCCTGAGCGCGCCACCGATCCCGCCCGCTCGGTGCCTGGCGCCCGCAGCCTGGTCGTGGGCCTGCGCTCCTACCGGCGGACGGACGCCGAACCGCCGCCCCGACCCGGGGAGGGGCCCTGGGCCCGCGTGGCCCGGTATTCCTGGAGCGACCACTACCAGCCCCTCCGGCAGGCCCTGGGCGCGGTACAGCGCCGGCTCACGGCCCTGGGGTGGGCGGCACGCGTGCTGGCCGACGACAACGCCCTGGTGGACAGGGAGGCGGCGTGTCGGGCCGGGCTGGGCTGGTACGGCAAGAACACCCTGCTGCTCGCCCCTGGCCGAGGCTCGTGGTTCGTCATCGGCTCGGTCGTCACCGACGCCCCGTTGCTGCCCGGACCCGGGCCCGTGGCCGACGGCTGCGGCTCGTGCGCCCGCTGTCTTCCCGCCTGCCCGACCGGGGCCATCATCGCCCCCGGGGTGCTCGACGCCCGCCGCTGCCTGGCGTGGCTGCTGGAAGCCCCGGGCGCCTTCCCCAAGGAGTTCCGGGTCGCTCTGGGCGACCGCCTCTACGGCTGCGACGACTGCCAGGAGGCGTGTCCCGCGAACCGTGCCTCTGACCGCCTCCGCCCGCCCCCGGCGCCCGATCCGGGCGACGAGCCCTGGATCGACGTGGTGGCGCTCCTGGCCCTCGACGACGAGGCCCTTCTGGCCCGGGTGGGTCGGTGGTACGTGCCCCGCCGCCAGGCCCGCTACGTACGGCGCAACGCCCTGGTGGTGCTGGGCAACATCGGCGACGGGGCCGACCAGCGGGTGGAGCGCTGCCTGAGGGGCGCGCTGGGCGACCGGGACCCGCTGCTGCGGGCCCATGCCGTGTGGGCCGCGGGCCGGCTGGGCCGTCTCGACCTTCTGCGGGCCATGGTGGGCACCGAGGAGGACGACGAGGTCAGGACAGAGCTCCGAGACGCCCTCGCCGCCGCCTGAGACGCGCTGGTGCGCCATCTGCTCGTCACCAACGACTTCCCGCCCAAGCTGGGCGGCATCCAGTCCTACCTGTGGGAGCTGTGGCGCAGGCTCCCACCCGACAGCTTCGCCGTGCTCACCGCGGCCCATCCGGAAGCGGGCGCCTTCGACGGCGCGCAGCCGTTCCGTGTGCTGCGCACCGATACCCGGGTCCTACTGCCCACACCCCGGATCCGGCGGCGGATCGACCGGGCCGCACGGGAGCTGGACGCGTCCCTGATCGTGCTCGACCCCGCGCTCCCGCTCGGCCTGCTGGGGCCGAGGCTGCGGGAGCCCTACGCCGTGGTCCTGCACGGCGCCGAGGTGACCGTCCCGGGCCGGCTCCCGCTCGCCGGGCCCGTCCTGTCACGCGTGCTGAGGCGAGCCCGACACGTGGTCGCCGCCGGCCACTACCCCGCGGCCGAGGCCAGACGGGTGGCGAAGGGTCTTGATGCCGGAGAGCGGAAAGCGGCGCGCCGTTACTTCGGGCTTCCGGCCGGAGCCCGGATGGTGGTGAGCGTCAGCCGGCTCGTGCCCCGCAAGGGGATGGACGTGATGATCGACGCTGCCTCCCGCCTCGCCCCTGCCCGGCCCGACCTGATCGTCGCCATCGCGGGCGAGGGACGCGACCGCGGGCGGCTCGAGCGGCGGGTCCGCTCCACCTCGGCTCCGGTCAGGCTCCTGGGCCGCGTGGCCGACGCGGATCTGGCCCGGCTCTACGGATGCGCAGACGTGTTCGCCATGCTGTGCCGCAACCGGTGGGGCGGCAGGGAGCAAGAGGGGTTCGGCATCGTGTTCCTGGAAGCTGCGGCCTGCGGCGTGGCCCAGGTTGCGGGGGACAGCGGGGGGGCGGCCGAGGCCGTGGCCGACGGCGAGACCGGCGTCGTGGTGCGCCGGCCCCGGGACGTGGGCGCGGTGACGGCGGCTTTGTCCTCGCTCCTCGACGACCCGCAGCTGCGGGCCCGCATGGGCGAAGCGGCCCGACGCCGGGCCGTCGGCCGGTTCTCCTACGACCGCTTGGCCGAGGGGCTGCAGAAGGCCATCGAGGAGGCGATGGGCGGGTGAGCCCGGCCGATCGCCAGGGGGACCGCATCGTGCTGGCCTCCTGGGCGGGGACGGCGCTGTTCGCGCTCACGGCCGGCCTGGCCGCGGCCGTGCGGGCGGCGGCGCCCGTCGCCCTGGTCGTCGCCTTGCTGCTGTTCGTCGCGGGCACGACCTGCTACGTGGTGGCGTTCCCCCGGGCCGTGGGGCGCAGCCGAGTGGACGACGTCTCCGTCAGCGGACTCTTCTTCCTCATGGGAGGTGTGGCCCCCCGGGCCGTCACCGTGCACCTCTGGGCCTCGTTCTGCGCCGAGGTGACGGCGGCGGTGGCGACGGCCGCGGCACGGGTCAACTCCAGCCTCGCCTTCGGGATCCTGGCCCCGGTCTACGGCCTGTCGCTGATGGCGCTGTGGGGGGCGAGGCACGGGACGTTTCCGCCCCGCCCAGCGCGGCGGGCGCGCACAGCGCAGCAGGCGCGACGGCGGCGGTGAGCGGACCGGTCCCGCGTTGCTACGCTCCTCGGAACCTTGCGGTGATGCGCAGCACGCCGAGCCAGTCCTGAGGGGAGAAGCGCCATCGTCGCCGAGCAGGCCACCGAACGGATCGTCGTGCGAGCCGTGCCCGAGCGTTGCTACTCGGTGGTCACCGACTTCGAGCACTATCCGCGTTGGGCCTCCGACATCAAGTCGGTGCAGGTGCTGGATCGGGATGGCGAAGGGCGGGCCACATCGGTCGCCTTCCGCGCCGCCGCCTTCGGCCGCAGCACGAGCTACACCCTCGCCTACGACTACGCCAGCGCGCCCGAGAAGCTGTCGTGGGTCCAGAGCGCGGGCGACATCACCACCCGCCTCGACGGCACCTATGTGTTCGTGCCCGTGGGTGAGGACGAGACCGAGGTGGTCTACCACCTGGTGGCCGAGCTCCGCGTGCCCATCCCCGGTTTCGTGAAGCGCCGGGCGGAGGGACGGATCATGGGGACCGCCCTGCGCAACCTCAGGGACCGGGTGGAGTCCGGCGCGTGAGGACCCTGCTCTTCACAGGCAAGGGAGGAGTCGGAAAGACCACCGTCGCCGCCGCCACCGCACTGCGATGCGCCGATGCCGGCCTGCGCACGATCGTCGTCTCCACCGATCCCGCGCACTCGCTGGCGGACGCCTTGGACCGCCCCCTGGGATCCGACCCCACCGCGGTGGTGGACGGGCTGTGGGCTCAACAGGTCGACGCGTCCGAGCATCTCGAGGACGCTTGGGGGGCGGTCCAGGCCTACCTGGTCGAGCTGTTGGGGTGGGGCGGGCTCGACGACATCGAGGCTGAAGAGCTCTCGATCCTTCCCGGCCTGGACGAGCTCTTCGCCCTGGCCGAGATCAAGGAGCACGCCGACGCGGGGGCGTGGGACGTCGTCGTCATCGACTGTGGACCCACGGCCGAGACGATCCGGCTTCTGTCGCTCCCGGAGGTTCTGTCCTGGTACATGGACCGGGTGTTCCCGCTCGAGCGTACGGTCGCCAAGATCGTGCGCCCGGTGCTCTCCCGGATGACCTCGATGCCGGTTGCGGGGGACCACGTGTTCGGCGCCGCCCGCCGTTTCTACGAGCGTCTCGACGGCGTGCGGGCGCTCTTGACCGACGGCGCCCGGACCAGCGTCCGCATCGTCGTCAACCCCGAGGCCGTCGTCATCGCCGAGGCCCGGCGCACGGCCACGTACCTGGGCCTGTTCGGTTACGGGGTGGACGCCGTCGTCGTCAACCGGCTGTTGCCGGACGAGATCTCCGACCCCTGGTTCAAGGCGTGGAAGGAGCTGCACGCCGAGCACCTGGCGTCGATCGAGCGCGGCTTCGCCCCCCTGCCCGTGTTGCGGGCCGGACTGGCCGCGGCCGAGCTCGTCGGCCCCGGTTGCCTGCGCAGGTTCGGGGCCGAGGTCTACGGCGAGCTTCAGCCCGAGGCACGGCTCCACCAGGGCGTGCCCCTCCGCGTCGAGAAGCGCGGCGGATCGCACGTGCTGTGGCTGTCGCTGCCCTTCGCCGAGCGGGACGAGCTGGAGGTGGGCCGGCGGGACCACGAGCTACTCGTGCGCGTGGGCCCGCACCGCCGCTCCATCGTGCTGCCCGACTTCCTGCGCCGGCGAGACGTCACGGGTGCGTCGCTTCGAGATGACGGACTCGAGGTCAGCTTCGCCCCCGCCGCGGCCGGGGCAGGCGCCCAGGACGCAACGCCGTGACCAGGGAGGAGGGGACCGATCGCACCGATCGCACCGATCGCATGGCCGAGGCCCTGGCCCACCTGCAGCTGGCAGCTCTCGAGCTGATCGAGGCGGCCCGGGCCGCCCTGGACGTCGCCGAGGACCTGGTCCGGGAGCCGGCCACGGCGTTGCTCGTGGCGGGCATGGTCGGCGAGGCGGTACGGGCCGGCCGGGTCACGACCGACCGCCGATCGCCGGTGGAGCACGTCCGTGTGGCTCACCCCGGGACGGAGACGAAACCGAGAGGCGGGGACGCGCCCGCTGAGGCTCCCCGAGCCGGCGGCTCGCCCGGGGAGCCCGGCTGAGGCGTGCCCGGATGTCGTCGTCCGGCCGCCTCTCCGGACCCGGCGACGTACGATCGTCGCGGACCGACGCCTGAGGAGGTGCCGTGGCCCCGCTGACTAGAGAGGTCCTGCGCACGCTGGCGGACTTCTGGAGCGGAGGACCGCCGGTCGTGTCGGTCTATCTGGACGTCGACGGCCGGCGGCACCGACGCCCCCTCGACTACGAAGCCGAGCTGCGCCGGCTTCTGCGCCACGCCGCGGCCAGGGCCAGGAACGACAACGGCGGTGGCGCCGACGAACGGGCCCGGCGCTGGCGTCGTGCCCATCTGGGGCGAGGCTCCTGGAGCCGGGAGGGTGCGGCGCCCCTGGCCAAGGACCTGGCCCGTATCGAGCATCAGGTCAGGCAGGGCGTGGACCGTTCCCGGACGCGCGGGCTGGCCCTGTTCTCGTGTACCGGCGCCGGGTTGTGGGAGGTGGTCGAGCTTCCCGTGCCTGTCCGCAACCAGGTCGTGGTGGACCGGGCCCCTCACGTGCAACAGCTGGAGCTGGTCCTGGAGGAGCGCGAGCGCGTCGGTGTGCTCCTGGTCGACCGCCAGCGCGCCCGCATCCTCGTGTTCGAGCTGGGCGAGCTGGTCGACCGCAGCGAGCTATTCGACGCGCTGCCCCGCCACGAGGACGACCGCGGCGACTGGGACCGCGACCACGTGGCCGACCACCGCGCCGACGCCGCCCACCACCACCTGCGCCGGGCCGGCCAGGTCGCCTTCCAGGTCTTCCGGGGGCAGGGATTCGAGCACCTGGTGCTGGGTGGGCCCGAACAGGTGGTGAGCGAGCTCGAGCGCGAGCTCCACTCCTACCTCCGGGACCGGGTCGCGGCCCGGGTGTCGCTTCCCGTGGGCGCGCCCGACGACGAGTTGCGGCGCGCCGCCATGGACGTCCAGGACACGGTTCGCGCCGACCGTCAGGCCGTCCAGGTCCGCCGCCTCCGCGATCGGGTCGGCGCCGGGAACGGGGCGGCAGTGGCCGGTCTCGGTCCCGTTCTGGGGGCCCTGGGCGAGCGCCGGGTGCACGGGCTTCTCGTCTCCGACGGCTATGAGGACCCGGGTTGGCGCTGCGCCTCGTGCAGCCAGCTGGCGGCACGGGGTCCGAGCTGTCATCGCTGTGGAGCCTCGATGGACCGAGTCGACGATGTGGTCGAGGCGGCAGTGGAGGAGGCGCTCCGTCAGGGATGCGTGGTCAACATCTGCGTCGGCGACGCCGACCTCGACGTCCTGGGGCGCATCGGCGCCCTCCTGCGCTTCTGAGCGAAGTGACGACCACCTCCCCCGGCCCCACCGTGGGCGTCGACCTGGGAGGCACCAAGCTCCTGGGGGCGCTCGTCGGGGAGGCCAAGGGCGACGAGGTGCCCGTCCTGGCCGAGCGGCGGGTGCCGACCCCTCACGGGGCCGAGGCCATCGTGGATGCCGTGGTGGGACTGTGGGACGAGCTCTCGGTCACGGAGCCCAAACCGGTGGCCCTGGGGATCGGTGCCCCCGGCCTGGTGGACCGGAGCGGCCGCCTGCGCTTCGCGCCCAACCTGCCCGGCGTCTCGGAGCTCGAGCTCGGTCCCCTGATGCGGTCGCGCGTCGGTGGGGTGCCGGTGGCGGTGGAGAACGACGCCACCTGCGCGGGGTGGGGCGAGCGGACCCACGGAGCCGGCCGGGGCGCCGACGACGTCGTCGTCGTGACCCTGGGAACTGGCATCGGTGGCGGGATCGTCAGTGGCGGGCGGCTGCTGCTGGGCGCCAGCGGGTTCGCGGGGGAGGTCGGCCACATGGTGGTCGACCCCGCGGGGCCGGAGTGCCCTTGCGGCAAGCGCGGATGCTGGGAGCGCTTCGCGTCGGGCTCGGGCCTGGGGTGGCTGGCCCGCCAGGAGGCCCTGTCGGGTAGGGCGCGCCGGGTCGTGGAGCTGGCGGGCGGCGACATCGACGCGGTGCGGGGCGAGGACGTCACCACGGCCGCGGCCGAGGGTGACGCCGACGCCAGGGCCGTCATCGACACCTTCGGCTGGTGGCTGGCCGTGGGCCTGGCCAACCTGACCAACATCTTCGACCCCGGGATCATCGTCATCGGCGGGGGGCTGATAGAGGCGGGTGAGCTGCTGCTGGCGCCGGCCCGGGCCGCCTTCCACGGACTCGTGGAGGGGGCCGATCACCGTCCGCCCGTGCCCATCGTGGCCGCCCAGCTGGGAGAGCGGGCCGGCGCCATAGGGGCCGCAGGCCGGGCGGCCATGCTCCTCGGCCCTTGAGGCCGTGAAGGTCGGCGTCACTCTGCCCCAGTTCCAGGAGGACGCCGAGACCGCCATCGTCGCCGCCCTCCGGGCGGAGGAGCTGGGCCTGGACGGGGTCTTCGTCTTCGACCACCTGTGGCCCATCGGGCAGCCGGACAAACCCGTGCTTCCCGCCCTGCCTCTCCTCGGCGCCCTGGCCGCGGAGACGGAGCGCGTGCGGCTGGCGACGCTGGTGGCCCGGGTCGGCCTCGTGCCCGATGCCGTGCTCGTGCACGAGCTGGCCTCCCTCGCCCGCATGGCGCCGGGGCGCTTCATCGCCGGGCTGGGGACGGGGGACCGCATGAGCGCAGCCGAGAACCTGGCCTTCGGGGTGGACTACCCGCCCGCCCCGGCGCGGCGAGAGGCCCTGCGCTGGTGCTGCCGCCAGCTGCGGGCGCTGGGGATCCCGACCTGGGTGGGCATCGGAGCCGGAGCGCGCGAGACGCGGGCGGTGGCGGTGGAGGAGGGGGTGGCGGTCAACTACTGGGAGGCGCCCGTCGCCGCCGTCGCGTCCGAGACCGAGGCGGAAGCGACGTGGGCAGGCCCGCTCCCGGGCGGGGTTGGGGCGCTCGCCGAGAGTCTGAAGGAGCTGGCCGAGGCGGGGGCGACGTGGACCGTGTGCGCCTGGCCCAGCTCCCTGGAGGTGGTGGCCGAGGCCGCCGCCGAGGTGGGCGCGCTCTGAGCGGGGTGGGCGGTGGCAAAGGGCAGGGAACACTCTCGCGCCTCGGTTACCCTCGATGCGATGGAGTTCCGTCGCATCACCGGCCTGCCCCCGTACGTCCTCAGCATCATCGACGGCCTGAAGGCCGAGGCTCGCCGCGCCGGCGAGGACATCATCGACCTGGGCTTCGGCAACCCCGACATCCCTTCGCCCGAGAGCGCGGTCGAAAAGCTGGTCGAGAAGGTCCGCGACCCCCGCAACCACCGCTACTCCGCCAGCCGGGGCATACCCAAGCTCCGCCGTGCCGTCTCCGACCTCTACCTGCGCCGGTTCGGTGTCGAGCTCGACCCGGACACCGAGGTGGTGACGACCATCGGGGCCAAGGAGGGCCTCTCCCACCTGATGTGGGTCCTGCTCGGTCCCGGCGACACCGCGCTGGTGCCCACGCCGTCGTATCCCATCCACATCTGGGGCCCGCTCTTCGCGGGCGCCGATGTGCGCCAGGTCCGCCTGGGGCCGGAGGAGGACTTCTTCGACAACCTCATGGAGGCGTGGGAGAACGCCTGGCCCAAGCCCAGGGTCATCGTGCTGTCCTTCCCGCACAATCCCACCACGACCTGCGTCGATCTGGCCTGGATGCAGCGCCTGGTCGACTTCGCCTCCGAGCACGACGTCGTGCTCGTGCACGACTTCGCCTACTCGGACACGGCCTTCGACGGTTACCAGCCCCCGTCCATCCTCGAGGTACCGGGGGCTAAGGACGTCGCCGTCGAGTTCTATACGCTGACCAAGTCGTTCTCGATGGCGGGCTGGCGGGTGGCGTTCATGGTGGGCAATCCCGAGATCGTCGCCGCCCTGACCAAGCTGAAGGGCTACCTGGACTACGGGACCTTCCAGCCCATCCAGATCGCAGCCATCGTGGCCATGAACGAGTCGCCCGACTACCCGAAGTTCGTGAACGAGATCTACCTGGGTCGGCGCGACGCTCTGTGCGAGGGGCTGAGCCGCATCGGCTGGACCGTCCCCAAGCCCAAGGCCACCATGTTCGTGTGGGCCCCGATCCCGGAGCCCTATCGGGAGACGGGTTCGCTCGAGTTCTGCAAGCTCCTGGTGTCAGAGGGCAAGGTGGCCACGTCGCCCGGCTTCGGCTTCGGCCCCGGGGGCGAGGGCTACGTGCGCTTCGCGCTCATCGAGAACGAGCAGCGCATCGGCCAGGCCGTGCGCACCATCAACCGGGCCCTCACCAAGCTCTGACGACGGGCCTGCCCGCCTCGCCGGTGGGGATCAGGTTTTGGGGAGCTACTCGCCTCCCGGTCCCCTCAGGCCCTCCAGGCAGAAGGAGACGGCGGCGTCGGCCACCTGGGACGGCGACTCGTTTCGCTCGAACACGAAGGTGCGGGCCAGCTGATTGGTGACGCCCAGCACGGCGAAGCTGAGGATCTGGGGGTCGGCGTCGCGGATGCGCCCGGAGACGATGCCCTCCTTGACGTGGCGGGCCACGTCGGCCACGGCCACGTCCTGGCCCCGCCGCAGCGTGGGCGAGAAGCGCTCCTCGGAGGCGGCCAGCTGGAAGAGCGTGAACAGGTGGCGGTTCTCCTCGAGCCAGCCCATGGAGGAGCGGATGCCGAGCTCGATCCGCCGCATCGGGTCGGCTTCGTTCTCGATGGCCTGCTGCTGACGCCGGCGCAGGTCCTGTTGGGCCTCGCGCAGGATCTCGCGAAAGAGCTCCTCCTTGGAGGAGAAGTACCAGTAGAACACGCCCTTGCCCACGTGCAGGCCTGAGACGATCTCGGCCACCGAGGTGGGGTGGTAGCCCTTTTCGGCGAAGCGGGCGGCGGCGAAGTCCATGAGCTGGCGGCGCCGTGCTCGCCCCCGAACCGTGAGCCTGCGGTTCATACCGTGACGAACGGTAGGCATCTCTTGACCGAACGGTCAAGGACGGTCGAGGACGCACGGCTGCCGGCGCCTCGAATGACACCGTTGTCATTCTGCTGGTAGCCTCGGCGGGCGTGCGTCCCCGAGGCACCTCGACGTCAAGCTTCGGCGTGGGGCGCCGCGAGAGCCACGACTCCAGCGACTTCTACGCCCGCTTCGAGCTTCCCGAGGTCTCGGGGGACGACGCCGTCGCCGGCCCACCGCAGGAGTGTCGGGGCTCGGCCGCCTGCATGCTGGGCGACTCGCGCCGCATGACGCTTCCCGGCGGAGGCCCCCTTCCCGACTCCTGTGTGGCTCTGGTCGTGACCTCACCGCCCTACTTCGCGGGCAAGGAGTACGAGGCCGCCCTGGGGGAGGGCCACATACCCGCCTCCTACGTGGAGTACCTGGAGCTGCTCCGCGACGTGTTCGCCGAGTGCAGGCGCGTCCTGGAGCCCGGCGGTCGCCTGGCCGTCAACGTGGCCAATCTGGGGCGCAAGCCCTACCGGAGCCTGTCCGCCGACGTGATCCGCATCCTCCAGGACGACCTCGGCCTGCTGCTCAGAGGCGAGATCATCTGGCAGAAGGGCAAGGGCGCGGCCGGGAGCTGCGCGTGGGGCTCGTATCGGAGTCCGGCCAACCCCGTGCTGCGGGACCTCACCGAGCGGGTGGTCGTCGCCAGCAAGGGCCGCTTCGACCGGGCCAAGGATCCCAGGCAGCGCCGGGAGCTGGGACTGCCCCACGAGAGTGCGATCACCACCGACGAGTTCCTGGAGGCCACGCTCGACGTGTGGCACCTGGCGCCGGAGAGCGCCCGCAAGGTGCGCCATCCCGCACCCTTCCCGGTGGAGCTGCCCCAACGCCTGATCGAGCTCTACACCTACAGCGGCGACCTGGTTCTCGACCCCTTCATGGGCTCGGGCAGCGCCATGGTCGCCGCCGTGCGGACGGGCCGCCGTCACGCCGGCTACGACATCGATCCCGGCTACGTGGCCATCGCCAGGCAGAGGGTCGACGATGAGGTGGCGGGCGTCGAGTCGGGGACGGGCGGTCCCACGTCGGCTACGGCGGCCGCCCCGTATGAGGGCAAGGCCGCCCCCGCCATCGCTGAGGTGGTGCTGGCGGACGCCGGATTCCGGGTCGTGCAGAAAGGGGCGAGGCTGCGGGGCCTCGGTGTGGAGGTGAGCCTGGTCGCCCGGGCGGCCGACGACGTGCCCTGGTACTTCGACGTGACGGGAGGGTTCACAGGCGCGGGCGCCGGGTTGGCGCGGGCCGACACCATGTGGAAGGCGCTGGGCCGAGCCCACGTCCTGGCCAGCAACAAGATCAACCCCGTGGTGCTCGTCACCTCACACCTGCCCCGACGGGGGAGTGGGGGCGACTCGACCCTGCGCGCCGCGGGCCCTCGGGCGTTCTTCGACGCGACGGAGATGCTCTCTACCGCGGGGCAGGAACGCCTCAGGCTCTACGCCGCCGGCGGCCGCCACGACACGCCGCTCAACGGGTTCTGGACCGACAGGGAGATCGCCCGGCTGTGATCGCGTCCCAGCTGGAGAGCGATCGGCTCCGAGCCATCAGGCGGCGAGCGGTCAGCTGCTCCAGGTCGCCGAGCTGAATCCGCCGACGGCGTCCAGGGTCGTGCAGCTGGTGTCGGTGGCGAACAGGGCCCCGGCGGAGGGGTTGGCCTCCCGCAGGTAGTAGCACTTGCTGGTGGCGCTCAGGGCGGCGACGGTCAGGGTCTTGGTGACGAGGTCGACGTAGACGTAGACCGAACCGGTCTGCCACGTGAGCGGTTGGCCGGGGTCCACTTTCACGAAGTCGAGCGCGGGCTCGATGCCCTTGAGGGTGGGAACGTCACCTGTGAACTGCTGCGCCTCGGCGTAGAAGATGCGCTCGGCCGTGTAGCCGTTGCGGATGTTGGACTGGGCCGAGCGGTTGTTGGCCTTGTCGCGTGCGCCGAAGAAGGTGGGGATGGCGATGGCGAGCAGGATGGCGATGATCACGATCACCACCATGATCTCGACGAGGCTGAAGCCGTCCTCCCCGCCACGAAGCCGCAGCCGCCTGTTCATGGTTCCTCCCACCCCCGCTCGGGCGCGGACGTCGCTGTCCGGCGGAGGGGCGCGTGGGTGTCGGGACCGCACCTCCAGTGGTCAAATCGGCACGAAGCGTGGCTCAGATGAGCCAAATCAGGCGGTCCGGGGCCGCCAGCCGGCGTCTAGCCTGCGCTCTCGGTGGCATATTGGGTTCTCAGGGTCGTCCTCACCCCCCTCCTGCGGTTCTTCTACCGGGTCCGGGTCGAGGGCCTCGAGCACGTGCCCAGGCACGGCCCCGCCATCCTGGCCAGCAACCACCTGTCGTTCTGCGACTCGATCTTCCTTCCCCTCGTGCTCCCGCGCCGGGTCACCTTCGTGGCCAAGGCCGAGTACTTCGAGGACCCCAAGACGGCCTGGTTCTTCCGGGCCGTGGGCCAGATCCCGATCAAACGGGAGGGGGGATCGGCTTCGGAACGCGCCCTGGGCTCGGCCTGCGAGGTCCTGATCCGAAGCGGGCTCTTCGGGATCTACCCGGAGGGGACCCGATCGCCGGACGGGCGCCTGCACAAGGGCCATACGGGAGTCGCACGCCTGGCCCTGCAGACGGGAGCACCGGTGCTGGCCGTGGCCATGATCGGAACCCGGGAGGCACAGCCCATCGGACAGGCGCTGCCCCGCATGTTCATGCCCGTCACCGTGCGCATCTCGCCCCCCATGCACTTCGACCGCCACCCCGGCCGCGGAGACGATCCGCTGGTCCTGCGCCAGATCACCGACGAGATCATGTTCGAGCTGCGGGAGCTGTCGGGCCAGGACTACGTCAACAGCTACGCCGTGCGCAAGGGAGCGGTGGGGGCCAGCGATCGGGGGAGGATCGCCACTCTGCCTCAGGCAGATGCCGTGCCCGCCGGCGACATGGCCGCGGCCACGGGCTGAACGGGTGCGCCCGCGCTCAGGAGCGAGCCCACCCCCGCGACCGCTCGACCGCCCGCCGCCAGCCCGCGTGGCGCGTGTCCGCGCCCGCCTGGCTCACATGGGGGGTGAACTCGGCGTCCAGGGCCCAGTGCGAGGCCAGCTCGTCCAGCGACCCCCACACTCCCTCGGCCAGCCCGGCGAGGTAGGCGGCGCCCAGCGCGGTGGTCTCCTGCACGCGCGGCCGGGCCACCGGGACCTGGAGCTGGTCGGCCTGGAGCTGTAGGAGGAGATCCATCACCGAGGCGCCGCCGTCGGCCCGCAGAGCAGTGACCTGCCTTCCGGACGCTTCTCCCATGGCTTCCACGACGTCGCGTGTCTGGTAGGCCATGGCCTCCACCACCGCCCGGGCCAGATGGGCCCGGCCCGTCCCTCGGGTGAGACCCACCACCAAGCCTCGGGCGTAGGGGTCCCACCACGGGCTGCCGAGGCCGGCGAAGGCGGGCACGAGGTAGACGCCTTCGCTGTCGGGAACCGAAGCAGCCAGCGGCCCCGTCTCGGCGGCCGAGGCGATGACGCCCAGACCGTCCCGCAGCCACTGGATGGCGGCGCCGGTGACGAAGATGGCGCCCTCCAGGGCGTAGGCCACCTCGCCCGACGCCAGCTCCCAGGCCACGCTTGTGAGCAGCCCCTCCACCGGGTCGGGGCAGGTGGCGCCCACGTTCATGAGCACGAAGCTCCCGGTGCCGTAGGTGTTCTTGGTCATGCCCGGCTCGAAGCAGGCCTGGCCGAACAGCGCGGCCTGCTGGTCGCCCGCTATCCCGCTGACGGGTGTCCCGGCCAGCGCCCCTCCGGCGACGCCCCTGGCGCAGAGCCCGAAGCGACCGCTGGAGGGCAGGACCTGGGGCAGAGGATCGAGCGGCACCCCCATGGCCTCGCCCAGCTCCGCGTCCCAACCCCGGCGGCAGATGTCGTAGAGCAGAGTGCGGCTGGCGTTGGAGGGATCGGTGGCGTGCACACCGCCGGTCAGGTTCCAGAGCACCCAGCTGTCCACCGTCCCCAGGGCCAGGTCGGGTCCCACCTTCACCCCGCCCTGGGTGATCAGCCAGTGGAACTTGGTCGCCGAGAAGTAGGGGTCGAGCACGAGCCCTGTCCGCTCCCTCACCATCGCCAACCAGCCGGCGTCGCGCAGCTCGTCGCAGCGGGCCGCGGTGCGGCGGTCCTGCCACACGATGGCGCGGTGCAACGGTTTGCCCGTGCGCCGGTCCCACGCCACCGCGGTCTCCCGCTGGTTGGTGATGCCCACCGCGGCCGGCGCCTCGTCGAGCGAGGGGACGAGCTCGGCCAGCGTGCCCTCCACCGCCGACCAGATCTCCAGCGGGTCGTGCTCGACCCACCCCGGGCGGGGAAAATGCTGGGCGAACTCCCGGTACGCCCATCCCAGAGGTGTTCCGTGGTGGTCGACGGCGAGGCTGCGCACGCCGGTCGTCCCCGCGTCTATGGCGATGACGACGGGCATCAGAAGAAGGTGACGGCCCAGGGGGCGGTGGACCAGGCGAAGGCCCGATCGGCCTCTCGGATCGCACCGGGGCGGTCCTCATCGACCAACCCGGCCCTCTGCAGAGACCCGAACACGGCGAGGCCCATGTAGGACGCGCCCAGGTCGGCGACGTCCAGGTGCAGATCGGGATCGGCGGAGCCGGCCCGCTCGCAGCTGGCGCCGTCGATCCCGGCATCGAGGCGCCAGCGGCCCTCGTTCCATGGGCAGAAGCGGTCGGTCACGTCGAGCACGAGGTGGGCCTCGGCCCAGTACCGGCGCCCGCCCAGGGCGGCGCCCACGTCGACCAGCCGGGCCCACAGCCCCTCCACCAGGGCAGGTTGCAGGGCGCGGGGGTTGGCCAGCAGCCACTGGAGGGGTTCGTCCAGGGGGCGGTGGAAGGTCGTCACCCGCCCGACGAGGTCGACGTCGAGCAGGTAGCGCCAGACCGCGGCGTAGGCCTGGGGCGTGACCGCGTAGACCTCGTTGGCCGACAGGGTGTTGGCCGGGCCGGCGCTGGCCCAGGACGGGGCGATGCTGTACAGGCCGGCGGCCTCGGGTCGACCGGCGCCTTCGACGACCACGGCCAGGGTGTCGCCCTTGGCGTTGTGGAGGATGCGGTCCCACCAGCCCTGGGTGCGCTTCACCATGGCCGGCGTGGTGGCCCGCGTGCGCTCGTGGAGGTCGGCCAGCGCGGACCTGGCGTCGGCGGGGGCCATGAGCCTGGCCTCCAGCGCGCCGGCGTCCAGCCCGGGGGTGAAGGAGGTGCCCGGCCGTTCCAGCTGCCACCGCAGCCCGCGCGTGGCCAGGCCGTAGCCGAAGCGGCGATAGATCGGGGCCTCGGACGCCCACAGGCAGGCCAGTGGCTCACCGCGCCGGTGGGTGTCGTCGAGCTGGCGGCGCATGAGGGCGGTGAGCAGACCGCGCCGGCGATGGGTCGGCCGGACGGTGACGTTGGCCACCCCGGCCGCATGACTTTCGGCGCCGGGGACCGACACCTCGAAGGCGTGGCTGTGGGCCGTGGCCACGATGCCGTCGTGGAGCGGGCCCGCCCCGGGGTCGAAGGCGGCCAGCGTGCGGCCCAGGTCGACCAGGGGCTGGCTGCGGGAGAAGCGCTCGGCGTCGAAGGGGGCGCCGAAGGCCAGCGCCGAGGCCCGCCCGAACGCCTCGGCCTCGTCCTCGGTGGCGGGTCGGATCTCGAGGTCCACGTGCGGTTTCTAGTTCGGGCCGAAGGGTGGCGGCAGGCCCAGGCAGGGCCGGGCGGGAACAGCTCTGTTAGTCCCTAGCAAGCGTATTGCGAACCTTCGCGAATGGACTCTGACCTGGACTTTGGCAGCCGATCTTCCATTGACACAGATGAAACTACGATGCTGTAATTAGCCGCTATCTCGGGGTTCGGTCCCCAGGGACCACAAGATGTTGTGGTTAGGGTCCCAGAGGGCAGGCTGAACCGGGCTCACCACCGCACCACACAGGGAGGCACCACCGCCATGGCCATCGCCCCGCAGAGGCTGGGGATCGGGATCCGCCGGCACTTCACCACGCCCGACGTTCACCCCTACGACGAGGTGACCTGGGAGCGGCGCGACGCCCGCATAACCAACTTCCGGGACGGCTCGGTGGCCTTCGAGCAGCTGGGAGTGGAGGTCCCGGCGGGGTGGAGCGTCAACGCCACCAACATCCTGGCCCAGAAGTACTTCCGGGGGACGCTGGGCTTGGCCGAGCGCGAGTCGTCGCTGCGCCAGGTCGTCGACCGCGTGGCCGACACGATCATGGGCTGGGGCGTCAAGGACGGCTACTTCGTCGACGAGGCCGAGGCCGAGGCCTTCAGGGCCGAGCTCAAGCACCTCGTGATCACCCAGAAGGCCGCCTTCAACTCACCGGTGTGGTTCAACATCGGGGTCAAGGGCGTGCCCGCCCAGGCTTCGGCTTGCCAGCCCTACGACGCGCTGGTCTCGACGCCGGAGGGGCTCGTTCCCATCGGCCGGCTGGTCGAGGACAACGCGGTCGGGACCAAGGTCTTCGACGCCCACGGGATCACACAGATCGTGGCCGTCAAGACAAACGGACAAAAGAGCGTCCTGCGAATCCACACCAAGGCCGGTCACCGACTGGATGTGACTCCCGATCACCTCGTCTGGCGGTGCAGTGACGCCGGTGACGACGGTGGCGACGGTGACGACGGTGGCCAGTTCGTCGAAGCAGGTGACCTTCGACTCGACGACCTACTGGAGTGGCATGACACCGGGTCGTCGGTGCATCCGATCAAGCAGGTCGAGATCGGGTACGTCGAAGACCTCGGCGAGATGGACGTCTATGACATCCAGACCGAGAGCGGCGAGTACCTGAGCGCCGACCTTCGGGTTCACAACTGCTTCATCCTTGCGGTGGACGATGAGATGAGCTCGATCCTCAACTGGTATGTCGAAGAAGGAACGATCTTCAAGGGTGGTTCGGGTGCGGGCACCAACCTCTCCCGAGTGCGATCGTCGAAGGAGGGTCTGGCCGGTGGAGGCGCCGCATCGGGGCCTGTGAGCTTTATGCGCGGCGCCGACGCCTCGGCGGGCACAATTCGTAGCGGTGGCAAGACTCGTCGGGCAGCAAAGATGGTCATTCTCGATTCCGACCATCCCGACATCGAGGACTTCATCTGGTGCAAGGCCATCGAGGAGCGCAAGGCCCGGGCGCTTCGCGACGCCGGCTTCGACATGGACCTCGACGGCCGGGACAGTCACTCCATCCAGTACCAGAACGCCAACAACTCGGTGCGGGTGACCGACGAGTTCATGCAGGCCGTGCTGGACGACGCCGACTGGCACCTGCGAGCGGTGACGACGGGCGAGGTCCTCCAGACGGTGAAGGCGCGAGCCCTGTTCCGCCAGATCGCCAAGGCGGCCTGGGAGTGCGCCGATCCCGGCATGCAGTTCGACACCACGATCAACCGCTGGCACACCGCGCCGGTGACCGGTCGGATCAACGCAAGCAATCCTTGCTGCTTCGTCGGTGAGACGCTGATTCTCACTGATGCCGGTCCTGTGCCCATCTCCGTCCTCAAGGACCGCTGCGAGGCCGGCGCAGCGCTCCCCGCGGCTGTATGCATGTCGCATGGCATGCGCCGGCTCGAGAGTCCGATCGTCAAGGCCTGGGTCGCCGGGTACACGAGTGAGCTCGTTGAGATCGAGACCGAGCTCGGTGGGTGCCTCCGCTGCACGCCAGAACATCGCTTCCTCACACGCGCGGGTGATTGGGTAGAGGCGAGCTCGCTCTATTCGGGGGCTCGGCTGCGAGGCTCGGCGGGCGACGATCGCGTGACCTCGATCAGGCATCTCGACCTGGGCGACCAGGTCGCCGTATACGACCTCGAAGTGGCTGAGGAGCACAACTTCGCCGTCGCCACCGCTGAAGGCCGCGGTGTGATCGTCCACAACAGCGAATACATGCACCTCGACAACTCGGCATGCAATCTCGCCAGCCTCAACCTCCTGAAGTTCCTGCAAAACGACGGAACCTTCGACGTGGAGGGGTTCAGGGCCGCGGTCGAGGTGGTGTTCACGGCCCAGGAGATCCTGGTCGGCAACGCCGACTACCCGACGGAGAGGATCGCCGAGACCTCCCGCCGCTTCCGCCAGCTGGGCATCGGCTACGCCAACCTGGGCGCCCTGCTCATGGCTCAGGGCCTTCCCTACGACTCCGACGAGGGTCGGGCTTGGGCCGGGGCCATCACCGCCCTCCTCACCGGCCACTCCTATGCGACCTCGGCCCGAACGGCGGCCCGCATGGGCCCCTTCGCCGGCTACCAGGAGAACTCGGCGGCCATGTTGGGCGTCCTGCGCATGCACAGAGCCAAGGTGGCCGAGATCGACGAGGAAGCCGTCCCCCACGAACTCCTCACCGCGGCCCAGGAGTCCTGGGACAGCGCGGTCGAGCTGGGTGAGCAGTTCGGGGTGCGCAACTCGCAGGCCAGCGTCCTCGCACCGACCGGCTGCCTGGTCGGAGGAACGCTGGTCCCGACCGAGCGGGGGCTGGTGCGCCTGGCTTCGCTGGGCGACGTGGACGGGGCCAGGTGGCAGGACCTCGACATCGCCGTCCAGACCGACCAGGGCCCGAAGACGGCGACCAAGTTCTTCATCAACGGCGTGGAGCCGGTGGTGGGTGTGGAGACGGCTCACGGGTACCGCCTCCAGGGCACTCCGCAGCACCGGATCAAGGTCGTCGACCCGGCCACGGGCCAATGGCAGTGGAAGAGGCTCGCCGACGTCGGAGCGGGGGACCTCGTCCCCCTCTCTCTCGACCAGCTCATCGGGGAACCGCAGTCGGTGCCGATGCCGCCCATGCGGGACGCCTACTGGACGGGCGACGACCACGTGATCGCCCCCCGCACCATGACCCGCGGGCTGGCCGAGCTGGTCGGCTACTTCACGGGCGACGGCTCGCTGCAGGCCGACAGCCTGCGCTTCCGGGTCACCAGTGGCGACCTCGACGTCATCGCCCGGCTCCAGGTGCTCCTGAAGGAGGCCTTCGGGCTCGAGAGCCATGTGTCCGCGCACGAGGGCGACACCGAGGTGCGGGTCGACTCTCTGGGCGTGGCCCTGTGGTGGAAGACGAGCGGGTTCGACAACGACCCCCCCCGTATCCCCGACGCGGTGCTGCAGACCAACGACCGGCCCGTCTACGCCGCGTTCCTCCGGGGGCTGTTCGAGTCTGACGGGACGGTCACGGCCGGCTACCCGGTTTGGAGCACGCGGTCGCTGGACCTCTCGCACGACGTCCAGAACCTGCTCCTCGCCATCGGATATCCCACGACCCGCAAGTCCGACGTGACCCGGACCGGCCGGGCCACCACGCCCCTGGCCGTCCTGCGCCTTCTCAACCTTTCAGCCAATGAGCGCTGGCTGGCGGAGATCGGCTTCATCAGCGAGCGCAAGAGCGCCGCCGTGATGTGCCCGGCGGCCAAGCAGGGGGCCCGGAGAGACCACGTCCCGCTGACCAAGGAGCTGGTCGAGCGCCTGGTTCCGACCACGGATCGGATGCGGGCCTGGCGGGGACCGGTCACCCGGCAGCTGGCCAACGAGTTGTTGGAGCGCACCGATGACGCCGACCTTGCTCACCTGCTCTCCTTCTTCTACGACACGGTGACGACCGCGGAGCTGGAGGAGGAGGAGCTGACCTACGACCTCTCCGTGCCCGAGAACGTCACCTACGTGGCCAACGGACTGGTTAGTCACAACACCATCGGCCTGCTGCTCGACTGCGACACCACGGGTGTCGAGCCCGACCTCGGTCTGGTCAAGATGAAGAAGCTGGTGGGCGGCGGCACCATGTCGATCGTCAACCAGACCGTGCCTCGTGCCCTGCGCCGACTCGGCTATGACGACGCCCAGATCGCCGGGATCGTGGCCTACATCGACGAGCACAAGTCGATCTTGGGCGCCCCTCACCTGACGCCGGACGACCTACCCGTGTTCGCCTGCTCCATGGGCGACAACACCATCCACTACATGGGCCACGTGCGCATGATGTCCGCGGTGCAGCCGTTCATCAGCGGGGCCATCAGCAAGTGCGTCGTGGGAGAGACGCTCCTGACCACGGCCGACGGCTTGGTGCGGATCGGGAGCCTTCATCAGGGGGAGGCTCCGGACACCTTCCGCGACGAGATCGTCGAAGTGGCATCAGTGCCAGCAACACAGAAGACGGACGCGTTCTACTACGGCGGTGTCCGGCCGGTACGGGAAGTCGTCCTGCGCTCGGGTCACCGGGTGTGCGGAACCGCCAACCATCGTGTCCTCGTCGTGGGAGAGGCAGGTGTGGAGTGGCGGCGCCTCGATGAGATCGCCGTAGGGGACCTCGTGGCCACAAAATACGGCGACGACATGTGGGCCGCGGCACCACCTCGGTTCGATGACTTCGTTCCCAGTGCAGCCCATGGGTCTGAGAGGGCGGCTCGCGTTCCCAGCGAGATGACCGAGGACCTGGCCTTCTTCCTGGGTGCGTATGCCTCCGAGGGTTGCACGGTCCGGCCGGTACTGTCGGTCCGGATCACCAACTCCGTGCCGGCGGTCCTGAACCGCATCGCGGAAGCCGCGGACCGCTCCTTTGGTGAGGGTGCCCACATCCGCCGTCCCAGTGACCGGTGCGCCCTTGTCGAGCTGAACTCCAAGGCCGTGGTCGAGTTCCTCGACTATCTCGGGTGCGGGAGCACGACTTCAGCGAAGCGCATACCGGACGCGATCCTGCGGTCACCGCGCGAGATGGTGCTCGCCTTTCTTCAGGGCCTCAGTCTCGGCGCCCACATCCACGCGCCGTCTCGGTCGTGGGCGATCGGTGGCCTCGACTCCCCCCGGCTCCTGGATGACCTTCAAGCGGTGTTGACCAACCTCGGCGTCGTCACAGCACGGAGCGCCAAGTTCAACGCTCAGCAGAACAGGAGCTACGACGAGGTCTACGCCACGGGTGCCGCGGCGCGGCGGATGGTAGAGCTGGTCCCCTTTATCGATCCGAAGAAGACTGCCGTC
>VAXP01000138.1:24307-32918 GCA_005884125.1 Actinomycetota bacterium | reverse complement strand
GCACCTCCCGGTGTTCGCCTGCTCGATGGGAGACAACACCATCCATTACACGGGCCACGTGCGCATGATGGCGGCCGTCCAGCCGTTTATATCGGGCGCAATCTCGAAGACGGTCAATCTGCCCGAGGAGGCGACGGTCGAGGAGGTCGAGCAGCTCCACATAGAGGCGTGGAACATGGGCATCAAGGCCATCGCCATCTACCGGGACAACTGCAAGGTGGCTCAGCCCCTGGCCACGGTGAAGAAGGCGGCGGCCTCGGAGGCCGAGGCCCACGACGCCGAGCTGGCCGAGAAGGTGGAGAAGCTCGAGAAGGCCCTCGAGAACCAGACCACCGTTGTGGTGAAGCAGCCCATCCGGGAGCGCCTGCCCAGGCGTCGCCGGTCGAACACCTTCGCCTTCCGCGTCGCCGACTGCGAGGGCTACGTCCACGTGGGCGAGTACGAGGACGGACGTCCGGGCGAGGTCTTCATGAAGGTGTCCAAGCAGGGCTCGACCCTGGCCGGGATCATGGACGCCTTCGCCATGGCCGTGTCCTTCGGGCTCCAACACGGGGTGCCCTTGTCGCTCTATGTGCGCAAGTACACCAACATGCGCTTCGAGCCCGCGGGCATGACCGACGACCCCGAGCTGCGCATCGCCTCGAGCCTGGTCGACTACATCTTCCGCCGGCTGGCGGTGGACTACCTGCCCTACCAGGAGCGGGCCGAGCTGGGGATCCTCACCACCGACGAGCGCATCCAGCCCACCCTCCCCGGCGTGGACGAGGCGACCATGCCCTCCACCGGGATTGTCGTGCCCATGGACCTGGGACCAGACGAGGAGGTGGTCGACGTCGCTGCCCTCGAGCCCCCGGCACCCATGCGCCGGGCCGAGGCCCAGGACGCGCCCTACTGCTACCAGTGCGGCACGGCCATGCAGCGGGCGGGATCCTGCTACGTCTGCTCCAGCTGCGGGACCACCAGCGGCTGCTCCTGATCCTTGCGCCGGCAGGCCAGGAGCTCGTTGCCGCCGCGCACGGTCTCGTAGGCGACGCGACGGATCTCGCTGTCGATCCCGCCGGCGGCCAGGATGGTCCGGAGCTCGTCCAGCTCCGGGTACGTGACCGCGCCGGGGTCGACGAGCGGGAACAGACGGACCTCGCCCGCGCTGACCCGGGCCAGCTCGCCGATGGCCTCGACGTGGAAGCCCACATCCAGGCGGTCGGCGTAGACGAAGAGAAGGTGGGACGAGACCACCAGGGCGAAGGTGGCGTCGGCGAAGGGCAGGTGCGGCAGGCAAGCGGAGCAGTTGAGGCTGCGGGGGGGCCCGACCAGGCCGTTGACGAAGCGCTCGCAGGCCTCGGTGCGCTCCCTGAGGTGATCGCCCGTGGTGGGGAACCACGTCCACACGAAGTGCTCGGGGTGATCGAGCGAGTACCGGCTGGCCCGGGTCGCGTCGTCCCGAGCCCGTCGCACCAGGTCGGGCGCGGGCCAGGCATAGGCGGGGTCGACGCTGACGACCACGGCGCCGAGCGCCCTTGCCTCCACGGCGAAGGAAGCGGCGCCGCCGGGACAGTCGAGGACGGCGCCGCTGAGCAGCTCGGCGTCGGTGAGGTCGAACATGCCCCGGTATTCGGCCAGCGACCGGGCGCTGATCAGCATCTCGCCCACCCCGGCGCCGGCCTCGGACACCCGTAGAGCTTGACAGTGCCGGGCGGCGGGGCGATCGTCGCAGCCGTGGCCGCGGGCAGCGAAGAGCAGAGCGGCCACCGGGAGGCCGAAGGACCGGCGACGGCGCCGTCGCACGTGGCGGCGACGACGGCGCTCTTCACCGACCACTACGAGCTCACCATGCTGGAGGCGGCCCTGTCCTCCGGGCTGGCGTCCCGCCGAGCCGTGTTCGAAGTGTTCGCCCGCTCGCTTCCTCCCGGACGCAGGTTCGGCGTGTGCTGCGGCCTCGATCGTGTTATCGGCGCCATCCAGGCCTTTCGGTTCGGGGCCGAGGAGCTGGCCTACCTCGACCGCGCCGGCGTGGTGGGCCCGAAGACCCTGGCCCACCTCGAGCGCTTCCGGTTCTCCGGCGACGTTTGGGCCTACGCGGAGGGGGAGCTCTTCTTCCCGTCCTCGCCCGTGCTCACCGTCGACGCCCAGTGGGGTCAGGCCATCCTGCTGGAGACCGTCGTCCTCTCCATCCTCAACCACGACTCGGCAGTGGCCTCGGCTGCGGCCCGCATGTCCATCGCCGCCGGCGAGCGAGCCCTCATCGAGATGGGCGGTCGCCGCACCGACGCCGAGGCGGCCGTGCACGCGGCGCGCGCCGCCTACATCGTCGGCTTCGCCTCGACCTCGAACCTCGAGGCGGGCCGCGCCTACGGGATCCCCACCGCGGGTACGGCGGCCCACGCCTTCGTGCTCGGCCACGCCACCGAGGCCCAGGCCTTCGCCGCCCAGCTCAAGACCATGGGCAGGGGCACCACCCTGCTGGTCGACACCTTCGACACGGAGCAGGGCATTCGCACCGCGGTCGAGGTGGCGGGACCAGGCCTGGGCGCCATCCGCATCGACTCGGGGGGGCTGGCCGAGGGGGCCCACAAGGCCAGGGCGACCCTCGACGGCCTCGGCGCCCGGGGGACCCGCATCGTGGTGTCGGGAGACCTGGACGAGTGGTCCCTCCTGGAGCTGGCTGACGCGCCCGTCGACGCCTACGGGGTGGGTACCCGGTTGGTTACGGGGTCTGGGCATCCGACCGCGGGCTTCGTCTACAAGCTGGTGGCCCAGGCCGACGCCGAGGGCGACGACGCGCCCGTGCACCCGGTGGCCAAGCTCTCCGAGCACAAGGCCACCACGGGCGGGCGCAAGCGGGCCTGGCGCGAGCTCGACGCCGCTGGGCACGCCGTGGCCGAACGGGCCGTGGCCGAGCGGGGTGGCGGGACCCACGGCAGCGGCGAGCCCGGGAGCGGCGCGACCGATGAACGGGTTCGTCCGCTGCAGGTCCAGGCCATCAAGGGGGGAAGGGTGCTGCACCGTCCGACGCTGGCCGAGGCCCGGTCCCATCACCTCTCCGCCCGGGCCGAGCTGGGTCTGCAGGCCCTTCGCCTCGACGCCGGTCCACCGGCCCTGACCGTCGACCACGGCTGAGGAACGAGGCACGGATGGAGGTGCGATGACGACGAGGGCGCTGGTGGTCGTCGACGTCCAGAACGACTTCTGCGAGGGAGGTTCGCTGGCCGTCACCGGGGGGGCGGCGGTGGCCGGTCGAGTCCACCGCCTGGTCGACCAGGCCGGCGCCGACTACGGCGCAGTGGTGGCCACACAGGACTGGCACGTGGATCCCGGTGGCCACTTCTCGGCCAGCCCCGACTTCGTCAACAGCTGGCCACGGCACTGCGTGGCCGGCACGCCAGGCGCCCAGCTGCATCCCGCCCTGGACGGTGTCGCCTTGGACGCAATTGTCCGCAAAGGCGAGCACCAGGCCGCCTATTCGGGGTTCGAGGGCCGGACGGGCGAGGGCACGAGCCTGGCCGATCTGCTGCGCGCCGCGGACATCGACGCCATCGACGTCGTCGGCATCGCCACCGACTACTGCGTGCGGGCCACGGCCCTGTCGGGACTGGCCGAGGGGTTCGCCGTGCGAATCTTGACCGACTGCTGCGCCGGCGTGGACCCGAATGGTTCGCGGTCCGCGCTGGACGAGCTCCGAGGCGCGGGGGCCCTGGTGACCGAATCGTCCCTGGGGCACTAGATCGATCTGATCACCGGCCAAATGACATGATCGACGGCTCTCTTCCTGCCGATGATCAGCAGTAGGCGCCGGGGTGGGAGCCCCCCGAGGAGGAGGTGCCGTGGCCGAGGTCCTGGTCGTCGACGACGAACCCGAGATCCGACAGATCCTCAGCTACCTGCTGGAGTTCGCCGGTCACGAGGTGCGGACGGCGGCCGACGGAGAGGAGGCGGTCGCAGCGCTGGCCGAGCATGCGCCCGACTGCGTCATCCTCGACGTGATGATGCCGAAGCTCGACGGCTTCGGCGTTCTGCGCGTCCGCAAGGAACGAAGCCTCGCCCCCTCGGCCCGAGTCGTCCTCCTCACGGCCAAGTCTGGTGAGCGCGACTTCTCCATGGGATGGGAGCTGGGCGCCGACGAGTACGTGGTGAAGCCCTTCGACGGCGAAGAGCTGCTGGCCCGCGTCGAGGATCTCCTGAGCTTGGGTCCGGAGGAGCTGGCGGCCCACCGGCGGGCCGAGCGGGAGAAGTCCGCTCTCCTGGAGCGAATCGAGAGCACCTTCAGCCGCTCGTCGCCGCGTCGGCTCATCGCACGCGACTGACCGTTCCGGCCGGCGGGGCGGGTCAGTCCTCCTTGTGCCGGCGAGCGGCCCATCCCATGACGAGCTGATGGCGCCAGTACAGCGCCGACAGCAGCGAGAACGCTCCGAGCAACACGACCGCGGTGTAGAGGCCGTGTTCACCGGTGGACACGGCTACGGCCAGGATGGCCACGCCGATGACGCCGAGGGCGATTGACAGAACCAGCGCGGGGGGCGCCGGCAAGCCGGTCCCGGCGCGGCGGCCTTCTTCGCCGCGGACGCGGGCCGCCGCGAGCTCGTAGGCATCGGTCAGCAGCTGCTGCTGATGCTGGATGCGATCCCGGTCCGGCTCGGATGCGGCGGCGGCCCGAGCCTCGACGGCCAGAGCCATGCGGGCGCGATAGGCCGTCTCGACCTGCTCGAGCGTCGAGCCTTGGGCCAGGCCCAGCACCAGGAACGGATCGAGGTCTGGCACCCTCGGCAGGCTATCGGCGCCCTTGCACCATCTCCGGTCCCGGACGCGCACGAGGGGGGCCGCCCCGCCCCCCTCGTTGCCCCGCCGGCGTTGCCGCCGGCAAGAACCGACCCAACGCGCCGTTGCGCTAGTCGGAACCCTGACCCTGGTGGTCGCGGCCGCCTCGGCTGTGCTCACCGTCGGAGCCCTGGTGATCGTCGTGCTTGGCGCTGTCCGAGCCACCGGATTGCTGTGGCGAGGTCTGCGATGCGTGCTCGGCCGCCTTCTCCTGGGCCTCCTTGGCCTTCTCGGCCGCCTTGGCCTGGGCCTCGTTGGCCTTCTCGGCCGCTTTGGCCTGGGCCTCGTTGGCCTTCTCGGCCGCATGCTTGGCTTGCTCCGCGGCCTGCTCTGCCTGGTCGTTGGCCTCGTCGGGCTGATCCTCGCTCTCCGCGTGCGGGCCCTCGGCGGCGCCGCCCGTGGCGGCGGGTGTGGCCGGCGAGGCGGGCGGCGGGACCGGGGGCGTCGTCGGCTTGGCCGCGTCGTCGTCGGTGACGGGCCCCGCAGGAGGCGCGGTGGCGACGGGGGCGGCGGTCGGATCCACCGGTCCTGCCGGAGCGGCGGGCACCAACGGAGCAACCGGGGCGAGCGGGCCGCTGGGCACCGTGGGCGGTTGAGCTCCCGATGGGGGGCTGGTCACGGCCGCAGCCACGCCTCCCGTAGCCAACACGCCTCCCACCACGAGTGCAGCCAACCGTGTCGCGCCGCGCCTGCTGGTCATCTCCGGCCCCCTGTCAATGATCCGGACGGAACGCCCGGGCTAGTCATGCCTGGGGTTCTTCGGCGCGTTGCCCTGACCACCTTGAGTGGTCAGGGGTGGGTAGGGGAGGCGACTAGCGCTTGGGCCCGCCGGCCGGCGGGGGAGCAGCCTTGGCCGGCGCAGTCTTGGCCGGCGCAGTCTTGGCCGGTGCCGCCTTCACCGGCGCCTTGGGCGGGGCCGGCCTGGGCGGGCCCGGCTTGGCCGGCGCAGCCTTGGGGGGCGGCGCCGGTCGGGGGGGAGGCGGAGGTGGCGGCGCCACCGTGCCGCTGGATGCGATGAGGTCCAGGAGGTGGGCGCACTGGTTGGAGGCGGGCAGATGCGCAGCCTTCCAGTAGGTCGTGCACCCGAAGGCGCCCTCCCAGCTGAAGCTGAAGTGGATGTGGTCGGTGTGGGCTTCCTTGCCCGTATACGGGCGCCACCCTTCGGCCAGACGGTACGAGCCCCAGATGCGGCGGTTCCAGATGATGTACATGACGCCCAGTCGCCGGGCCATGGCCGCCTGGTTGCCCTTGTTGTCGGGGCGGAGGAGCCAGGCCAGGAACTCCTCGGCCTTGGCCTTCTCGCGCGGTATGTCGGCCCGCGTGCCCCAGTCCCATGCCCTCCCCTCGTAGTGCTCGCTGATGAGCCCGGGGGCGCAGTCGCGGACGATCCCCAGGTCGCGGGTCCCCGGGTAGCGGTCGAGCACCAGCTTGCGGAAGGCCACGACGCCAGGCTTGGGCCGGGCGTCGCAGCGGGCCTGGGGCACGTAAGTGGCCAGCCCGTCGATGGGCAGACGGATGCTTTCGAAGGCGGCCGTGCCCCCGACGAGCATCGCCAAGGCTGCAAAGGCCACCGCCGCAGTCCGAAGAGAACGGGGAAGAGGGGGAAGAGAGCGGAGAGATCGCATGGTCGTCTCGGGACGGCCCATCACTCGGCGAGCGGACCGTCGCACGAGTGTCGGCGGCAGTCTAGAGGGCCTTGAGCCTCACGTGCCACAAGAGCAACAACAGAATCATCGAGTCCCAGGTATTGCCAGGCAGAGATGCCATCCCCCAGGCAACACCTTCATGGTTTCGTCACAACCGGTCCTCAGACTGACCTGACGATGGTCGAGGCCCGGGACCGCATCGCCCACCTGTACCGGCGCGCCGGTTTCGGGGCGGGCCCGGAGGAGCTCGATCGAGGGGTGGCGCGCGGCTACGAGGCGACGGTGGACGCCCTGGTCGCCATCCCTGACCGCGACGCGGGCGCCGACGCGGTCGCCCCACCATCGTTCGCTTCCGAGAGCGCCGGCGCCGTCCGGGACCCGGCGCAGCAGCGCGCCCAACGGCAGCAGCGCCAGGAGGAGTTGCGCAGCCTGCAGCAGTGGTGGCTGTCCCGCATGGTCGCGTCAACCAATCCCCTACGGGAGAAGCTCACCCTCCTTTGGCACGGCCACTTCGCCACCTCCATCGACAAGGTCAAGCGCCCGCAGTTGATGTATGGCCAGAACCAGCTGTTCCGCGCCTTGGGGTCGGGGAGCTTCGAGAGCCTCACCGGGGCCGTGGCCGAGGACGCGGCGATGCTCATCTGGTTGGACTCCAACACCAACAAGGTGGGACACCCCAACGAGAACTTCGCTCGCGAGCTCATGGAGCTGTTCACGCTGGGGCTCGGCAACTACACCGAGGACGACGTCAAGGAAGCGGCCCGGTGCTTCACTGGATGGGGCCTTTCCCCGACGGCCACCCTGGCGTTGCGTCCCGCTCAGCACGACGACGGCATGAAGACCGTCCTGGGCGCGACGGGCAGGTTCGGCGGTCAGGACGTCGTCCACCTGTTGACCCACAGCCCCGCTTCGAGTCGCTGGATCCCGGCCCGGCTGTGGAGCCATCTGGCCTATCCGGTCGAGCCTGGCGATCCCGTGATCTCGGAGCTGGCGCCCGCTTACGCGGCGGACCTGGACCTCAGGCGTCTGCTGCGGGCCATCTTCCTCCATCCCCAGTTCAGCTCCGACCGAGCGCTCACGGGGCTGGTGAAGCAGCCCGTGGAGTACGTGGTGGGCGCGCTGCGCGCCCTCGGTCTCGGCGTCGATGCCAGGACTCCTGTCGTGCTCCAGGAGCTCGGCCAGGTGCCCTTCGCCCCGCCCAGCGTGGGCGGATGGCCCCAGAACTCCTACTGGCTCTCGACCGCGGCCAGCCTCGCCCGCCTGCGCCTGGCCACCGCCCTGGCGGGCCGGGCCGACCTGCACGCGCTGGCTGCCCTGCCCGCCGAAGGGCGGCCCGACGCGGTGGCTCGCACGCTGTCCGTCGCGAGGTGGAGCGGGCCGACGGCCGCGGCGTTGGGTCGGGTGGCGGGCGATCCTCCGGCACTGCTGGCGCTGGCCCTCACCGCGCCCGAGTACGTCGTCAACTGAGGTGAGAGGGCGAGAGGCGACTATGGCCGACGTGGAGGGTCCGAGCGAGGCAAGGCCGACCGCGGCGGCCGCGAGCGCGGCGGAGCCGGCACCGTCGGCTGGCATCCACGCCATCACCCGCCGCCAATTCCTCAGCGGGGGGGTGGCCGCGAGCGTGGCGGGCGCGGCGGGGCTGGTGGTGGCCCGCCACCCCTGGGCCGCCGCCCATGCAAGGCGCGCCTCGATCGACGGCAGAGGGACCCTGGTGATGGTGACGCTGTACGGCGGCAACGACGGCCTGAATACCGTGATCCCCTTCGAGGACGGGCACTACCTGGGTGGGCGGGCTCAGCTCGGCTACCAGCCCAACGAGGTTCTGGCCATCGGCGACGGGCTCGGCCTCCACCCCAGCCTCAAGGGGATGAAGCAGCTGTGGGGCCGCGGCCAGCTGGCCATCGTCAGGGGCGTCGGTTACCCGAACCCCAGCCGCAGCCATTTCCGCTCCATGGACATCTGGCAGAGCGGTGTGCCCGATCACGACGTGCCGTCGGGCTGGCTCGGACGCTGGCTCGACACCGGCACCGATCCCCTCAGGGCGCTGTCGATCGGGCCCAACCTGCCCCGGCTACTCGCCGGCGAGCGGGCCTCGGGGGCGGCCGCCCCCCTGGGAGCGTTCCGGCTCCCGGGCGGGCCTTCCCTCTCGGCCT
>VAXP01000138.1:0-24246 GCA_005884125.1 Actinomycetota bacterium | reverse complement strand
CTGGCTGAGGCTCTGTCCCACCAGCCCGCTCCGGCCCCGGCCGGGGGGGCAGGCCCGGCCGCCGCGCCGGCGGGCAACCCCCTGGCCGCTCAGCTCGACCTGGTCGCCCGCTCCATCAAGTCGGGGCTGGCCACGCGCGCCTACGCAGTCAGCCTGGGCGGCTTCGACACGCACGCCAACGAGAAGCAGGTTCACTCCGAGCTCCTGGGTCAGCTCGACGCGGCCCTGACCGGGTTCGCGAGCGCGCTGGCCGGTGACCGCCGTGGTCAAGACGTGGTGACGGTCGTGTACTCCGAGTTCGGCCGCAGGGTGGCGGCCAACGCCAGCGGGGGCACCGATCACGGCACCGCCGCGCCTGTCTTGGTGGCCGGCCCCCGCGTACGGGGCGGCTTCTACGGCGCCGAGCCCAACCTGGCCGATCTCGATCAGGGAGACATTCGGTTCACGACCGACTTTCGTTCGGTGTACGCGACCGTGCTGGAGGGCGTGCTCGGCGTCGACTCCAAGGTGGGCTTGGGCGCCAGGTTCGCCCCCCTCGGCTTCTTGTGAGGGCCCGGCTACGTTCGCCGTCATGGACGCCGCCGCCGACACCGCACGCATGCCCGAGGTCCTGGAGGCGATAGCCACCACCCGGGCCATCCGTCGCTACCGTCTGGACGAGCCCATACCCGAAGCCGACCTGGCTGCCATCCTCTTCGCCGCCACCCGTGCCCCAACCGGCTCCAACCGCCAGAGCTTCCGCTTCGTGGTCCTGCGCGACAGCCAGCGGGCGCGCGAAGCCAAGGCCTTGCTGGGCGAGGCCTTTCGCCGGGGGTGGCGGGCCAAGCGGACCGAGGACGGCTACGACCGCACCCGGCCCGACGACACGGGGTCTGCCGACGACAGCCCCCGGGCCCGCATGGCCCGCACCATGGAGCACTTCGTGGCCAACTTCGAGCACATCCCCGTGGTGGTCATGCCCTGCCTCATCCGCTACCGCGCCCCCAATCCGACCGAGGGTGGCAGCGTCTACCCGGCCTGCCAGAACCTGCTCCTCGCCGCCCGGGCCCTGGGCTACGGGGGCGTGCTCACCATGTGGCACGCGCCGGTGGAGGACCAGCTGCGGCGCCTGCTCGGACTCCCCGAGGAGGTGTTCGTGGCCGCCACCATCCCCCTGGGCAGACCGGCCGGGCGCCACGGACCCGTGCGCCGGCGCCCCCTCCACGAGCTGGTCTACGAGGACCATTGGGGCGAACCGGCGGCCTGGGCCCAGGAGCCGGAAGGGCTCCCCGCCCGCTGAGGGATCAGCCCGGGGGGCCCGAGGCCGACCAGGCCCGCGCCTCGTTCAGCTCCACGACCAGCACCGGTCCGGGGGGCGGGCGGCGGCGGTATTGCGGGTACTTGTCCGCCAGCAGGGAGAGCCCCAGCTCGAGCGGGGGGCCGGAGGACTCGACCCGGGCCCGGCCCCGGAGCCGGACCCACCACAGCCGCTCCCAGTCCTCCTCGTAGTGGTCGACGAGCAGGGTGACGTCGGGCCTGGCGGCCACGTTGGCCAGCCGCCGCAGCGCCGTCGTCGTCTTGGGCTTGGCGTCGACCGCTGAGTACAGCGTGTCCTGGTCCAGGGCGAAGCACACCGGCACCAGGTGGGCGCGCCCGTCGGCCTCGACGGTCGCCAGCCGGGCCACCCGGGCCGACGCCACCGCCTCACGCGCCGGGCCGAGGAGGTCCCGCGGGGCAGCCGGGTGCGGAGCCACGCCCGAGTATCGTCCCCCGGATGCCCGCCCGTGCGGCAGCGGCGGGGCCCCGGGTGGCCTTTCCCATCGAGCGCTTCCAGCTCGGCAACGGGCTGCGGGTCGTCGTCTCCCCCGACCACGCAGCCCCGGTCGTGATGGTGGCCGTGTACTACGACGTCGGCTTCCGCTCCGAGCCCGAGGGCCGAACCGGCTTCGCCCACCTCTTCGAGCACCTCATGTTCGAGGGCTCTGTGCACCTCGAGAAGCTCCAGCACGGCCGGCTGGTGCAGGGCAACGGCGGGGAGTTCAACGGCAGCACGGCCGAGGACTACACCAACTACTTCGAGATCCTGCCTTCGGGAGCGCTCGAGCTGGGCCTCTTCCTGGAGGCCGACCGCATGCTGGGCGTGCGCCTCGACGAGGAGACGCTGGCCAACCAGATCGCGGTCGTGAAGGAGGAGATCCGGGTCAACGTGCTCAACCGGCCCTACGGGGGCTTCCCGTGGATCCATCTCCCACCGGTGCTGTTCCGCACCTACAACAACGCCCACAACGGATACGGGAGCTTCGTGGACCTGGAGGCGGCCACGCTCGATGACGCCGCCGGTTTCTTCGAGCGCTACTACGCCCCGGCCAACGCCGTGCTCGCGGTCGCGGGCGACGCCGATCCCGACCGGGTCCAGCAACTGGTCGAGCGTCACTTCGGGGCCATCCCCGCCCGGCCGGTGCCTCCCCGTCCCGACTGGTGGGAGCCCTTGCCCGAGGAGGAGCGGCGTTCGGTGCACGTCGACCCCCTGGCGCCCGCCCCCGCCGTGGCCGTGGGGTACCGCGTGCCCGACCCGATTGACGCCATGGACGAGTACGTCCCCACAGTGGTGCTGGCCCACCTCCTCGCTGCGGGAGAGGCGTCCCGCCTGCACCAGCGACTGGTCAAGCGCGATCAGGTGGCGACCCACGTGAGCGGCTCGGTCAGCCTGTTCGACTCCCCCTTCGAGGTGCGCGACCCGACGATGCTCAGCCTGGTGGCCATCCATCACGAGCCGGTCGAGGTGGGGGCCATCCTGGCCGCGGCCGACGACGAGGTCGTCGCCGCCGCCGAGCGGGTCGAGGCCGACGAGCTGGAGCGGGTCGTCAACTCCATGTCCTCCTCCTACCTGCGCCGGATCGACAACCGCATGTACCGGGGGCTCACGTGCGCCGTCCTCGAGCAGCAGAGGGGACAGGCGGAGCTGCTGGACGAGCTTCCGGCCCGCTGGGCCGAGGTGACGCCGGACCAGGTCTCAGCCGCGGCCGAGCGGTGGCTGGCCACCCCGAGCCGGGCCGTGCTCGAGTGGCGTCCGGCGTCCCGTCCGTGAGCGCGGAGAGCGACGCGGGCCCTCCCGTGACCGTGCCCGCGGTGGCGCCGTCCCGGCGCCCCCGCCTGCCCCGCGTCCACGACGTGGTCCAGGACAACGGCCTGCGGGTGCTGGCCGTGCGCCGTCCCGGCGTCCCCCGGGCCGAGATGCGGCTGCGCGTACCGCTGGTGCGACAAGGACCTGCCGACGACGGGACCCGAACCCGGCTCCTGGCCGAGACGCTGCTGTCGGGCACGCCGGCCCGCTCCAGCTTCGCCCTGGCCCAGGATCTCCAGCGTCTGGGCGCCGACGTGATGGCGTCGGCCGATGTCGAGACCCTGGTGGTCAGCGGCTCGACGCTGTCGGCGACGCTCGGCCCCTTCCTCGGGCTCGTCGCCGAGGCGGTGGCCACGGCGACCTTCCCCGCCGACGAAGTCTTGGTGGAGCGCCAGCGTGTGGCCCAAGAGCTGCGCATCGCCCTGAGCCAGCCGGGGACCATCGCCCATCACGCCCTGGTCTCCCGGCTCTACGGCCGGCACCCCTACGGGCTCCCGATGCCGTCGCCCGACAAGGTCAGCGGCACCGGCCCGGCCCGCCTGCGGCGCTTCCACGCCGAGCGTGTCGCGGCCCGGGGGAGCACTCTCGTCATGGTCGGGGACTTCGACCCGGCCCGGGCCGTGGCCAGGGTGGAGGAGGCCTTCGGGGCCTGGTTGCCGGGCAGTCCCCCGGTGCGGCTTCCCGCGCCGGGCCCCCCTCGGCGGGGTCCGGTTCTGATCGTCGACCGGCCCGGCTCGGTCCAGGGCAGCATCAGGTTGGGCGGCCCCGCCGTCGACCGCTCCGACCCCGCCTATCCCACCCTGGCCGCGGCCACGGCCGTGTTCGGCGGCTACTTCGCCTCCCGGCTGTGGGCCAATCTCAGGGAGCGCCGGGGCTACACCTACAGCCCCAGCGCGGGCGTGTCGCAACGGCCGTCGGCGTCCAACCTGGTCGTGGGCGCGGACGTGGCCACCGAGGTGGTCGGGCCGGCTCTGCTCGAGACCCGCTACGAGCTCGGGCGCATGGCCGAGTCCCTGGTGGAGGGGGCCGAGCTGGGCGAGGCCGTGCGCTACCTGTCGGGGGGCCTGGCCCTCTCGTGGCAGACCCAGGCCGGCCTGGCCAGCCAGCTGTCGACGCTGAGCGCCTTCGGCCTGGGCATCGACTTCCTCCGGGACATGCCCCAGGCGCTGGGGCGGGTGAGCGCCGACGACGTGCTGCAGGCGGCCCGCAGGTGGCTGGCGCCCCGGCAGCTCACCACCGTGATCGTGGGCCAGGCCGAGGCCATCCGGGCCCAGGTGGAGGCGCTCGACGACGTCGAGATGGCGGGCTGAGGGCGGCCCTCAGACGGCCACCACGACCCAGTGGGGGGACGTCTCGCCCGGGAGGTAGGGGCTGTCGAGGCGCTTGGCCAGGATGGCGGGCAGGCCCTGGGCCCGGGTCGCGGTGAGCAGGGCGGAGCCCTCGCCGGGGTGGTCGGGGTTGACCTGCCACGAGGGTCCGCCCAGGCCCAGCTCCTCCAGCCGGGCCCGGCGCTCGCGGTACGGGAGGGGGGCGAAGGGCCGGCCCTCCAGCCATACCAGGTCCCCCACCAGGAGCACGGCCGGGGTCGCCGACGACAGGCGCCGGGTCACGGCCGGGCTGCGGGCCGCCCGCCGCCGGGCCAGGCGCTCGGCGTCGGGCCTCCCGTCGGGCCCGGCGACCACTAGCTCGCCGTCGAGGATGACCTCGGTCGTCCCCAGGGCCTCGCCCAGGGCCCGCACCTCGGGGAAGGCGCCTGTGACCTCGGCGCCGCCCGCGTCGGTCAACTCCACCCTGCCGCCCTGGCAGGCGGCCAGCACCCGCAGGCCGCCCCACGCGGGCTGGAAGGCCCAGCCCTGCTCGTCGGTCGGAAGGGGTCCGGGCACGGGCTGCATGGGCCGCAGCCCCCTTGGCATGGGCTGGCGCTCGGGATCGGCCGGAGGGTCCATGCGGTGGATCATCCAGTTGCGGTCCTTGGTGCGGAACAGGGCGTAGCGGCCCGAGACCCTCTGGCCGTGGAAGGTCACCAGCACCTCCCGCTCGTCCCACTTGCGGCAGTCGTAGGTGCCCCGGTCCCAGATCGACATGCGCCCGGAGCCGTAGCTGCCCTCGGGGATGTCGCCTGCGAAGTCGAGGTACTCCAAGGGGTGGTCTTCCGTTCTCACGGCGAGGTGGTCCTGGCGGGGGTCGGGGGGGATGCCCTTGGGCACGGCCCACGACGCCAGGGCGCCGTCGTGCTCGAGCCTGAGGTCCCAGTGGAGGCTGGTGGCGTGGTGCTCCTGCACCACGAAACGGCCGCTCGGGGCCGGCTCTCCGTCGGTGGTGGTGGCTCCGGCGGGCTCCGAGGTGCGTTCGAAGTCGCGCAGCTGGCGATAGCGCTCGAGGCGGTCGCCGGCCACGCCCGCCTACCCGCTCGGCGCCTGGTCGCCGACGAGCTCGTCGCGCAGGTCCCGCTTGAGGACCTTGCCCGCCGGATTGCGGGGGAGAGGGTCCTCGCGGAACCACACCCGCACGGGCACCTTGAAGGCGGCCAGGCGCTGGGCCACGTGCTTGCGCAGCTCCTCCTCGGTGGCCGAGGCGCCGGGCCGCAGCTGGACCACGGCTCCCACCTCCTCGCCCAGAACCGGGTGGGGAATGCCGATGACGGCCACGTCGGCCACCGCCGGATGCTCGAACAGGGCCGCCTCCACCTCGACCGAGTACACGTTCTCGCCCCCCCGGATGAGCATGTCCTTGGCCCGGTCGACGATGTAGACGAAACCTTCGTCGTCGAGCCGGGCCACGTCGCCGGAATGGAGCCAGCCCTCCGCGAAGGTGGCCGCCGTGGCGTCGGGGTTGTTCCAGTAGCCCCGCACGACGTTGGGCCCCTTGATCCAGAGCTCGCCCGCCTGGCCCGGGGCGAGCTCGTTGCCTTCGTCGCCCACCACTTTGACGTCGCAGACTGGGACCGGGGGGCCGACGCTCTCGGGCTTGGCGATGTAGTCCTCGCCCGTGTTCATGGTCGTGACCGAAGACGTCTCGGTGAGGCCGTACCCGTTCGAGGGCAGACCCACGGGGAAGTGCTGCCTGATGCGCTTCACCAGCTCCGGGGGCGCCGGAGCCCCGCCGTAGCTGATGGACTTCACGCTGGACGTGTCCCGCTTGTCGAAGTCGGGCGAGTCGAGAACCTGCCACACCATGGCCGGCACCCCGCCGAAGTTGGTGACCCGCTCGCGCTCGATGAGCTCCAGAGCCCGCTCCGGGTCCCACTTGTGCATCATCACCAGCTTGCCGCCGGCCGCGGTGTTGGCCACCAGGACGGAGTGGCAACCGGTGGCGTGGAACAGGGGCACGCTCAGCAGATAGGAGTTCTGCTCGCCTCCGCCGGCCACCAGCGGGGTCTCTCCCCCCCGGGCCCGCATGGCGCCCCGGGCGGCCACGAAGAAGAGGCTCATGAGGTTGGTGCAGATGTTGCGCTGGGTCCCCACCGCCCCCTTGGGCCGGCCCGTGGTGCCCGACGTGTAGAAGATGGTGGCGTCGTCGTCGGGCTGGAGGTCGACCTCGGGTAGGACGCCGTCGGAGGGTGAAGAGCCCAGGAGCTCGGTGAGCTCCACCTGGCCCGGGGCCAGCGCCGACTCGGGCCGGGCCACGACCACCGCCTCCAGGCCCAGCCCGGGCAGATGCGGAGCCAGGCGCTCGGCTCGCTCGCCGTCGGCGAAGAGGACCTTGGCCCCCGAGTCGGTCAGGCCGTACTCGAGCTCGGCACCCGTCCACCAGGCGTTGAGGGGCACGATCACGGCCCCGGCCCCGGCTGCGGCCCAGAAGGCGATGACCCAGTCGGGATAGTTGCGCATGGCGATGGCCACCCGGTCCCCCTTGGCGATCCCGAGGTCATGGGCCAGGGTCCGGGCCAGCCCGGCCGCGGCTCGGAATTGGTGGTCGAAGGTCATGCGCTCGTCCTCGTACACGAGGAAGGTCGTGTCGCCGTGCCCGCGCGAGAGCTCGAGCACGTTGCGCAGGGTGGGCGGGGCGTTGTTCCAGACCCGGGTCGGGATACCCCGTATCGGTATCTCGCCCATCTCGAACATCTGGCCCGGTGCGGTGAGGGCGGCGGTGGCCTCGCTCATCGTCATGGTCATGACCAGGAGCGTAATTGGCTGAGGATGGGAACCTCCCGGCGCCGAGGCCGCTACCGGGAGCTGCGCCGGCGCTGGGCCGACGGCCTGGTGTGATCCCTCAGCGCGGCGCGCAGACGCCGGCCAGCGACGAGATGGCCACCCCGCGGCGAGGCTGGCGGATCTGGTTGGCGTCTATGCCGTTGGTGCAGTAGGCGAGGGAGAGGCCGGTGGCGGGGTCGGCCCAGCCGATCTGGCCGCCTGCGCCCCCGTGGCCGAAAGCGCGGGGCGACACCGTCTTGCCGAAGCCCCGGAAGGAGGACTTGCCGTCGTCGCCGGCCACCACGACGCCCAGGGTGCGCAGGGCGGGCATGCCCAGGAACGGGTCGGGGTAGGTGGTGCGCACCCGGCCGGTGCCGTCGGCCAGCACGTCGGGGTCCCACAGCCCACCGGGGTTGTGCAGCAGGGCCTGGTAGAAGAGGGCGAGGTCGGCTGCGGTCATGATCCCGCCCCCGCCGGGCACGCCGAGCTCGCGGTAGCGCGGGTCGTTGAAGCGAAGCAGGGCCTCTTCGGTCACCTCGGTGACGGGTAGCTCGGGCACACCGAAGGCCGCCATCAGCTCGTCCCGGCTGCACGGCTCCCCTCGGGCCACCAGCTCGGCCACCGTCGCCCCCTCGGCCGCGCCCTCGGCACCGGGAGGGAGCCCGACACGGAGACGGGGCAGATCGAGGGGCAACGCGATGCGCCGGCGCACCAGGTCGCGGTAGTCCATGCCCGCAACCCGCTCCAGGACCTCGGCCAGGACCCAGTGGGCGGTGGTGGGGTGGTACTCGAAGCGGGTACCGGGATCCCAGTTGAAGCGCCACTGGGAGAAGCGCTCGAGCCTGCCCTCCCGGGTCCACCACTCGGGCGGGCCCATGGGCGCGTGGGGGAAGCCGGCGGTGTGGGTCATCAGGCTCTCCACGGTCACCGCCTCACGCCCCCCCGGCCTCGACTCGGCCATGAACTCGGGGATGACCTCCACCACCGTGACGGCAGGGTCGAGCAGGCCTTCCCCGATGAGCTGCCAGGCCGCCGCGGCCATGATGGCCTTGGTGCAGGAGAACACGACGTAGCGGGTCTCGGGGGTGGCGTCGCCGTAGGTCTCGAACACCGCAAGCTCGCCCTGGTAGCCCAGGGCGACCTGACAGGAGGGAAGCAGGCCGCTGTCGACCTCTCGATGGACGCGGGTGAGCAGATCGTCGACGGCGCGCTTGTCAAGGGCCATGGCGCGCAGCCTACGCAGTGGCTCAAGATGGTGAGCAGACGGCGTTGCAGGAGGCCCCATGCTCGACACCGCGTTCACCCGCCTGGTGGGCTGCTCTGTGCCCATACAACAGGCGGGCATGGGAGGGATCGCCGACGCCCCGCTGGCCCGCGCCGTGAGCGACGCCGGGGCCCTGGGCATGGTGAACATGGTCATGGTCCCCGCCACGGAGGTGGCCGCCCGTCTGGAGGTCATGGCCGAGCAGACCGATGGCGTGTTCGGCATCAACTTCCTCATGCCCTTCCTCGACGTGGCCGCCGTGGAGGCGTCCGCCGGCGTCTGCCGCGTGGTCGAGTTCTTCTACGGGGAGCCCGACGCGTCACTGGTGGCCCGGGTCCACCGTGGCGGCGCCCTGGCCGTGTGGCAGGTGGGCACGGCCGAGGAGGCGCGCCAGGCCGAGGGGGCGGGCTGCGACTTCCTGGTGGCCCAGGGGGTGGAGGCCGGCGGCCACGTCCGGGGGCGCCTGGGCGTGCTCACCTTGCTCGCCCAGGTGCTCGACTCCGTCGCCGTGCCGGTGCTGGCCGCGGGGGGCATCGGCACGGGTCGGGCCATGGCCGGGGCCCTGGCCGCGGGCGCCGCCGGAGTGCGCGTGGGGACCCGGTTCGTGGCCGCGGCCGAGTCGCCGGCCCACCCGGCCTACGTGGACGCCCTTCTGGGCGCCGGCTCGGGAGACACGGTGGTGACCACGGCGTTCTCGGTCATGTGGCCTGACGCGCCCCATCGGGTGCTGGCCTCCTGCGTCGAGGCCATGAAGGCCTTCGAGGGCGATGTCGTGGGCGAGATGCGCATGGGCGACATGAGCGTGCCCATCCCCAAGGGAGCGGTGCCCTGCCCCCGCAAGGACACGACCGGAGCCATCGAAGCCATGCCCCTCTACGCGGGTGAGTCCGTCGACGCCGTTACCAGACGCCAGCCGGCTCGGGAGATCGTGGAGGAGCTGGCGCGGGAGGCAGAGCGCCTCCTACGAGGCTGGGCCTGAGCGCTCAGGCTCCCGTGCGCCGTTGGCCCGGGCGAACTCCCGGCGCACCTGCTCGAGGTCGTAGGGCTGCTCCTCCTGGGTTACGGGGTCCCACTGGCTACGGGGCTCGTTGATGAAGTCGCCCCCGTACACGTGGATGGCCCCGGTGAACTGGCGCCGGGGGTTGGTCACCGAGTGGATGGTGTCGTCGCCCAGCAGGATCACGTCGCCGTCCCTGAGCTCCTTGCCACCCGACGTCTTCAGTCCCCCGGGCCTGCGCCGGTAGAAGGTGTTGTCCTCCTGGCCCGCGTAGATGGCGATGGCCGCCCACATGCGATGGTCGTGGGGGTAGAGCGTCATGCCCGGGGCCCAGACCACGTTGAGGATGGTGAGGTCGGGGGAGTGGTGGAGCACGGCGAGCTCACCCCGCTCGTGCCCGAGGGCCCCGGCCACGGCCCCGGGGTCGCTCACGGCCCGGGCCAGGACCTCCTTCACCGCCCCCCGGACGTCGCCCTCCCCGAGGGCGGCCCGACAGCGGCCGGTGAGATCGTCGATGCTGAACATCGCGTTCCCCCTCCCTTCAGGGCCAACTATGCACCCCGGCCCGCCGGTGCGTCCGTACCCCGGCGCGGGCGGACCCGCGGGCCATCGAGGGAATGGTCCGTTCATGGGGGGTTTGGTCCTGGCCGGCCCCATGAGCGCCGAGGCCATCGAGGAGTGCTCAGCGTCGAACCCGCGCCGGCCGTCGCCGGTGAGCTCTCGGCGGCCGCCCTGTCCTGACGCTCGCCGGGGGCCCCTACCCGAGTCGGTAGATGTGGCCCGTGTCGGAGAAGTACAGGGCGTGGTCCGGTCCCTGCTTGACGTCCAGGCGGCAGTTGGGAGGGCCAGGGCTGACGGTGGCGTGGGGGCTCCCGGGGCTCACGACCTCCATCCCGGCGCCGAAGGAGCAGAACACGAGGTGGCCGGCGTAGCCGGCCGGTCCCGAGCCGTCCACGAAGGCCGCCCCTGTGGGGACCGCGGTCGACGCCTCGCTCGACCAGTCGGGCGGCAGCTGGCCGGCGCCGCACGAGGTGGCCGACGAGTTGGGGTGGCTGTAGCCGTAGCAGTTGGGCCACTGGTACCCGCGACCGCGTCCGACCGAGACGATCAGCGTGTCGTAGCCCGTGCCCGGACTGCCGGCGTCGCCGGTTGGTCCGTTGTTGGTCACGGCCACCTGCCCGCTGGGTGAGACGGCGAGGCCGAAGGGGTTGCGCAGCCCGAAGGCCCATACCGGGTTGCCCGGCCCGAAGGGGTTGTCGGCGGGAACGGAGCCGTCGGGGTTGTAGCGCAGCACCTTGCCCCTCACGTCGGACGTGTTCTGGGCCGCGCTGGCCGTGTGCTCCTCGCCCAGGGTTACGAAAAGCTTGCCGTCGGGGCCGAAGGCCAGCCTGCCCCCCTTGTGGCAGCAGTCCCCGCCCGCGGGAAGCTCGATGATGTTCGTCGCCTTGGTTCCGACGCCGCCACAGTCGGTCCAGCGCACCACGTACTGATGGGAGCGGTCGGAGCTCGAGTAGAAGGCGTAGACGAAGCGGTCCTGGGCGAAGGTGGGACTGACGGCGAGGCCCAGAAGGCCGCGCTCGCTGTATCCGCCGCCGGACTCGGACGTGACGGTGGACACGGTGGCGAACTGGCGCGCCGACCCGTCCTGGTACACACGCACGGTGCCCGACCGCTCGGCGAAGAAGAGGCGGCCGTCGGGGGCGAAGGCCAGGGCGGTGGGGAAGTCGGCGGCGATGGTGCCCCCGGGCGGCGCCTGGCCTGACACGCCGCAGGGAGCCGGGGCGGTGGCGGCCGGCGCGCTGGTGGCGGTGGTCGTCGTCGCCACGCTCGTCGGAGTCGTCGTCGGTGTCGTGGACGTCGCCGCCGCCGTCTTGTTCCTGGACCGGCCGCCGCCGCACGCGCTGAGCAGACATGCGCCGGCCAACCACCCCGCGACGGCGCGCCGCCCCCTCATCCCACCCATGCCCTGATCCCCTCAGCCCGTGGGCATGGGGAAGATCATCTCCTCGTGGGCGACCTGGGCCGACGCCGCCTCGCGCTGGGCTGCATCCAGGGGGACGAATCTCCGGGCCGCGACCAGGCAGGCGCGCAGCAGGTCCAGATCTCCGGGCGTACAGAAGCCATGGACACCGGGCACGGACAGGGCAGCGGCGCCGAAGACGGCCACTGAGGAGCGGTGCTCGGTACGTCCCAACCGCCGGGTCTCCACCGGCGCGACGGTAGCGTCCGCCTCAGGACCACGCCGACGGTGCCCACACCCGGCCTTCCGTCCTGGAGCGACGGTCGGTCAGGTGGGGCAGGGCGGCCAGCTCGGGAGTGTGGGCGGACATGACCAGGGCTGATACGGCTGCGTCGAAGGCGTCCTCCGTCCGCGCCGCCATCTCGGAAAGCGCGGGGTCGAGGCTGGGAAAGCTCCGGGACAGCAGCTTGCGCCGCTCGGCCCCGTCGGACTTGCGCACGGGGCCGGTGAAGATGCGGGGGTAGATCTCCACGACGACGGGAAAGCCAGGTGCGTCGAAGGGCCAGACGCGAAAGCCCCCGGACCGGAGGCGGGCGAGCAGGGGCATGCCCCGCACGGAGGCCGTGCCCACGGCTCCCGCTCCACCTATCTGGAACGTCGAGCACGGCCTGACGCCACCCACCGGGGCCACCTCCGCCTCGGTGGCCCGCAGCGCGGGGCGGCGCCGGTCGACAGGCGGGGCCACGCGGCCGGGCCGGCCCCAGAAGGGCGGGGCACAGCGGCGCAGCCAGGCCTCTCCCTCCCGCGCTGCCGCCGACCACGCCGCCGGGGCGTCGCGCCATCCCCGCTCGGCCATCCACCACGCGGGGAAGGAGAACGAGAAGTCGAGGCCCACGACGAGCCGGGTGTGGGCGCGCGCCAGCCCTTCCAGGTGATCGACGACCTCGGCTCGGGTCCTCCTCCCGGCCAGGGCGACGAGCGTCCCCCCGGCTGCCTCCGCGCACCAGATGTGGCGCCGCTGACCTGCGGTGTCGGCCCGCCCCGACCAGTCGACGGCTACGACCCGCTCGACTCCGGGTCGGGCGGGCCCGGGGCGCGCTACGCCCGTTGCCGGAGTCCCCGCCGGCGGCGCCAGGGCGCGGCCACGGGCGGGGGCATGTAGCCCGCGTCCCCCGGGTGGACGTTCGTCCCCGGCGGCACCAGCTCGTCGATGCGGTCAAGGACGGCCCGGTCGAGGTGGACGCCGGCCGCCGGGAGCTGGTCGACCAGCTGCTCCATGGTGCGGGGCCCGATGATGGCCGAGGTCACGGCCGGGTGCTCGAGCACGAAGGCCAGGGCCAGATGCGTGAGCGGCATCCCGGCGTCGGCCGTCAGCTTCAGCAGCTCCTCGATCAGGTCGAGCTTGCGCCTGTTCTCCGGCTTGGCGGGGTCGAAGCGCTCGGGCATGCGCGCCGCCCGGCCCGTCTCCGGAAGGGGGGCGCCGTGACGGTAGCGGCCCGTGAGCCACCCGCCGTTGAGCGGGCTCCAGGGGATGACGCCCATGCCGTAGCGCTCACAGGTCGGCAGCGCGGCGGCCTCCACGCCCCGCACGAAGATGGAGTAGGGAGGCTGCTCGCAGACGAAGCGCTCCCTTCCCCGTCGCTCTGCCACCCACTGGGCCTCCACGATCTCCTCGGCCGGGAAGGTCGAGCTCCCGAAGACCCGCACCTTGCCCTGGTGAACCAGGTCGGAGAGTGCGCCCAGGGTCTCGTCCACGTCGGCGCTGGGATCGGGCCGATGCACCTGGTACAGGTCGATCCAATCCGTGCCCAGGCGCCTGAGGCTGTTCTCGCACTCCTGAATGATCCAGCGCCGCGAGGCGCCTCGCTGGTTGGGGTCCTGGCCCATGGGGCCGCAGAACTTGGTCGCCAGCACGACCTGTTCCCGCCGGCCCCGCAGGGCTTTGCCCACGATCTCCTCCGACTCGCCCCCCGAGTACACGTCGGCGGTGTCAACGAAGTTGATGCCCGCGTCCAGCGCCGTGTGGATGATGCGGATGCAGTCGTCTTGATCGGGGTTGCCCCAGCCGCCGAACATCATGGCGCCCAGGCACAGCGTGCTGACCCTGATCCCGGTCCGTCCCAGCGTGCGGTTCTCCATGGCGGCCGAGATTAGGTCGCCGGGCCGGCCCCGGCGCCGGGGGCGACGAGGTACACGAACCTGCCCCCCTGCTCGTGGCGTTCGGCCTCTCCGGCCAGCCTGAGGTGCTCGAGGTGGGCGTAGGTCTCACTCTCGGCCATGGGCCCCCACCGGGCCGGGCGGAAGAGCTCCCTCGAGTAGGCCTCCACCGTCGCCGCTCCCAGCGCGCCCGACACCGAGCGCAGCTGCTCCAGCCGCTCGGCATGGTGGCGCTCGATGGCTTTGACCCTTCCCGCCAGGTCGTCGAAGGGATGGCCGTGGGCGGGCAGGACCCGCTGCACGTTCTCCAGCCGCTCCACCCGCCGCAGCGACGATAGGTAGGAGCTGAGCGGGTCGGGTCCGGCGCCCATCCCTGCGATGTGGGGCGTGATGGTGGGCAGCACGTGGTCGCCCGAAAGCAGCAGGCCCTCCTCCGGATCGTGGAGGCAGAGGTGGTCCAGGGTGTGGCCCGGCGTGTGCAGGGCCGTCCACTCCCGGCCCGCCAGCTTGATGGTGTCGCCGTCGTCCAGCCTGGTGGTGGGCTGGGGCACGACGAACTGCCCGGCCAGGCGCAGCACCCGGAACATCATCATCCGGCTCCGGGGCGGGCGGGGAGGCCGGCCCCCCCAGGGGACGGTGGCGAAGGGGTTGCCCACGGGGCCGGCCCCGGCGTCGCGCTGGTCGGGTCCGTCCCGCCCGGGCCGGAAGGTGCGGAAGGCGCTCTGGGTCACCAGCTCGGCTCCCGCCTCCCGGGCCAGGCGACCGGCCGAGCCGAAGTGGTCGGGATGCGAGTGGGTGACGATCACCGTGTGCACGTGGCGCATGGGCACACCGAGCTGGCGCAGCCGGCGGCCGAGGGTGCGCCAGGTCAGGGGCCCGGGCATCCCCGGGTCGACGATCGCCGCGCCCCGCTCGTCGAGGAGGGCGTAGGTGTTCACGTGGCCCAGCCCCGGCATCTGGATGGGCAGCTGGAAGCGCACCACCCCGGGGCCGACCTCGGTCACCTCCTCGGTTGCCGGCTCCTGCTCCTGCTTGCTGTGCTGGGGCATGCCCGGAGACAATACTTGACCGCCCGGTCAAGACCCCATGAGGATGTCGGCGACAGGATCGTGCCCCGAGGAGGCCGTCATGCGCGTCAGCACGCAGCTCAACTACGCAGGGGACATCCGGGCCGCCGCCGACCAGGTGGTGGCGCTCGAGAGCGCCGGCCTCGACCTGGTGTGGGTGGCCGAGGCCTACGGCTTCGACGCCGTGAGCCTGCTCGGGTACCTGGCGGCCCGCACGAGCAAGGTCGAGCTGGGCTCGGGCATCCTCCCCATCTACAGCCGCACCCCGACCCTGCTGGCCCAGACGGCCGCCGGGCTCGACTACGTCTCGGGCGGGCGCTTCGTCCTGGGCCTGGGTGCGTCCGGGCCCCAGGTGATCGAGGGCTGGCACGGCGTCCCCTACGTCGAGCCCGTGGGGCGCACGCGCGAGATCGTGGACATCTGCAGACGGGTGTGGAGAAGAGAGGTGCTCACCAACGAGGGCGCCTACCCCATCCCCCTCCCCACGGGGCAGGGCACCGGACTGGCCAAGCCCCTGAAGCTCATCACCCACCCGTTGCGCGAGCGGATCCCCATCTGGGTTGCATCACTGGGGCCCAAGAACGTGGAGATGACGGCCCAGGTGGCCGACGGTTGGCTGCCCATCCTCTTCGTCCCCGAGAGGGCCGACCGGGTCTGGGGGGAGGCCCTCCGCCGGGGGCGGGCGGGGCGGGACCCGTCACTGGGTCCGCTGGAGATCGGCGCCGGCGGGCTGGTCGCCATCGGCGACGACGTGCAGGGTGTGCGCGACCTCTCCAGGCCCATGGTGGCCCTCTACGTGGGGGGCATGGGCGCCAGGGGCCGCAACTTCTACAACGACCTGGCCCGCCGCTACGGATTCGAGCGGGAGGCCGAGCTCATCCAGGACCTGTACCTGGAGGGCAAGAAGAAGGACGCGGCCGATGCCGTGCCCGACGAGCTGCTCGAGGGCATCTCCCTGGTGGGGCCGGCCGGATACGTGAAAGAGCGCATCGCCGCCTACAAGGAGGCGGGGGTCACCGTGCTCAACATGACTCCTGTGGGACCGGACCCCGCCGCCATCGTGGAGCAGGTGAAGGAGTGGGCCCAGTAGGACCGTTGCCTCGGTCCCGCCGCCCCGCGGCCGGACCCGTCCCGATCAGGAGGTGTCGGCCGAGCGGGCTTCCGCCTCCTTGAAGATGGCGGTGCGGTAGTAGCGCAGCTCGGCCACGCTCTCGCGCACGTCGTCGAGGGCCCGGTGCCCCCCCGCCTTGGCCGGCGCCCCCTCCAGGACCTTGGGGTACCAGCGCCGGCACAGCTCCTTCACCGTGGAGACGTCGATGCAGCGGTAGTGGAAGTAGGCATCGAGCTCGGGCAGGTGGGTGACGAGGAAGCGGCGGTCGGTGCCGATGGAGTTCCCGCACAGAGGGACGGTCCCCGCTTCGGCGATGTGGGCCTGAAGGAACTCGATGGTGGCGTGGCCGGCGTCATGGAGGCTGGTGGTGGAGGCCTGCACGGCCTCGATCAGACCGCTGCGGGCGTGCATGGCCTTGACGACCTTCTCCATGCCGGCCAGGGCGGCCTCGGGGGCGGACACGACGATGTCCGGTCCCTCGGCCACGATCTCGAGCTCGTCGTCGGTGACGAGGGTGGCGATCTCCAGGATCACGTCGCGGGTGGGATCGAGCCCGGTCATCTCCAGGTCCAGCCACGCCAGCACGGGCGGCGATGCTAAAGCGTTCCCGGGCGTCCGACCGTCCCCGGGCGGCCGCCCGGCCGAGCCGTCCACCTACCATGCCATCGTGCTGCTGGAGGGCGGACAGGACGGAGAGGCCGGGTTGGACGGCCAGATCGAGGTGCCCCTTGTGCGGCTCGACCCCGACCTGGCCCTGCCCGCCTACGCCCACCCCGGCGACGCCGGCGCCGACCTCATGGCCCGGGAGGGGGCGGTGCTGGCCCCGGCCGGAGGCCGGGCCCTGGTGGGCACGGGGGTGGCCGTCGCCATCCCCGAGGGCTACGCCGGGTTCATCCAGCCCCGCAGCGGTCTGGCCCTGCGCCACGGTGTGACCTGCCTGAACACGCCCGGGCTGGTCGACGCCGGCTACCGGGACGAGCTCCGGGTGCTCCTGGTCAACACCGACCCGGTCGCGGCCTACGAGGTGAGCCGGGGCGACCGCATCGCCCAGCTGGTGATCCAGCGGGTGGAGCAGGCCCGGTTCGTGACCGTGGCCGAGCTGCCCGTGAGCGAGCGGGGCACGGGCGGCTTCGGCCACACCGGCCGCTGAGGGGCCCGTCGTGCCCGAGCTACCGGAGGTCGAAGCCCTGGCCCGCTTCCTCACGGCCGAGGCCGGTGGGCGCCGCATCGACAGGGTGGAGCTGGCTGCGGTGGCGGCCCTCAAGACCTTCGACCCGCCCCTCGACGCCCTCGTGGGTCGGACCGTCGTCTGCTGCCGACGGCGGGGGAAGTTCCTGTGCCTGGAGACCTCGGGGGCGGCCGGCGACCCGGTGTGGCTCGTTCTGCACCTGGCCCGGGGCGGCTGGGTCCGGCTGCGGGAGAAGATGGCCACGGCCAAGCCGAAGCAAGGGAGGGGACCCCTGGCACTGCGGGTGGGCCTCGAGCCCGGAGGCGGCCTGGAGGTGAGCGAGGCCGGGACGGAGAAGCGCCTGGCCATATACGTGGTGCGCTCGCCCGAGGACGTCCCGGGGATCGCCCGCCTCGGCCCCGACGCCCTTGACCCGGCGCTGGACGCGTCCGCGCTCCTGGCCCGCCTGGCCGCCAACGGGGGGCGGCTGAAATCGGCCCTGACCGACCAGACGGTGCTGGCCGGGGTGGGCAACGCCTACTCCGACGAGGTGCTGCACGCGGCCCGGCTCTCTCCCTTCAAGTCGGCGGCCCGCCTGAGCGAGGAGGAGGGGGTGCGGCTCCACCAGGCCCTGGTCGAGCTGCTCACCGATGCCGTGGCGCGCTCGGTCGGCCTCCCCGGCGGAGAGCTGAAGTCGGAGAAGCGCTCGGGCATGGGGGTCCACGGCCGCGCCGGCGAGGCGTGCCCCGTCTGTGGGGACACTGTGAGAGAAGTGTCGTTCGCGACGACGTCGCTGCAGTACTGCCCGACCTGTCAGACGGGCGGAAAGCCGCTCGCCGACCGCCGCCTGTCGCGCTTGTTGAAGTAGGCGAATGTCGAGCTTGGTAAAGAATGGCGTCATTTTGATGCGGCCGGGCATGTCCGGCGCGAGGATGGGGGTACTGGGGCTCGGTCAGAGGGACCGCGTCCCACCGAGGAGGCAGTCATGCAGCGGCTGACCGGCATGGACGCGACGTTTCTCTACCTGGAGACCCCGAGCAATCACATGCACGTCGGGTCGACGGCGGTGTTCGACCCCTCCACCGTGCCGGGTGGCTACTCATTCGAGGGGGTCCGCGCCCTGGTGGAGAACCGGCTTCCGCTGCTGCCGCCGTTCCGGCGCCGACTGGTGGAGGTCCCCTTCCAGCTCCACCATCCGCTCTGGATCGAGGATCCCGAATTCGATCTGGACTACCACCTGCGCCGAGCCGCCCTTCCGGCGCCGGGTGGCGTCCGGGAGCTGGCCGAGTTCTCGGCCGAGGTAATTTCCCGCCCTCTCGACCGCAGCCGGCCCCTATGGGAGATGTACGTGGTGGAAGGGCTCGAGGGGGGGATGATCGGCGTCGTCAGCAAGCTCCACCACTCCGCGATCGACGGCGTCTCGGGGGTCGAGATCACGGTCAACCTGCTCGACCTGACGCCCGAGCCGATGGTCGTTCCCGAGCCCGACCCTCCGTGGCGGCCCGACAAGGTGCCGACCGACCTGGAGCTGGTGAGCTATGCCCTGGCCTCCCTGGCCCGCCAGCCCGTCCGGGCCGTCAAGGCGGCCCGGCGCACGGCGGAGATGGCCTTGCGCCTGCGTCGCCGGAACCGGGCCCCCGGCGTAAACCCGCCGCCGCCGCCCTTCAGCGCACCCAAGACACCTCTCAACGTCAGCCTCACCCCCCACCGGCGGCTGGGGTTCACCGACATCAGCCTGGAAGACGTCAAGGCCGTCAAGAACGCCCTTGGCGGGACGGTGAACGACGTCGTGCTGGCGTTGTGCTCCGGGGCGTTGCGTGCGTACCTGCAGGAGGAGGGCGAGCTACCCGAGGACCCGCTGGTCGCCATGGTCCCCATCTCGGTCAGGACCGAGGACGAGAAGGGGACGATGGGCAACCGGGTGTCGTCCATGCTCGTGACACTCGCGACCAACGTGGCTGACCCCGTCGAGCGCCTGCGCTGCATCATCGAGGGGACAAAGCAGGCCAAGGAGCAGGACAAGGCCATCGGCGCCGAGACCTTGATGGACTGGGCGGAGTTCGCCGCGCCTGCCGTAGCGGCGCGGGCCGCCCGCCTGGCGTCCAACATGCGCATCATGGACCGGCTCCGTCCCGTCTTCAACGTCACCATCTCCAACGTGCCGGGACCGAACTTCCCGCTCTACTCGGCCGGGTCGCGGATGGTGGCCATGTACCCCATGGGTCCCATAAACGACGGCGGCGCCGTGAATATCACGGTCATGAGCTACATGGGCTCCATGTATTTCGGCATCGTCGTCGGCAGGGAGGCGGTGCCTCGCGTCTGGAACATCGCCCACCACGTGAACGAGGCCCTGGCCGAGCTGAAGAAGGCCGCCGAGCAGGTCCCCACCGGCTGAGCACAGAGGTCACACCGGGTCGGGCTCGGGTTCTGCTCGGCCCGTGCTTTGCTAGTCTGAGGCGCGCTGCGGACGTGGCTCAGTTGGTAGAGCACAACCTTGCCAAGGTTGGGGTCGCGGGTTCGAATCCCGTCGTCCGCTCCAGTTTGAAGCTGGCCGTCGGCCAACGCGCTGGCCCACGAACTCGCCGAGCTGATCATGGCGCGGCCTCGGCAGGAACGAACCGCCATCGAGTAGAACCCAACACCCCCAAGAGCCCGGTGGGGAATCCGGCGGCGTCGGGCTAGGGAATTACGGTAACGTCGACACACCGGGGCAACGCGCTCCTTTGCGGAGATGAGTCGCACCCGGCTACTCAGCGACACCGCTTGGTCCTGCAGAGTGATGCCCTCTGCTCCAAAGGGTGGAATCAGTGTTGCGTGAGCCGCTCGACTGGTTGGCCGGTGATCGCCTCGATCAGCTCGAAGTCCTTGTCGAGGTGGAGCACGGTCAGTCCGGCGAGCTCGGCGGTCGCGGCGATGAGCAGGTCCGGGATCGACGCGGCTCGATGATGACCGCTGTCGGCGAGCTCCATCTGGACCTCTACCGTGCGGTCTTCGATGGCGGGCGTCAGGTACTCGACCGGCATGTGAGCAAGTGGCGCATGCTCGCTGGCCAGTCGGAGGTCGTCGGCGGATCTCGCCGAGAAGCCGACCTCGAGTCTGGTGACGGTGGAGATCCGAACGAGACCGCGGTCGACCCGGCTGGCCCACTCTGATGCGTCGGGGCTGTCAGCGAGCCGAGCAAGCGCCGACTTGTCGATGAGCCAGGTGGTCACGACCAGGCTCGGTGCATGACCTCGGGGTCGGCCAGGTCGGCGAAAATCGCGGCGAAGGCGGCCAGATCTTGCACAGTCACTTCGGGTCCTGACGCCCCTCGCTCGCGCGAGAGGGCACGCCGGATGTACTCGGTTCGAGACAGGCCAGCGCGGCGAGCCTTGGCGTCGATGGCGGCGACCACATCGTCGGGCAGGTCCCTGATGAGGATGTCAGCCATGCGTCCACTCCTAGCCTTGGATATCATATGATATCATCACTAGAAGCAAGGCCGCCCGACCCGATCGCCAGTGATAATCCACCTCATGGGTTTCACGAGTCGCCGCCGCGACTGCTTCGTCGAGGCTGGCAACGAGCGAGGCGACCCGCTCCTGGAGCGGGCTCAGCATCTGAGCTCGACGTTTCGTTGGCCCGGCCGAGGTTCAGCGATCGGGCGAATGGGGTTCCGCTGGCGCGAGCCGACCGCCGCTATGTGCCGGTGAAGGTGGGTGAGCGGCGCTCGCGGAAGCTCAGGCCCGCCTCCCGCACGTCATTCGGGGCCCGCCTGGCGTAGCCGAGCCCCGCCGTCTCGTAGCGGAGGGCATCCTCCAGGTCCACCTCCAGGTTGTGCTGCAGCACCCTCTTGCCCGAGCGGACGGCCAACGGCGGCAGCGCCGACATCTGGTGGCCGAGGTCGACGGCCGCGCCCAGCGGGTCGGCGTCGTCCACCAGCCGGTCGAGAAGGCCGAGCCGGTACGCCTCGGCCGCGTCGACGTCGCGGCTGGTGAAGACCAGGTCGCAGGCGCGTGAGTAGCCGATGATGCGGGTGAGGAAGTAGCTCATGCCCGAGTCCGGGCTGAGGCTGCGCTCTGCGAAGACCGTGCGGAACCGGGCGGCGGGACCACCGATGCGCAGGTCGCAGGCCAGGGCCAAGCTCATGCCCGCACCTGCGGCCACGCCGTTGATGGCGGCCACCGTGGGCTTGTCGAGCCGGTAGACGGCGACGGCCTGGCGCCCCACCCACCCCATCTCGTCGAGGCGCTCGCCCTGGCTCTGCTCAGACAGGTCGCGCCGCGTTCCCCCGTCCGTCAGGTCGGCCCCGGAGCAGAAGCCACGGCCGGCACCGGCGATCACCACCGACCGGACGGCGTCGTCGGCCCGCAGCTCGTCCATGACGCCCAGCAGTTCGCGGCTGAGGGCACCGTTGAGCGCGTTCAGCTTGTCGGGACGGTTCAGCACCACCACCGCCACGTGGCCGTCGCGGGTCAGCGTCAGGTTCTCATAGGTCATGTGTCCGCCCTTCCGAGATGACGGAGACGGAACCTACCCGGGTCACCCGGCGCCCGCCGATGCCTGCCGCGCCATCCTCCGAAGGTCTGGTCCGCCTCCCTTCAGGCAAAGGGCGGCTATGCGGCTTCCATGGCCTTGAGCGGGAGGCGGTAAGCCTTGATCTCGTTCTCCGCCAAGATGTTCCGCTGGTCCTTGTCCGGCAGGGTCGAGAGGTTCTTCTTGAGCTCGGACACCACCTCGGGCTTGTACTCCGGATGGGGGAAGTCCGATGCCCACAGGATTCGGTCGGAACCGAGGAACCCCGCGCTCGCCGCCAGGTTCCACTCGCCGGGGTCGAAACTGACGTAGCACTGCCGCTTGAAGTACTCGCTCGGCAGGATCGACAGCCACTTCCGTTCGAGCCAGAACAGCTCGACCTGTTCGTCCATACGCTCGAGCTGTGTCGGCACCCAGCCGCCGCCCGACTCCAAGAACAGGAACGTCAATTGCGGGAATCGCTCGGCCACGCCGCCCATCAGGATGCGGGCCATTGTCACCATCATGTCGCAGGTGTTCCCGATCGCTTGACCGAGGGCCGAGCCGCCGTGCTCGGGGTCGACCATCATGTTGGTGATCAGGATGTTCTCGCTGGGGTGCACGAGTCTGTATTTTCGACAAGCTCCTGGGACGTCGATGTGCACGCTCGGGTGGAACGCCACCGGCACATCAAGGCCCTGGACTGTGTCCCAGAATCGATCGTAGACGGCGTTGGAGAACGGAAGCTCGCCGATGTACGGCGCGGGGCGCACCATGACTCCTCGCAGTCCGAGCTTGTTCACGGCCCGTTCGGCCTCGGCGCATGCGAGGTCGATGTCGGCGAGCGTAAGGGCTGCGAGGGCGAACAGTCGGCTCGGATGCGCCGAGCAAAACTCGGCGATCCAGTCGTTGTAGGCGCGAAGGACGTCGGTTGCGAACTCAGGGTCGCGAATCGCGTCGATGGGGTCGATCGGGCCGTAGAAGAGCGAGCGCGTCGGGTAGAGCACTGCAGCGTCCATGCCGTCGCGGTCCATCACCTTGATGCGCTCGTGGGGGTCGTATGCACCCGGATGCTGCAAGCTCCGGGTGATCTCTCTGAGCTCGTCGGCCGTGGTGGGCACGTGCTTGATCACGCGCTGGAGGTTGTCCGAGCCTCCCCATCGTTGGACGCCTCCCACGTACCATGCCCTCTCCTGTTGATCGAAGCGTGGAATGAGGTCGCCCCATCGCCTTTGGTCCATGCGGCTTGTCCACAAATCAGGCGGCTCCACCACGTGCCCGTCTCCGTCGATAACGCTGACGCCGTTGGTCGCGCTCATCTCACCCTCCAGGGACTTGGGTCAGGACACGTCAAGTACACCTGGTGGACGCGGGCCACTGTCAGCACCACGTGCCCACCGGGGATCTTCGTCGATATTGGTCACCGTAGTCACAGCACCCGTGACCGCACGAGGGGCGGTTCCGCCGGCCCGCCGGCCCAAATCGCCACCGAGTCGTTTGGGCGGAGGCCGAGAGGGGGACCTGCCTCCCTTGCGCTAACGGATTTCGACCGGCAGCACGACATCGGGAAGGGGGACGCGGTACAAGTTGGCGGCGTTCTCGCTGCAGATCATGCGCAGTTCGTGCGCGGGCAGATGCCCCCAATTCTTTTCGATGATTCCTTGAGTGTCGGGCCACGTGCTGTCACCGTGCGGGTAGTCGACCTCGATGCAGATGTTCTCTACGCCGATCGTCGACCGGGTCTCCATGGCTGCGACGTCCTCGATCGTGCAGAACCAGAAGTTGCGGCGCAGCACGTCCGCTGGCCGCATGCCGCCCTTCTCGTCGTTCCCATAGCCGCCACGATCGCAGATGCCGTCCAGTCGCTCGATGAGCATGGCGACCCAACCGATGCCCCCCTCGGACATGGCGATCTTCAGGTCGGGATGCTTGACCGGGTAGCCCGACCACAGCCACTCGGCGGCCGCGGTCAGCGCCAGCTGGCCAAACAGCGTTGGGGCGAGCTGCATGCTTCTGGAACCAGCGTCTTCCGGCGCGTCGTACCCCCCCGACGAACCGACGTGCAGCGAGATGACGGTGCCAGTCTCGACACACGCCTGGATGATCGGGTCCCAGTAGCCCGAGAACAGGCTGGGCAAGCCGATGCGGTGCCCGCTCGGGCAGGGATGCCGAGGTGAACCCGCGTTCCGCGTTGCGCTTGATCTCCTTGACGGCTTCGTCGGGGTCGGTGAGGAACGTGATCCCCAGGGGTACGAGCCGGTCCGGGTACGCAGAGTGCCACTCCTCGAAGAACCAGTCGTTCCATGCCCTGGTCGCGGCCAAGCCGAGCTCGGCGTCATCGGCCTGAGAGAACACCCGGCCGCAGAACCCGGCGATCATCGACGGGAAGTTCACCGCCGCCCACACTCCATTGATGTCCATGTCCTTGATGCGGGCGTGCACGTCATAGCAGCCCGGCCGCATATGCTCGAAACGCAGCGGCTCCACGACCACACCGTTCCGGCGGCGTCCGACGATGGCGTTCATGCCGGCCTGGTAGAGCCGCTGGCCCTCGAACTCCCAGACCTCGTGGCCAGCCCTCGTCTCCACGATGCGCGGCGCCCGCTCCTGCAGGTGCCTCGGCAGCCGGCCCTCGAACATGTGGCGCGGTTCGACAACGTGGTCGTCTACCGAGATGACCGTAAACCTCGGTTCTCTAGGGTCGGGGTCCGGGAGGAAGATCTCCTCGACGGCGGCCATCGGCCGGGAACCGTAGCTGAGGTTGACGTCGACGTCGAAAACGAGTGGGC